>NZ_JBWKNG010000022.1:0-125301 GCF_059415465.1 Pseudomonas sp. GW821-FHT10C09
CAAGGACGGTGAAGATCTCAAAGACCCGGTTTCCAGTGGACCGTAAGGCTGCTCCGCTTAAGTGAACAGCATTACGCATTGCGCGGGCCTTTTTTGTTGCGCGTCATTCTTGACACTGTCCGGTCAGCTTCTCTAGGATGTTGCCCATGCGCCGATTTAAACAGCTACTTGCGGGGCGCCAGGTAACTCATCCAGTTGCCGATAGAAGCTTGAAACAGGCTTCGAAATACCGCTAAAGCGCTGGTTCGGTGTTGCCTCTCACCTGCCATGCAGAATTTTGAGGCAGAGACACGACTTGATGAACGCACTTAGCCCCGTAGTACGTCCCGCGCCGATCACGGCACATCTCACCCAGCGCAATCCAAAAATCCTGCTTGGCGGTAAACATCAGCCGACGCTGCTGCGTTACCTCGATGGCTGGCCACGTCGTACCGGCGGGCCTGCAGCGTTCCTGATCCAGTTTGTCGAAGACGGCGAATCACTGGCTCGATTTGCCAGCGATAGTTTTGACCTTGCGGTGATTCAATCACCGAGCCTCGAAGACGCGCCGGAAGTGATCAAACAACTGACCCGCGTTGCCCGACAAGGCCTGATTACTCGCCGCTAAGGTTTACGGATACTCAATCGCCACGATGTACACGCATTGCTCACCGGTTGGCGTCTGGACCCGAACTTCGGCGTCCAGCGCCTTGCCGATCAGTGCGCGGGCGAGCGGTGAGTCGATGCTGATCAGCCCCAGCTTGAGGTCCAGTTCATCCGGGCCGACAATGCGATAGCGCGACTCTTTGCCGTCTTCGTCTTCAATCGTGACCCAGGCGCCAAAATAGACCTTGTTCGGATCGCTGGGCTTTTCGCTGACCACCTTCAACGCTTCCAGACGTTTGGTGAGAAAGCGCACACGGCTGTCGATTTCACGCAGCATTTTTTTGCCGTAGGTGTATTCCGCATTCTCGGAACGATCACCCTGCGCCGCGGCCTCGCTTACCGACTGCGTCACTTGCGGTCGCCGTACATGCCAAAGCTCATGAAACTCGGCCCGCATCCGCGCTTCACCTTCGGGGGTGATCAGCGCGGTGCCAGCGGGGCGGGGGGGACGATAACGGCTCATGGCTACTTCTTGTAATGGGCAAGGTTCGAGTCTATCAACCCTCACGCAACACTGTCAGGGGGCTGGCGTTCAACGCACGGCGCGTACCAAACACACCGGCGCCGCCAATCAGCACCGCACCGATCACCGGCAGCACCAGCAACCATGGATGCGGGTGCCACGGCAGGTCGAAGGCGTAGCGGTAAAGCACCAGGCTCACCAGTTCCGAGCCCAGGGCCGCCAACAAACCGCTGACGGCACCGAGCAAACCGAATTCGATCCGCCGGGCCTTCACCAGCAACTGCCGTTCGGCCCCCAGCGCGCGCAACAGGGCGCCTTGGCGAATGCGTTCATCGAGCGTCGCTTGCAGTCCGGAAAACAACACCGCCATCCCCGCCGCCAATACAAACAACAGCACATATTCCACCGCCAGCGTGACCTGGGCGAGGATGCTGCGCAGCTGTTCCAACAAGGCTTCGACTTGCAGAATGGTCACTGCCGGGAAACTGCGCGAGAGGTCGACAATCTGCTGATCGTGACCGGCCGCCAGATAGAAACTGGTCAGATAAGTCGCCGGCAAATCTTTCAAGGTGCCGGGCTGGAAGATCATGAAGAAGTTCGGCTGGAAGTTGTCCCAGTTGATCTCTCGCAGGCTGGTGACCTTCGCTTCACGATTGATCCCGCCCACGGTAAACACCAGGTGATCGCCGAGCTTGAGCTTCAGGCTTTCGGCCACTTTGCCTTCGACCGATACACCGGGAACCTCGTCGGGTGCCTGCTCGGTCCACCAGTTGCCTGCCGTGAGTTTGTTGCCCACCGGCAAGTCCGCTGCCCAGGTCAGGCTCAGGTCGCGCTGGATCGCTCGATCCCCTGCCGAATCCTTGCTGACGATGTCCTGCACCGGCTCGCCATTGATGCTGATCAGTCGACCCGGCACCACCGGGTAGAGCGGCGCGGATTGCGCCGACAGTTGAATCAGGCGATCCGTAAAGGCCTGTTTGTCCGCGGGCAGGATGTTCAGAGCAAAATAATTCGGCGCGTTTTTCGGCAACTGGTTCTGCCAGGTGTCCAGTAACTCGCCCCTCAGCAACGCGATCAATGCCATGGACAGCAGAATCAGGCCGAAGGCCAAGGCTTGTCCCGCTGCGGCCAGTGGGTGGCGCAGCAACTGGCCCAGTCCGAGGCGCCAGGGCAGCGAAGCGCGGGCCAGCAGCCGGCGCAGGCTGTTGAGCAGCAGCAAGAGCAAGCCCCCGAGCACCAGCGCGGCGATTACACCGCCGCCGAGCAGGGCGAAGGTCAGGACCAGATCGAGGCTCAGGCGCCACATGATCAGGCCGAGGGCGCCCAACGCAGCGCCATAGACCATCCAGGTGCTGGACGGAATCGGCAACATGTCCCGGCGCAGCACGCGCAAGGGTGGCACGCGACCGAGCGCGGCCAGCGGTGGCAGGGCAAATCCGGCCAGTGCCACCAGCCCGGTGCCGATCCCGGCGATGGCCGGCAGCAGGCCACCCGGCGGCACGTCGGTCGGCAGCAAATCATGCAGCAACGCAAACAGCCCAAGCTGTGCCAGCCAGCCGAGGAGGGCGCCGCTGAGGCTGGCGAGCAGCCCGAGTACCGTCAGCTGCAAACTGAACAGCACCATGGTTTCCCTGCGTGACAGGCCCAGGCACCGCAGCAGGGCGCTGGCATCGAATCGGCGTGTGGCGAAGCGCGTGGCCGACAGCGCTACCGCCACGCCGGACAACAGGACCGCTACCAGACTCGCCATGTTCAGGTAACGCTCGGCCTTGCCCAGCGCGCCGCCAATTTGTCGATTGCCGTCGCGGGCATCCTGCAGGCGCTGGTTGGCGGCCAGGCCAGGCTTGATCAGTTGGCGATAGGTTTCCAGCGCCTCGGCTTTGCCGCGCCAGAGTTCGCGGTAGCTGACCCGGCTTCCGGGTTGCACCACACCGGTGGCGGCCAGGTCGCTGAGGTTGATCAGCACCCGTGGCGTGAGGCTATAGAAGTTGCCGGCCCGGTCGGGTTCGTAGGTCAGGACGCGCGCCAGTTTCAGGGTTTTCATGCCGACGTCGATGCTGTCGCCGATCTTCAGATCCAGCGCTGTCAGCAGACGTGCCTCGACCCAGGCCTCGCCGGGTTTCGGTCCGCCACCGGGCTCTTCCTGCGCAAAGGGCGCCGGGGTGCTTTTCAGTTCGCCGCGCAGTGGGTAGACATCATCGGCCGCTTTGATGCTGGACAGTTGAATGCCGTTATCGGTGGCGATGACGCTGGAGAATTCCACCACTTGAGCGTGTTCAAGCCCCAGTTCGGTACCGCTTTTGATTTGTTCGGGTCGTGCCGGTGAGCTGCCTTCGAGCAACAGGTCGGCGCCGAGAAATTCGGTGGCGCGCAACATCATGGCGCCGTTCAGGCGGGCGCCGAAGTAGCCGATGGCGGTACTCGCTGCCACGGCCACCAGCAAGGCGAAGAACAGCACGCGCAATTCGCCGGCGCGGGCATCGCGCAGCAGTTGGCGGATGGCAAGACTGAACAGGCGCAACAGCGGCAGGCGTGCCATCAAGGCTCCAGAGGGGCGACCAACAGGCCGGCTTCAAGGCGGATCAGCCGCCGGCAACGATGTGCCAGGCGTTCGTCGTGGGTCACCAGTACCAGCGTCGTGCCGCGTTCCTGGTTGAGTTCGAACAACAGGTCGCTGATGCGCTCCCCGGTGTGGCTGTCGAGGTTGCCGGTGGGCTCGTCGGCGAACAGCACATCGGGTTCGGCGGCAAACGCCCGGGCAATCGCTACACGTTGCTGTTCACCCCCCGAGAGCTGGCGCGGTGAATGGGTCAGGCGCTGGCCCAGGCCGACCCGTTGCAGCAACTCGGTGGCACGTTCGCGGGCGTCTTTGCGGCCATCGAGTTCCAGCGGCAACATGACGTTTTCCAAAGCATTGAGGCTGTCGAGCAACTGAAAGGACTGGAACACAAAACCGACATGCTCGGCGCGAATGCGCGCGCGTTGATCTTCATCAAGCGTGCTCAACCCTTGCCCGGCGAGGGTGACTTCGCCGCTGCTGGGCAGGTCGAGCCCGGCGAGCAGGCCCAGGAGGGTGGATTTGCCGGAACCGGAGGCGCCGACGATGGCCAGGCTGTCGCCCTTGTTCAGTTCCAGGCTGAGTTCGTGCAGGATAGTCAGTTCACCTTCCGCGCTGGGAACCACTTTGCTGAGGTTCTTCGCGGTGAGAATGCTTGCGCCCATGGAGAATCCGATGCGTGTGTGGTTTTTGAGTGCTGGCCTGGCCTTGATGTGCATGGCCCAGAACGCAGCGGCGGGTACTGTCCTGATCGTTGGCGATAGTATCAGCGCGGGTTTCGGACTGGATACCCGGTTGGGGTGGGTCTCGCTGCTCGAGCAACGGCTCAAACACGAAGGTTTCGACGATAAAGTGGTCAACGCCTCCATCAGTGGCGACACCAGTGCCGGAGGCCAGGCGCGCCTGCCTGCGCTGCTTGCAGAGCATAAGCCGGAGCTCGTCATCCTCGAGTTGGGCGGCAATGACGGCCTGCGTGGAATGCCCCCGGCTAATTTGCAACAAAACCTTGCGTCGATGATCGACAGCTCCCGGGACAACGGCGCCAAGGTCCTGCTGTTGGGCATGCAACTGCCGCCCAATTACGGCGTTCGTTACACCGAGGCCTTTGCCAGGGTCTACAGCACGCTGGCCTCCGAGAAAAACATCGCGCTGGTGCCATTTTTTCTCGACGGTGTCGGCGGTCATCCGGACTTGATGCAGGCTGACGGCATACACCCGGCGGCCGGGGCTCAGGACAAGTTGCTGGATAATGTCTGGCCTACGCTAAAACCGCTGTTATGACCCTTTTCTAGGCGCAGGCTTTCGGCTAAGGTGGCGGCCCCCGATTTGGAGCCCCCGATGCCGCGTCCTGCCTGGTCACTTTTTGCCTACCAACTGATCGAGCCTGACGAACAGCTGGATCTGTTCGCCTGCCAGGAAGTGCGGGTGCATCTGGTTACCCGTCAACTGGAGCTGGGCGGCTCGGCAGACCGGACCCTGTGTGGCAGCCTGCTGCCGGCACAGCCGCGCTGGTCGAGTGTCGATCGTCGGGTTTTCCAGGACCAGCGCCTGTGCTCGCTGTGCCGGGCCATCCTGGAATCGCAAAAACGCGGCACCTCGCCGATCTGGCCAGAGCTGCGTTTCGAGCTCTGACGCCGAAAAGATAGCGTGCTATCGGCCAACTCCCCGAAATTCCAGGCGCCGGTGTACAATCGCGTTTTTATACCCTTGTCGATCATGCGAAGGACTTTCCGGATGTTGCCGCGTTTTCCTGCCGTCACCCGCTGCCTGTCTCTTGCCGCCCTTTGTATGGCCGGTCCAGCTGCAGCATTGGAGTTTCCCCTGCCACCGCCCGGTGAAGACATCATCGGCCAGGTGCAGGTGATCAAGGCCAAGTACGAAGATACCTTCGCCGACCTTGGTACCGCTTACGACCTGGGCTACACGGAAATGATCGCGGCCAACCCGGGTGTCGATGCGTGGTTGCCGGGCGCCGGTACTGAAGTCATTCTGCCGACCCGTTTCATCCTGCCACCGGGCCCGCGCGAAGGCATCGTGATCAACCTGGCTGAGTACCGCCTCTACTACTACCCCAAAGGCCAGAACGTGGTGTACACGTTCCCGCTGGGGATTGGTCGTGAGGGTTGGGGCTCACCGATCGCCCACACCACCATCACCGCGAAAACGCCGAACCCGACCTGGACCCCTCCAGCGTCGATCAAGGCCGAGCACGCCGCCGATGGTGATCCGCTGCCGAATGTGGTGCCAGCAGGCCCGGATAACCCTCTGGGGCCGTTCAAGTTCAGCCTGGGCACTCCGGGCTACCTGATTCATGGCTCGAACAAGAAATTCGGCATTGGCATGCGCACCAGCCACGGCTGCTTCCGCATGTTCAACAATAACGTGCTGGAAATGGCGAAAATGGTGCCGGTCGGCACATCGGTACGGATCATCAACGACCCGTACAAGTTTGGCGTGAGTGGCGGCAAGGTGTATCTCGAAGCGCATACCCCGCTGGATGACAATGGCAACCCGTCGGTGGTCGACAAGCACACCTCGGTGATCAACGCGATGCTCAAGCGTGAAGACATCACCAACAACCTGCGCATGAACTGGGATGTGGTGCGTGACGTGGTCGCCGCTGAAGATGGCCTGCCAGTGGAAATCGCGGTGCCGAATGGCACTGCGCCGATGGTGTCGAGTGCGCCGCTCGATCCGTTGCAGTAAGGCCTGAAAAAAACCCGCCGACGCACACCGCGTCGGCGGGTTTTTTATTGCCGGAAGGAAACATCAGGCAATAAAAAAGCCGACCCAAAAAATGGGTCGGCTTAATAACAATCCCGAGGGATTATTACTTGCGGCTAGCTTTGTCCAGCATGCGCAGAGCACGCTCGTTAGCTTCGTCAGCAGTCTGTTGTGCTTTTTGAGCAGCAGCCAGAGCTTCATCAGCTTTACGGTAAGCTTCGTCTGCACGAGCCTGGGAGCGAGCAGCTGCGTCTTCAGTAGCGGTCAGACGTGCTTCGGTTTCTTTCGATGCGCTGCTGCAACCGGTAGCCAGAACTGCGGCCAGAGCCAGAGCAGAGAATTTCAGAACGTTGTTCATCGTGTTCCCCTTCAAGGACTTTCTATTAAGTTAGCTGTCTCCTCAGAGTGAGGAAATAGCCGGCGTACATACTACTCATTACTACTCGTAAGTAAACTGACGTAAAGCAAGAAGCAAAAAAAATTGTAGGCGTTGATTCTTTTTCGAGCAACTTTTAACTGCATTGTTTAAAAAATATCCAGCTGCAAGGCCCGAGCCTGAGCGAGCCGCCAAAGAAAAGTTCCGCGCACTCACCGGGTTTTTTTTCAGTCTTGGCTAAAGTCTGGCTAGATGAACACGTCCATACTTCTGTTCGAAATTTGCGCAGAGGCTCTCATAATCTTTATCCATCTAGAGGTGACTTTAAGAGAACGGATTCGTCTCATGTCTCAATATCCGGCAATGTTCAGGCTACCGACCCGCAAAGACCGTTGGTCGAGCCGTCCCTGCGTACCCCGGAGCAGCACCCGCTGGCTGAGCATGATGACGAGCGCACCTTGAGCATTTTCGCCAATGGTGCCTACTATTTGATACGTGCTCGGTTGCGCGAGATCGGTGCTGTTCTTCTCGGTGTCCATTGGCACGGGGTGGCGTAGATGTTCCTTCGCCGGAAAAACATCGGTAAGGTAGGGGTCAGAATTCAAGACCCGCGAGGAGTAGTGATGAGCGAGGCGTTGTCCATCCACCATGACCAGGCTGGTCATCAGTTCGAGACCAATGTGGACGGTCATCGTGCCTACCTGACCTATATGGATCTGGGAAAACAGACCCTGGATATCTATCGCACCTTCGTGCCTAACGCTCTACGGGGACGCGGCATTGCTGCGGCATTGACCGAGAAGGCGTTGGAGTACGCTGATGAAATGGGTTACACCGTCATTCCATCGTGCTCCTACGTTGAGCGCTACATGGAGCGTCACCAGCGGCACGCCGCCAAGCTGTGACCAAAACGAACGCATAAAAAAACGCCAGGTTTAAGCCTGGCGTTTTTGTGTGCGCTAAACGGTGATCAGGTGCGATCGCGTTTGGGCAGCACATCCTTGAGCTTGGCATGCATGCTGCGCAAGGTGTTTTCGGTGGCGGACCAATCGATGCAGGCGTCGGTGATCGACACGCCGTATTGCAGGTCGGCGAGGTCTTTCGGGATGGCCTGGCAACCCCAGTTCAGGTGGCTCTCGACCATCAGGCCGATGATCGACTGGTTGCCTTCGAGGATCTGGTTGGCGACGTTCTCCATCACCAGCGGTTGCAGGGCCGGGTCCTTGTTGGAGTTGGCGTGGCTGCAATCGACCATGATGTTCGGCTTGATCTTCGCCTTGTTCAGCGCTTGCTCACAGAGCGCGACGCTGACCGAATCATAGTTCGGCTTGCCGTTGCCACCGCGCAGTACCACGTGGCCGTAGGCGTTGCCCTTGGTGGTGACGATCGACACGCCACCTTCCTGGTTGATGCCCAGGAAACGGTGCGGGCTGGAAACCGATTGCAGTGCGTTGATTGCCACGGTCAGGCCGCCGTCGGTGCCGTTCTTGAAGCCGACGGCCGAGGACAGGCCGGACGCCATTTCGCGGTGAGTCTGGGATTCGGTGGTGCGCGCGCCGATGGCCGACCAACTGATCAGGTCCTGCAGATACTGCGGGGAAATCGGGTCGAGGGCTTCGGTCGCGGTCGGCAGGCCCATTTCGGCCAGGTCCAGCAGCAACTGGCGTCCGATGTGCAAGCCGTCCTGGATCTTGAACGAGTCGTCCAGGTACGGGTCGTTGATCAAGCCTTTCCAGCCGACGGTGGTGCGTGGCTTCTCGAAATACACACGCATGACCAGATACAGGGTATCGGACACTTCCGCGGCGAGCGTCTTCAGGCGCTCGGCGTATTCGTGGGCAGCCTTGATGTCGTGGATCGAGCAAGGCCCGATGACGACGAACAGGCGGTGGTCGGTGCCATCCAGGATATTGCGAATGACTTCGCGGCCCTTGGTGACGGTGCGCAGGGCGGCGTCGCTCAGGGGGATGTCACGCTTGAGCTGATCAGGAGTGATCAGCGTCTCGTTGGAGGCGACGTTTAGGTCGTTGATCGGTAAATCAGCCATCGTTTACTCGTCAGGTCACGGGTGCCGGCCGCCAGCGAACCCGCGCGGCGGAGCACAGCAAATTAAGCGCGTCGGGGACCCGAACCTTAGCGCGTTAGGCGCCTGCTCGACAATGGGCACACACCTGTTTAATCCAGCACTGCCTGTGCAAATGCCTTGCGCACGGTGTCGTGGGAGAACTCGTCGGCATGCGCCTGGACCCATTCGAGGGCCAGCGCCTGAATACCCTGCAAGTCGTCGTGCGCGTCATGCAGGCGGCAATACCGTTCGATCTGGCACACTTGCTCGCCCATTCGGGCACTGAACAGCATCTGCTCGTCGACAAAAGCGATGCCCACCAGATAGCCACGTTTGCGCCGCAGACACCAGGCCACATAGCCCAGGTAGCGCAAATCGGGGTTCAGGGTCGGCATACGCACTTCCAGCGCCGTGCCGTGGCGCCAGGCCCGGTGATAATTGCAAGCCATGCCCCCGAGGCTGATAGTGTGCAAGCGCTGTCGCGAGATGCACTCATGTGTGAGCAACGTTAATTCGACGGGTACATCGTCAGGATGAGGAATAAAGCGTCCCATGAACACGGACTCCCTGTGTCGGCCATCTGACATTCTTTCCCCCAGTATAGTGGTCGAATTGGAACTGACCGATTTCGATGCCGACCAACGGCTGCTGGCGATGCCCGGCGTTTCGCTGGTGATTTTCACCAGTGTCGGCTGCGCCAGTTGCCGATTTGCCCGTGAACAATTGCCAAGGCTCGATCTGGCAGTCGATCGGCTGTGCTGGATCGATGCCGGGAACAATGGCGGGGTGGTCGAGCGCTATCAGGTTTTTCATTTGCCGGCGCTGTTTTTAGTGCGCGACGGTGAGTTCTTCGGGGCATTAAAATCGCGCCTGACCGGTACCGAACTCAATGAAGCGGTCGGACGGGCGCTGATGAAAACAGCAGAGGAGTTGCCATGATGGGGGCAGTTACAAAGCCGACAATCGGTGTGATCGGGACCGGCGCAATCGGCGGGTTCTACGGGATGATGCTGGCGCGTGCCGGCTTCGATGTGCACTTCTTGCTGCGCAGTGAATTTTCAGCGGTGGCCGAGCGCGGGTTGCGACTCGACAGTGCGGCGCACGGCGCACTGACGTTGAACCCGGTTCAGGCCTATTCATCCGCGCAAGACATGCCCGCCTGCGACTGGTTGCTGGTCGGCGCCAAAACCACCAGCAATGCCGACCTGGCCCCTGCCATCATTCAGGCGGCTGCTGCGAACGCCAAAGTGCTGGTGTTGCAGAATGGCCTGGACGTCGAAGACAGCCTGCGCGAGTTGCTTCCCGATTCTTTGCACCTGCTCGGCGGGCTGTGTTTTATCTGTGTCCATCGCACTGGTCCCGGGGAAATTACCCATCAGGCGCTCGGCGCCGTCAACATCGGCCATCACAGTGGTCCCGCGGCTGATGAAGCTGCGCGCATGGCGATTGTAGAAGAGGGCGCCGGACTGTTCCGCAGCGCCGGCATCGATTCCCAGGCCATGCCGAACCTGCAGCAGGCACGTTGGCAAAAACTGGTCTGGAATGTTCCCTACAACGGTCTGTCGGTTCTGTTGGGGGCCAGCACCACGCCATTGATGGCCGATGCTGACAGCCGGGAACTGATCAAGGCGTTGATGGCCGAAGTGGTGCAGGGCGCAATCGCCTGTGGTCACGACATTCCGGCCGGTTACGCCGACCATCTGTTCATGGTCACCGAAAAAATGCCGGACTATTGGCCGAGCATGTACCACGATTTCCTGCACAAGCGACCGCTGGAACTGGCGGCGATTTACGCGCGGCCCTTGGCAGCGGCCAAAGCGGCAGGGTGCGAATTGCCGCTGATCGAAGCCTTGCATCGCAGTTTGAGTTTTATCGATCGACGCAATACCTGAGTCGATCAATCCGGGGGGAAGGGCATGGCCAAGACTATCGACGACAAACTGGTGCTGGCGATTTCTTCGCGGGCACTGTTCGACCTGAGCGAAAGCCACAAGGTGTATCTGTCGAGCGGCGTCGAGGCTTACCGGCAATACCAGATCGAGCACGAGGATGAAATCCTCGAGCCCGGTGATGCCTTTCCGCTGGTGCAGAAACTCCTCAATCTCAATACTCTTCTCGGCCGCGCCCGGGTCGAGGTGATCCTGGTGTCGCGCAACAGCGCCGACACCGGGTTGCGGGTGTTTAACTCGATTCATCACTACGGCCTGGCGATTTCCCGCGCGGCGTTTGTCGGCGGGCGCAGTCCTTATCCGTATCTCAAGGCCTTTGGCTGTGACCTGTTTCTGTCGACGCATGCCGAAGACGTGCGCAGTGCACTGGAGGCCGGTTTCGCCGCGGCGACCATTCTGTCGGGTGGTGCCAGCCGCGCGGCCAGCGATGAATTGCGGATTGCCTTCGACGGCGATGCGGTGCTGTTTTCCGACGAGTCGGAGCGTGTCTATCAGTCGGGTGGCCTGGAAGCGTTTCAGGCCAGCGAACGTGAAGCCGCCCGTGAGCCATTGCGCGGAGGGCCGTTCAAAGGCTTCCTGGCGGCCCTCAATCTGTTGCAGCGTGAGTTTCCCGACGACGACTGTCCGATCCGCACCGCGTTGGTCACAGCGCGTTCTGCGCCGGCCCATGAGCGCGTGATCCGTACGTTGCGCGAATGGGACATTCGCCTGGACGAATCACTGTTTCTCGGTGGCCTGACCAAATCGGCGTTTCTTGAAGCGTTCGCCGCCGATGTGTTTTTCGACGATCAGGCCGGCCATTGCGAATTGGCCCGCGAAGTCGTCGCCACCGGTCATGTACCGCACGGCATAAGCAACGAGCAAAAGGTTTAAGCCCACCGTTCAACGCGTTACGCAGAGCGTCGTACTCGCCAAGGCACTGCTAAGCTGAATCAAATCTCCGCCATGTTGGCTTGCGAGGAGATCCTAATGATTCAGTCGATGCTGTATGCCACTGACCTTGGCCTATATGCACCGTTGGTGATGCAACATGCCTTGGCCCTGGCGCGGACATTCAATGCCGACTTGTATGTGGTCCACGCGGTTGAGCCCATGGGGCTGTTTGCCGAATCGGTGCTTCAAAGTTATCTCGATGAACAGGCCTTGAACGAGTTTCACAGTCAGGGCCTGAGTACCGTAATTGCCAATATCGAGCAGCGGGTGCTCGACAGTTTTCGCGAAGAGCTGGGGGATGAAGGGGAGCAGGATCTGGCGCGAATCCGCGCGGTGCGTGTCCTTCAGGGGGATCCGTCGCAGGTGATTCTCGACCAGGCGCAGAAACTCTCTGTGGATTTGCTGATCGTAGGTAGTCACAGCCATGGTGCTGGCGCAGAAACGCCCTTGGGCAGGACCGCAGCGCGTGTGTTGCAGCTGTCGCGGGTGCCGGTCTACCTGGTGCCGCTGGTAGAGCGTCGCCGCCAGGAAGATCGCTAGAACACAAATAGTGGCAATTTGACAAAAAAGTTCTAGATTTATTCTTCATGCCATTAATATAGTTATATACCGTCGCTGATGCCCGTGGCGTCTACCTGCTTTGAGGGATTCATATGAAGCTTCAACAATTGCGCTACATCTGGGAAGTGGCGCACCACGACCTCAACGTTTCCGCTACCGCCCAAAGCCTTTACACCTCGCAACCGGGTATCAGTAAACAGATCCGCCTGCTGGAAGACGAACTGGGCGTCGAGGTGTTCGCCCGCAGCGGCAAGCACCTGACCCGCGTCACCCCGGCCGGCGAGCGCATCATCACCACCGCCGGCGAAATCCTGCGCAAGGTTGAAAGCATCAAGCAGATCGCCCAGGAATTCTCCAACGAGAAAAAGGGCACCCTGTCGATCGCTACCACTCACACCCAGGCACGTTATGCGTTGCCTCCGGTGATCAGCACCTTCATCAAGCAATACCCGGACGTTGCCCTGCACATGCACCAGGGTTCGCCGATGCAGATCGCTGAAATGGCCGCTGACGGCACCGTGGATTTCGCCATTGCCACCGAAGCGCTGGAGTTGTTCGGCGACCTGGTGATGATGCCGTGCTACCGCTGGAACCGCTGCGTGGTCGTGCCACAAGGTCACCCATTGACCAAGCTGTCGAAGCTGACTCTCGAGGCCTTGGCCGAATACCCGATCGTAACGTACGTGTTCGGTTTTACCGGCCGCTCCAAGCTCGACGAAGCCTTCAGCCATCGCGGCCTGACGCCGAAAGTGGTGTTCACCGCCGCCGACGCCGACGTAATCAAGACTTACGTTCGCTTGGGGCTGGGCGTGGGCATCGTGGCGAAAATGGCGGTCGATGCCAAACTCGATAGCGATCTGGTCATGCTCGATGCGAGCGATCTGTTCGAATCGAGCATCACCAAAATCGGTTTCCGTCGTGGCACTTTCCTTCGTGGCTTCATGTGCGACTTCATCGAGAAGTTTGCCCCGCACCTGACCCGCGAAGTGATGGCCAAAGCCATTCAGTGCCACAACAAGCAGGAACTGGAAGAGCTGTTCGACGGCGTCGAACTGCCGGTCCATTAATCTCCCTTTCTATACCACCTCGGTGACAGAAAACTGTTGCCGAGCACCCGCCACCAGAATCTCCACTTCATCCCCTTCGAACTTGCCCAGCAGGCTTTTGCCCAGCGGCGAGCGGGGGGTGATGACGGTGATCATTTGCCCTACCAGGTCGACCTTCAGGCCAGCTGCATCGGGGGCCAGAAACAGCCATTGCTCACGACCCTTCTCGTCTTCCAGGCCGAGCAATGCCCCGACTTCAATGCCACGTTGATCGTCATAAGGGCGCAAGGCCAGGTTCTGGCACAGCGTCAGTGACTGGCGGATTTCCTCGACCCGTTTGGCCTGGCCGGCCGCCAGATAGGAAGCCTCCAGCCCGAGGGTGTCGTACTTGTTTTCGGCGATGTTTTCTTCGTGGGTCGCGGTTTCGTACGCGGTTTGCGCAGCACGTTCGGCGATGTCGCGATCGATCCGCAGCTTGTCGAGAATCAATTGGTGGACGGATTGTTTGTTCATGATCAGTCGCAGAATTGCAGGACATTGGCGCGGCTTTTTTCGCTCGGCGCGGTATGGTCCTGCTGCAACCAGAACTGGCATTTCGGATTGGACAGATTGCGACTGCTGCTACGGGCCTGATCCATGCGCACTTGTTGCTCGTCCTTGCGCAGGTTCTCTTCGTATTGCTCGAACAACGGGCTCTGCGGTGGAATATCCGGCCTCGGCTGTTCGACAACCGGCGGCTTGGCCAGTTGCTCCACCGCGGCGGCTACCGGTGCCAGTTGTTCTTTGAAAAACACCGCCGAGACGAGCCAGCAGGTCAGCGCGATGGCGAGAAATCCCAGCCACAAACCGAGGGCAACGCTGCCGGTCAATTGCAGGGCGCTGAGCTGGATTGGTAACGGGCGGCGCGGGTTGGGACGGTAGGGCATGGCTGCCTCCTGGCGGATGGTCGCGGGCGAATGGCGATTGTCGCACGAAGATTAATCGCCGTCGGCTCTTCTGCACGAGGTAATTTATGCGGACAATCGGTGCCTTTGCCAACGGGAATCTGGAATGCCTGAACTGCCTCAAGTGAAAAACCGCTGGCGCTGGGATATTTTTTGCACCGTGGTCGACAACTTTGGCGACATCGGCGTGACCTGGCGCCTGGCTCGACAACTGGTGGCCGACCATGGTCTGGAAGTGCGCTTGTGGGTCGATGACCTGCGCGCCTTCGAACGCCTGTGTCCCGAGATCGACACCCATGTCGCGCAGCAATGGCAGGCCGGTGTCGAAGTGCGCCAATGGCCGACCGAGTGGTTGGCCACCGAAGCGGCAGAGGTAGTCATCGCTGCATTCGCCTGCCAGTTGCCGAGTGCCTACATGGACGCCATGGCCGCGCGGGCAAAGCCGCCGCTGTGGATGAACCTCGATTACCTGAGCGCCGAGGACTGGGTGATCGGTTGCCACGGTTTGCCGTCGGTCAAATATAAAACGGTGCAGAAGTACTTCTTCTTTCCGGGATTCCAGCCGGGCACCGGCGGTCTGCTGCGTGAAAGTGGGCTACTTGAGCGCCGTCGGCAGTTTCAGCAAAGTCCCGAGGCTCAGCGAGCATTTCTTCAAGGGTTGGGCATCGAGCGTGCGCCGAATGCGCAATTGATCTCGTTGTTTGCCTACGAGAATGCCGGCTTGTCGAGTTGGTTGGATGTGCTGGCCGCCGATTCGACACCTACGCATTTGGTGGTGCCCGAAGGGCGGATTCTCGGCGATGTCGAACGCTGGCTCGGCGTTGAAGGATTAGTCGCGGGAGCCCTGCATGTTCGCGATGGCGTGACCGTCCAGGTGCTGCCGTTCGTCCGACAGGACCAGTACGATCACCTGCTCTGGTGCTGCGATTTCAACGCCGTGCGCGGTGAAGACTCCTTCGTCCGCGCCCAATGGGCGGGCCGGCCGATGCTCTGGCACATCTATCAGCAGGAGGAAGACATCCACCTGGACAAGCTCGATGCGTTCCTCGCGCTGTACACAAAAGGCCTGTCCGAGCCCGCCAGCCAAGCGATAAACGGTCTTTGGCACGCCTGGAATGCCGGTCATGATATGTCCGACCACTGGCGCACGGCCCGCAAACACTGGCCAGAGCTGCAAAAACACGCCGAGGCGTGGTGTCTGGAACAAGCCTTGCAGGCCGATCTTGCCGCGGCGCTGGTACAGTTTTATGTAAATTGGATATGATACGCGGCCTAGATTTTTGTAAATCCCATCCAAATTCGGATATTCGCAATGAAAACTGGTAAAGAACTGAAACCCGGTACCGTGATCCGTCTCGAAAACGATCCTTGGCTGGTTCAGAAAGCTGAATTCACCAAATCCGGTCGTAACAGCGCGATCATGAAGACCAAGCTGAAAAACCTGCTGACCGGTTACAAGACCGAGATCGTTTACAGCGCTGACGACAAACTGGACGACGTGATCCTCGACCGCAAAGAAGCGACCCTGTCCTTCATCAGCGGCGACACCTACACGTTCATGGACACCACTGACTACACCATGTACGAGCTGAACGCTGAAGACATCGAAGCCGTTCTGCCTTTCGTTGAAGAAGGCATGACCGATGTTTGCGAAGCGATCTTCTTCGAAGAGCGTCTGGTTTCCGTAGAACTGCCGACCACTATCGTGCGTGTAGTTGACTACACCGAAGGTTCGGCTCGCGGCGACACTTCTGGCAAGGTGATGAAGCCTGCCAAGCTGGCCAACGGTACTGAGCTGCAAGTTGCTGACTTCATCGAAATCGGTGACAAGATCGAGATCGATACCCGCGAAGGCGGTTCCTACAAAGGCCGTGCTAAATAAGCACTGCTTGAGTAATGAAAAAGCCCGACCATTGAGTCGGGCTTTTTTGTGCCTGCAATTTCAGCTTCAACGTTGCACCCTTGTGGGAGCGAGCAGGCTCGCTCCCACAAGGTTCTTACTTCAGGTGTTGCTTCAGTTCTTCAGAGGCTTGCAACATCGCCGAACGCACCGCAGGCACCTGGCTCACCACATTGAGCAAACCGTAGTCGTGGATCATGCCGTTGTAGCGAACCGACGTCACCGGCACCCCGGCCTCATCAAGTTTGCGAGCATAGGCTTCACCCTCATCGCGCAGAACGTCGGCGCCCGCCGTCTGCACCAGTGCCGGTGGCAAGCCTTTCAGCTGTGCGGTGGTTGCCCGCAGTGGCGAGGCGTAGATCTCGTTTCGCTGGTTGGCGTCCGTGGTGTAGTTGTCCCAGAACCACTTCATCGCGTTTTTGGTGAGGAAGTGCCCCTCGGCAAACTGGTTGTATGACGCCGTTTCGAAGTTCGCATCCGTCACCGGCCACAGCAGCACCTGGAACTTGATCGCCGGCGTGCCCTTGTCCTTGGCCATCAGCGCAACCACTGCCGCCATGTTGCCGCCGACGCTGTTGCCGGCTACGGCCAGGCGCTTGCTGTCGACGTTGATCTCTTTGCCGTGCTCGGCCACCCATTTCGTCGCGGCGTAAGCCTGGTTGATCGCTACCGGGTAATGCGCTTCCGGCGACGGGGTGTAATTGACGAACACCGCAACCGCCCCCGAGCCCGATACCAGGTCACGCACCAATCGTTCGTGGGTCGGGAAGTCGCCCAGCACCCAGCCACCGCCGTGAAAGAACATGAACACGGGCAACTCGCCCTTGACCCCGGCCGGCCGGACGATGGTCAGGCTGAGCGGTTGGCCGTCGACTTGAATGGTCTTCTGGCTGACATCGGCTTTTGGCAGCGTCAGTTTCACTCCGGCTTGCGCACCCACCAGTACGGCGCGGGCGTCTTTGGGGGAGAGTTGTTCCAACGGCTTGCCGGTGCCGGCATTCAGAACGTCGAGGAAGGCCTGGGTGTTGTGTTCAACACCGTCGCCTGCGAACGCGTTGCCGATGGACAGGGCGAGAAGGGTGCCGGTCAAGACTTTGCTGAAAGTGTTCATGTTCATTTCCTGTTCGGGCCTTGGGATCAGCGATTAGACGGTGACGTGCAGGCGCACATCGACGTTGCCACGGGTGGCGTTGGAGTACGGGCAGACCTGGTGGGCCGCGTCGACCAGGGCTTTTGCGTCGGCTTGTTCAAGACCTGGAAGGCTGATGTGCAGATCGATGTCCAGACCGAAACCGCCAGGGATTTGGCCGATGCCGACATGGGCGGTGATCGAGGCGTCGTTCGGGATGATGCGTTTGGTCTGGCTGGCAACGAATTTCAGGGCGCCGATGAAGCAGGCGGAGTAACCGGCTGCGAACAGTTGCTCAGGATTGGTCGCAGCGCCGCCCGCACCGCCGAGTTCTTTCGGGGTAGCGAGTTTGACGTCGAGGATGTTGTCGCTGGAAACAGCACGACCATCACGGCCGCCAGTGGAGGTTGCGATTGCGGTGTAGAGAGTTTGCATGGTGTGAGCCTCATTCGGGTTTGGGTGATTTGCGCTAAATGTTTGCGCGCTAAGTAAGTGCGAAGTGAATGTATCGCGCAAGTATTTAGCGCGCAATATAAATTTTCGAAAAAGTTTTGGGCGGAATTTGGGCGGGCGATGTGAAGGGCCGAGCTAGAGCGGTCGAGGTGGGGTTTTCAGGATTGAAATTTTTTTGAGGAGGGGCTGATCGAGGTTGGAAGGGGCACCACAATTCCAATGTGGGAGCGAGTCTGCTCGCGAAAGCAGGGTGTCAGTCGACATCAATGTTATATGTCACACCGCTTTCGCGAGCGGGCTCGCTCCCACAGGGGATCTATGGTGGCAGGAGGGTCAGAGGCTACCTTGCAAATTGCCGCGCAGCACTTGCAGCTCCGCTTGCAGCTTGTTCAGCCGTTCCACGGTCATCCCGCTGGCGCCGAGGATGCACTGCGGAATGCTCCGTGCCTTTTCCCGCAAGGCGCGGCCTTGATCGGTGAGTTCGACGATCACCACCCGTTCGTCTTCGCGGCTGCGGGTGCGGCTGAGCAGACCTTCGACCTCCAGGCGTTTGAGCAACGGGGTCAATGAGCCGGGATCGGTCAGCAGTCGCGTGCTGATTTCCCCGACGGTCAAACCATCGCGTTCCCACAGCACCATCATCGCCAGGTATTGCGGATAGGTCAGGCCCAGCGCTTGCAGCAGCGGTTTATAGACCTTGGTCATCAGCAGCGACGTCGAGTGCAGGGCGAAACAGGCCTGATTATCCAGCAGCAGTTGTTCGCAGGTATCCGGGGTGTCGCGTTCGGTGGTCATCTCAAAAGCCTTGATCGGTAATCTTCATGAATCTAGCGGGCGAATCTTTAATGCGCCAGATAATTCTGGACTAGTGGCGATCCAGCGTGTTTTGCAACGCCAGGTCCCACGGTGGGATAGGGCTGAAGCGGGTCTTGAGGTATTCCAGCAACAGCCGGCTGCGCGAGTTGGGCTGTTGCGCCAGTCGCAAGGCATAGATGCCGGCGCTCTCCGGTTTGGGCAGCCCGTTATCGCAGAACAGCGGCAGCAGTTCACCGCGCAGCAGGTATTCGCTGGCCAGCCAGGTCGGCAGATGGGCGATGCCCAGTCCGGCCAGGGCGCCACAGAGCAACGCCTCGGCATTGTTGGCGCTCATGCGGATCCGCGCCGGACGGTGCAACTGCATCTGCCCATCGCGTTCGAAGCGCCAGGCGAAGGGCGGGGCGAGGCCATCCCAATCGAGGCCGTCGTGATCGACTAATTGTGCCGGCTCGGTTGGCACACCGCGGCGTTGCAGATAGTCCGGGCTGGCGCAGGCAACGCGCACCAAGCTCGCCAGTGGTGTGGCCACCAGCCGGGTGTCGGCCATCTGCCCGGCGCGCAACACCAGATCGACCTTGCCCAGGTTCAAGCCCTGCATGTCGACGAAGCTGTCGATCAGGTGCAATTGAACGTCGAGGCCGGGGTATAGCATCAGGAAGTCGGCAATCACCGGGGCCAGATGCCGTCGCCCGAATGCCGCGGGCGCATCGATCCTGATCAAGCCTTCCGGCGCGCTGCTCAGGGACACCGCTTCGGCGCGGGCCAGCCGGAGTTCTGCGACGATTCGTCGGGCGCGCTCGGCAAAGGCCAGGCCCGCCGGGGTCGGCATCACTGCGTGTGTGCTGCGGGTGAACAACTGGCTGCCGACAGCTTTTTCCAGGCTGTCGATGCGCCGCGCCACGGCTGATGGGGTCAGGGGATGGCGGCGTGAGGCCGCAGAGAAGCTTCCGGATTCCAGTACATCAAGAAACAGCCCAAGCTGTTCGGTCAATTGATTAGGGTTCATGGTGATCACGGCTGTGCGAAGTTGGCACAGCCATTGTGCGTTGCTGTGCGTTTCCGCGCCATCGAGGACTGCGTAGCATGAACACCCTGTCAAAAGAGGAATCGCCCGTGATCGAGTTTGTGATGTATCTAGTGTTTGGCGCGGCCCTCGGCACGCTCGGCGGGTTGTTCGGCATCGGCGGCGGCTTGATCGCGATCCCGTTGCTGGGCGTGCTGTTCGGGCTAGATCAACAGATCGCCCAAGGCACCGCGCTGGTGATGGTCGTACCCAACGTCATGCTGGCGCTGTGGCGCTACCACCAGCGCAATCGCATCGAATTGCGCCACGCGTTGCCCTTGGCGACGATGGGCTTCTGTTTCGCGTGGATCGGTTCGATCTGGGCGGTCGGCATCGATGCGCAAACCATGCGGATCGGATTTGTCGCGTTCCTGGTGGCGCTGTCGGCCTACAACCTGCTCAGAATGTTCATCGCCAACACTCCCGCCTCGGCGCAGATGCATTACGGCTGGCCATGGCTGGGTGTACTCGGCGCGGCTTCCGGGGCCATGGGCGGCTTGTTTGGTGTAGGCGGGGCGGTGGTGGCGACGCCGGTGTTGACCAGCGTGTTCGGCACCAGCCAGGTGGTGGCCCAAGGCTTGTCGCTGGCGCTGGCGTTACCCAGCACCGGCGTCACCTTGGTGACCTACGCGGCGCACCATCAGGTGGACTGGTTGATTGGCGTGCCATTGGCCATCGGCGGGTTGATGAGCATCAGTTGGGGCGTAAAGATCGCCCACGCACTGCCGGAGCGACTGCTGCGCGGGTTGTTCTGCGGTTTTCTGGTGCTCAGCGCGGTGATGCTCGCGTTTAAAGTTTGAAGCCTTCGACGATGTGCTCGGCCAGGCACTCGGTGATCGGCGACGGGTTGTGCAGATTGCGCACGAGCATGATGCAGGCCTCCGGTAATTGCGGCAGGTCTTCGGCCTCACCGAGGATGCGCATGTCCGGGGTAATCAGGCTTTCCAGTTGCGCGGTCACCGCCAGCCCGGCACTGACCACGGCCATCAACGCCGACAGGCTCGAACTGTTGTAGGCAATCCGGTAATCACGGCCCATGGCATCCAGCGCATTACACGCCCACAGCCGGCAGAAACAATCACTGTTGAACATCGCCAGAGGCAGCGGCGTCTGCTCATGGGCGCTGAAACATTGCGCCTCGGCCCAGACGAAACGTTCCTTGCGCAGCAACTGGCCAATCTCGGTGCCGGGCTCGCGAGTGACGATTGACAGGTCCAGATCCTGGCGTTGCAGCAATTGTTTTGATGATTCGCAGTGAACCTCAATCTGGATCAGCGGATAGCTCTTGGCGAAACGCGACAAAATCCCCGGCAAAAAACGCATCACGTAATCGTCCGGCGTCCCGATGCGCACGGTGCCGACCATGTGCGGCTCACGCAGTGTGTTGAATACTTCGCTGTGCAGCTTGAGGATGCGCCGCGCATACCCCAGCAAAACCTGGCCTTCGGCGGTCAGTTTGACCTGGCGTCCATCGCGTTCGAACAGTTGGCGCTGCAACACGTCCTCTTCCAGACGTTTCATCTGCATGCTCACCGCCGACTGCGTGCGATTGACCAATTCACCGGCGCGGGTGAAACCGCCCTGGTCGGCGATGGCGACAAAGGTACGCAGGACATCCGTATCGATACTGGGGAAAGCCGACATCCATCAATCTCCGAGATGGTTACCATCAGAAACATTCGTTGGATTGATCTTATCGCTGAGGCGAGACTTGAGCCATCCCCAACGGAGGACAACAAGATGAAAGGTCATAACGAGGTTGTAACGGAACAAAAATTCTCAAGCCACGTGGTATCGGATCTGCTGCACAAGTTTAGTCGCTGGTACGAACTTCATCGCGAGCGCGAGCTGCTGGCGAGCCTGAGCGATGAAGCACTGAAGGACATCGGCATGAGTCGCGCCGACGTCGAACATGAATCGGTCAGGCCGTTCTGGGATGATCCGATGCATAAATGATGAGGCCATTGCTACACAAACCCCTCTCTGGTGAGGTAGGTTGCGAGCAGACACGGAGGTATTCATGCCCGCGACGCTGTCCTTTTCCAACAAGCAAGCTCGACGTCTGGCACTGGCTGCCCAAGGGTTCAACGGGCGCCAGCCGCCAGCGGCGATCAAACCGGTTCAACTCAACCGAGTGATCGAACGGCTGGGCATTCTGCAGATCGATTCGGTCAATGCGTTGGTGCGTTCGCACTACCTTCCCTTGTTTTCCCGCCTCGGTAATTACCCCTCCGACTTGCTCGATCAGGCGGCCTGGAGTCAGGGCCGACGTCGAACGTTGTTTGAATATTGGGGGCACGAAGCCTCGTTACTGCCGTTGTCGATGTATCCCCTGATGCGTTGGCGCATGCAGCGCGCTACGCGCGGCAAAGATATTTACCAGCAACTGGCGCGTTTCGGGCGTGAACAACAGGACACCATTCGCAGGGTGCTGGCCTCGGTCGAAGAACTCGGCGCGCTGGGTGCCGGAAGCTTGTCGACCCGTGAGGAACGGGCCGGGCCGTGGTGGGACTGGAGCGCGGAAAAGCATGCGCTGGAATGGTTGTTTGCCGCCGGTGAAGTAACGGTGGCGGGGCGTCGTGGGTTTGAACGACTTTATGATTTGCCGGAGCGGGTGATTCCTTCGGCGATTTTGCAGCAGCCGGAGCTGAGTGAGGCCGAGGCTCAGCGCGGGCTGTTATTGCATGCGGTGACGGCGCTGGGTGTCGGCACGGAAAAGGATTTGCGGGACTATTTTCGCTTGAACCCGGCAGACAGTCGTCCGCGTCTGGCGGAACTGGTCGAGGCTGGTGAGTTGCGGACCTGCGAAGTGCAAGGCTGGCGGCAACCGGCGTATTGCCTGCCCGAGCCGAAAGTGCCGCGCAAGGTCGAGGCCAGTGCATTGCTTTCACCGTTTGATTCGCTGATCTGGGAACGCAGTCGCACCGAGCGGTTGTTTGATTTCCGCTATCGGCTGGAGATTTACACGCCGCAGGACAAACGGGTCTACGGGTATTACGTGTTGCCGTTTTTGCACAACGAAAGGATTGCCGCGCGGGTAGATCTGCGGGCGGAGCGGGCGCTGGGGCGGCTGGCGGTACACGCGGTGCACGAGGAAGAGCCGGGGCTGGATGATGAAGGGATGCAGGCTTTGGCGGTCAATCTGCGGCGGATGGCGGACTGGTTGGGGCTTGAGCGGGTGCAGTTGAATTGTCAGCGGGTGGGTGCTGCTCGGTTGCGGGTGGCATTGGCACAGCTTGATGGTGTTTGATCTGGCCCCTTCGCGAGCAGGCTCGCTCCCACATTGGATCACCTGAACCTTGTGGGAGCGAGCCTGCTCGCGAATGAAGAGACGCGGTTTAGCGCCGAACTTGCTTCAGTGTCTCGGCAATAAGAAACGCCAATTCCAGCGACTGATCAGCATTCATCCGCGGATCACAATGGGTGTGATACCGGTCCGACAACCCGTCCTCAGTAATCGGCCGCGCCCCACCAATACATTCGGTCACGTTCTGCCCGGTCATCTCGATATGGATACCACCGGCATAACTGCCTTCCGCCTGGTGAACCTGGAAGAACTGCTTCACCTCGCCGAGGATCTGCGCGAAGTCGCGGGTCTTGTAGCCGCTGCTCGCCTTGATGGTGTTGCCGTGCATCGGGTCGGAACTCCACAGCACCTGCTTGCCTTCGCGCTGCACCGCGCGGATCAGTGCCGGCAAATGATCGCCGACCTTGTTCGCGCCCATCCGCGCGATCAGGTTCAGGCGGCCCGGGTCGTTGTCCGGGTTCAACACGTCGATCAGGCGGATCAGGTCTTCAGGGTTCATGCTCGGGCCGACTTTGACCCCGATCGGGTTATTCACCCCGCGCAGGAATTCGACGTGCGCGCCGTCGAGCTGACGGGTGCGGTCGCCGATCCAGAGCATGTGCGCCGAGCAATCGTAGTAATCGTTGGTCAGGCTGTCGCGCCGCACGAAGGCTTCTTCGTAATTGAGCAGCAGCGCTTCGTGGGCGGTGAAGAAACTGGTTTCGCGCAATTGCGGCGAAGTGTCCATGCCGCAGGCGCGCATGAACGCCAGGGTTTCATCGATGCGGTCGGCCAGGTGGCTGTATTTTTCCGCCAGCGCCGAGTTGGCGATGAAGTCCAGGTTCCACTTGTGCACTTGATGCAGGTCGGCAAACCCGCCCTGGGCGAATGCGCGCAGCAAGTTCAGGGTGGCGGTGGACTGGTGGTAAGACTGAAGCAGACGTTCCGGGTCCGGCACGCGGCTTTTCTCGTCGAAACCGATGCCGTTGACGATGTCACCTCGGTAGGCGGGCAGGGTCACGCCGTCGATGGTTTCGTCATTGGCGGAGCGCGGCTTGGCGAACTGGCCGGCCATGCGCCCGACCTTGACCACCGGGCAGCCGGCGGCGAAGGTCATGACGATGGCCATTTGCAGCAGGACTTTGAACGTGTCGCGGATTTTCGCGGCGGAGAACTCGGCAAAGCTCTCGGCGCAATCGCCGCCCTGCAACAGGAACGCGCGCCCCTGGGTCACTTCGGCAAACTGACGGCGCAACTCCCGGGCCTCACCGGCAAACACCAGCGGCGGATAACTGGCCAGGGTTTGCTCGACCTGCTGCAAATGCGCGGCGTCGGGGTATTGAGGTTGTTGCTGGATCGGCAGGGCGCGCCAGCTGTCAGGGCTCCAGGGTTGGCTCATCACGTTCTCTAGTGTTTTACGCTCGGACGGTCATGTTATCAGCAATTAGTGCGTGACCTGTTCCCGTCGCTTCGCGGACAATCGCGCCTTTGCCGCGCCCCCTCGCGGTTTTCTTGCGCTGCTGTTTATCACAGGTCGGCGCGGCAGCAATCAGGAGACGAAATGACTGAGGAGCGCGTCGAGCATCTGCTCGCCGAGGTACAGGATGAGTTCGGCGTGATACGCGTGCTGGAAGTCGCCGACTACCGTTTTCTGGAATTCGGCGATGCCATTGAGCAGAGCTGTGTTTTCACCGCTGATCCGAGCTGGCTCGAGTACGACTACACCCGGGCGATGCTGATCGGTGCGCTGTGCCACGAACAGCCTGAAAGCGCGCTGTTTCTAGGGCTTGGCGCGGGCACGTTGACCCAGGCTTGCCTGAAGTTCCTGCCACTGGAAGATGTCGAAGCGATTGAACTGCGCCCGGACGTACCGCGCCTGGCCATTGAGTACCTGGGGCTGGATGATGATCCTCGGCTGTATATCCGGGTGGGTGATGCGCTGGAGTTGCTCGACACCGCTGAGCCGGCGGACCTGATTTTCGTCGACCTTTACACCGATGTCGGTCCGGGTGTCGGGCATCTGGCGTGGAGCTTTCTGGAAAACTGTCAGAAACGCTTGAATCCGGGTGGCTGGCTGGTGATCAACCAATGGGCTACCGATGATGGCAAACCGTTGGGCGCGGCGTTGTTGCGCGGGCTTTATCACCGACATTACTGGGAACTGCCGGTGAAGGAGGGCAATGTGATTTTGATCGTGCCTTCAGAGCTGGATCAGGAACTGGACATGGGCGGTTTGATCGCCCGGGCTGAAGGGCTGGCGCCGCGATTGGGGTATTCGTTGCAGTCGCTGATCAAGGCGATTCGCCCGGCGACTTGATGTGTTGTGCGGGCGGGCCCCTTCGCGAGCAGGCTCGCTCCCACCTTTGAAATGCATTCCCCTGTGGGAGCGAGCCTGCTCGCGAAGGGGCCATCAAAGCCAGCACAGATCTCAAAGCCCTTTGAAGATACCGGGCCGCTTCTCGACCATCGACCGCACTCCCTCTTTGGCATCCTCACTCGCCAATAACTTCTTCACCAGCGGCGGCAACCCCTGCGCCGCGGCAGTTTCCCCTTCATAACGCGCCTGCCGCGCCGACATCAACGTCGCCTGCACCCCCAGCGGCGCCTGTCGGGCAATTCGTTCCGCCAATTCAATCGCCCGTGGCAGCAGATCCTCGCTGGCCATGACTTCCTGTACCAGGCCCAGATGCAACGCGTCATGCGCATCGAACTCATCGCCGGTGAGCAGCCAGCGCATGGCATTGCCCCAGCCGGCGACCTGATGCAGACGCAATGTCGCGCCGCCAAACGGGAAGATCCCACGCTGCACTTCTT
This sequence comes from Pseudomonas sp. GW821-FHT10C09, assembly GCF_059415465.1. Taxonomy (NCBI): domain Bacteria; kingdom Pseudomonadati; phylum Pseudomonadota; class Gammaproteobacteria; order Pseudomonadales; family Pseudomonadaceae; genus Pseudomonas; species Pseudomonas sp. GW821-FHT10C09. The sequence goes on from NZ_JBWKNG010000022.1 coordinate 25,725, forward strand.
TCTGGGCAAAGCGGGTGTTGCTGGCGCACAGGTTGATGTCAGCGGCCAGCATCAACTCGATGCCGATGGTCAGGCAGTAGCCTTGCGCGGCCACAATCACCGGTTTGCTGACGCGGGGGCCGGCAAAAACCCCCCACGGATCGCAGCCGCCCGGCGGGGCCTGCCAGCCTTCGGCCAACGCCGCGCTGGCACTGACCAGATCGAGCCCGGCGGTGAAATGCTCGCCATGGCCGAACACCACCGCGACCCGCGCCTCGCTGTCGGCCTCGAATTCGCCGTAGGCCAGGCTCAGTTCGTTGAGCAGTTCAAGGTCGAAGGCGTTGCGCTTGGCCACCCGATCCAGGCCGATCATCAGGACATGACCGTGTCGTTCGCGGGTGACGCGACTGCAAGCGGGCTGATTCATGGAACAATTCCTCGGGCGGGAAGGTTGTGTCAGACCGCAGGTCTGCCTGTTGACGATGAACCGTTTTAGCGCCATCACCAGCAGGGCCGGGCCTTTGAAAAATAGACCGTCTCAGGATTATCCGCAAAGCCTGTGACACAACGGTGTATCCGTCAGTTTTCCGACAAATAATGCTCCCTTTTTGGGCGAATTCCGGTATAGTGCGCGCCGGCCTTTAACCGGGCCGCGTTTAGGTAGCGCAATTCCCCGAAGTCAGCTTCGGCTGCACGTCCGCACAGCGGACTCTCCCTTGACGAATCTTTTTCATTCATTCGTTTTCGCAAATCCCCGCCGACAAAGCAGCCAGGGCGACTCTTGAGTCTTACACGGCATGCGCAGCTTTGGAGCATGGGTCTTTGCGGATGCACTTAGAGGCAGACCCATGACCCAGGAAACCGGCGGCTTCGCCGCTTTTAATCTTAATCCGAATATCCTTGCAGCCGTCATTGCGACCGGCTACGAAGAGCCTTCGGCTATTCAGCAGCAATCGATCCCGATCATCATGGCCGGCCACGACATGATTGGCCAAGCGCAAACCGGTACCGGTAAAACCGCCGCTTTCGCCCTGCCAATCCTGCATCGCATCGATCCTGCAAAGCGCGAGCCGCAAGCCCTGATCCTGGCGCCAACCCGTGAGTTGGCGCTGCAAGTAGCAACCGCTTTCGAAACCTACGCCAAGCAAATGCCGGGCGTTACCGTTGTGGCCGTTTACGGCGGCGCCCCTATGGGTCCACAACTGAAAGCAATCCGTAATGGCGCACAGATCGTTGTCGCCACGCCGGGCCGTCTGTGCGACCACCTGCGTCGTGACGAAAAAGTCCTGGCTACCGTGAACCACCTGGTTCTCGACGAAGCGGACGAAATGCTCAAACTGGGTTTCATGGACGACCTCGAAGTCATCTTCAAGGCACTCCCTGCAACCCGTCAGACCGTATTGTTCTCGGCCACCCTGCCGCAGTCGATCCGTGCCATTGCCGAACGCCATCTGCGCGATCCGCAACACGTGAAGATCCAGACCAAGACTCAGACCGTTACCGCGATCGAACAGGCTCACCTGTTGGTTCACGCTGACCAGAAGACCTCGGCTGTATTGAGCCTGCTGGAAGTGGAAGATTTCGACGCCCTGATCATGTTCGTGCGCACCAAGCAAGCGACCCTGGACCTGGCCAGTGCCCTGGAAGCCAAAGGCTACAAAGCCGCTGCGCTGAACGGTGACATTGCTCAGAACCAACGTGAGCGCGTGATCGAATCCCTCAAGGATGGCCGTCTGGACATCGTTGTGGCGACCGACGTTGCCGCTCGTGGTCTGGACGTTCCGCGCATCACTCACGTGTTCAACGTTGACATGCCGTACGACCCAGAGTCCTACGTTCACCGTATCGGCCGTACCGGCCGTGCCGGTCGCGAAGGTCGTGCACTGCTGCTGGTGACTCCACGTGAGCGCCGCATGCTGCAAGTGATCGAGCGTGTAACCGGTCAAAAGGTTGCCGAAGTTCGCCTGCCGGACGCTCAGGCTGTTCTCGATGCCCGCATCAAGAAACTGACCAACAGCCTGTCGCCGCTGGTAGCTGATGCCGAGTCGACCCACGGTGATCTGCTGGATCGCCTGACTGCCGACATCGGTTGCACTCCACGTGCACTGGCCGCTGCTCTGCTGCGCAAGGCAACCAACGCTCAGGCGTTGACCCTGGCTGCCATCGAGAAAGAACGTCCACTGGTGCCGAACAACGCACCGCGTGGCGATCGTCCAGAGCGTACCGGTGATCGTCCGGACCGTGGTGATCGCGAGCGTCGTGCTCCGGTTCCATTGGCTGAAGGTCGTGCTCGTTGCCGTACCGCGCTGGGTGCGCGTGACGGTATCGCTGCCAAGAACCTGCTGGGCGCTATCCTGAATGAAGGCGGTTTGGCTCGTGAAGCCATCGGCCGCATCCAGGTACGTGACAGCTTCAGCCTCGTCGAGCTGCCGGAAGATGGTCTGGAGAAGTTGCTGACCAAACTGAAGGACACTCGCGTTGCCGGTAAGCAGTTGAAGCTGCGTCGCTATCGCGAAGATTGATCCGCACTTGAGCTGATTGATCGCACATAAAAAATCCCCGACTGGTTCGGGGATTTTTTTTGCCTGCTTTTATGCCTGGCTTGGAGACTGAGGTGGCCTCATTCGCGAGCAGGCTCGCTCCCACAGGGGATCTTTGTATTACACAGATATTGTGTTCACTGAAGATCCCTGTGGGAGCGAGCCTGCTCGCGAAGGACGCGACTCGGTCTACCGGTCAGCCAAAACGATAAATGTCCATGCCCAACGCGCCCATGGTGAAACCCTGATGCGCAATGCTGAACTCGCCTCCGGCCCCGCGAGCAAAGTACAAAGGCAACAGATGCTCATCGCCAGGGTGATTGCGCACGGCATTGGGCGCTTGCTGACGATAATCGTGCAGCGCCGCTTCATCGTCGGCCGCGAGTTTCTCGATCATCCAGTCGCGGAAGGATTTGGCCCACGGCTCGACGCTTTCCGGGCCCGCATGCCAATCCAGTTCACGCAGGTTGTGCGTGATGCTGCCAGAGCCGATCAACAGTACGCCTTGCTGGCGCAGGCTGGTCAAGGCATGGCCGACGCGGGTTTGCAGAGCAGGGCCGCCACGCGTGGGCAGCGAGACTTGCACAATAGGGATATCGGCTTGCGGATACATCAACGTCAAAGGCACCCAGACACCGTGGTCGAACGGGCGCTTGGCATCAATGCGTGCTGGCAGATCGGCAGCCTTCAGTAATTCGACAACCTGCGTCGCCAATTGGGGATTGCCGGGTGCCGGGTACTGAACGTCGAACAACGCCTGAGGAAAGCCGCCGAAGTCGTGCCAGGTTTCCGGCTGGGGATTGCCGCTGACCAGCAGCTCATTGCTTTCCCAGTGCGCGGATACAATCACGATGGCTTTCGGTTTCGGCAATTCGGCGGCCAATCGAGCGAGCGCCGGCCCGCTGGCCCCCGGTTCCAGTGCCAACATGGGCGAGCCATGGGATATGTACAGGCTGGGGAACATGAAAGAGCTCCTGAGGGGTAAGATGGCGTCATCTTCAGTCAGATCATTGATCTAAATCTAATATAAGTTTTAGGGTCTTTTGATCGAATTTTCGGGATTAATTATGCAGCCGGAGTTTTGGCACAAGCGGTGGACGACGAATCAGATCGGCTTTCACCTGCCGGAAGTGAATCCTTATCTGCAACGGTACTGGCCGCAGCTGGCACTGGAAGAGGGCTCGCGCGTACTGGTGCCGCTATGCGGGAAGAGCCTGGATCTGCTGTGGCTGGCAAAGTGCGGTCACGAGGTGTTGGGCGTCGAGCTGTCGGAAAAAGCGGTAGAAGACTTTTTCCACGAGCATCAATTTGATCCGGACGTCAGCGACCAAGGTCCCTTCACGGTCTATCGAGCGGGCTCGATCGAGATCTGGTGTGGGGATTTCTTCGCGTTGACGGCCGGTGATGTTGCCGATTGCAGCGCGCTGTACGACCGCGCTGCACTGATAGCCTTGCCGCCGAAGATGCGCGAGCAATACGCCGAGCACTTGAAGCGGATTTTGCCGAAGGAGTCGCTGGGGGTGCTGATTACCCTGGACTACGACCAGGCGCAAATGGAAGGCCCACCGTTTGCTGTGCTGGATGATGAGGTGCAGCGGTTGTTTGGTAGCTCGTGGTCGCTGAAGATTCTGGAAGATCAGGATGTTCTGAGTTCGAGCGGGAAATTCCTCGAGGCGGGCGTTACTCGGCTTGAAGAGCGGGTGTATCGGGTTTCCAGCCATTAAGGTGTGTTGAGTTTGCTGCCCCCTTCGCGAGCAGGCTCGCTCCCACAATGGATCTTGGGTGAACACAAATTGTGCAATCACAGACGATCTGTGGGAGCGAGCCTGCTCGCGAAGGGGTACTAATGAGCACCGCATCAACCCGGTAAATAAAAAAGGCCCGCATCACTGCGGGCCTTTTTTTGCTGCTGAACAATCAGCGCTGAAGTCGATGCAGCGCGTTGATACGCTCTTCCAGCGGCGGGTGGCTCATGAACATCCGGGCGAACCCTTGCTTGATGCCACCGTTGATGCCAAAGGCGTTCAAGGTGTCCGGCATGTGTACCGGCAGGCCTTGTTCGGCGCGCAGGCGTTGCAGGGCGCCGATCATCGCGGCAGTACCGGCCAGGCGTGCCCCGGCTTCGTCGGCACGGAATTCACGCTTGCGCGAGAACCACATGACGATGGAGCTGGCCAGAATGCCCAGGACCAGTTCGGCGAAGATGGTTGCCACGTAGTAGGCAATCCCCTGGCCTTCTTCGTTCTTGAAGATCACCTTGTCGACGAAGTTGCCGATGATCCGCGCGAAGAACATCACGAAGGTGTTCACCACGCCCTGAATCAGCGCCAGGGTGACCATGTCGCCATTGGCCACGTGGCCAATTTCGTGGGCCAGCACGGCTTTCACTTCATCGGGCGAGAAACGCTCCAGCAAGCCCTGGCTGACCGCGACCAGTGCGTCGTTCTTGTTCCAGCCCGTGGCGAACGCGTTCGCCTCGTAGGCCGGGAAAATCCCGACTTCAGGCATCTTGATCCCGGCTTCTCGGGACAATTGCTCGACGGTTTGCAGCAGCCATTGCTCGTGACGGGTGCGTGGCTGGGTGATGATCTGGGTGCTGGTGCTCATCTTCGCCATCCATTTGGAGATGAACAGCGAGAACAGCGAACCGGCAAAACCAAAGACCGCACAGAAAATCAGCAGCTGATTGAGGTTCAGATCAACCCCGTTGGCCGCCATGAACCCGTTGAAGCCGAAAAGGCTCAGGGTGATGCTGGCAATCAGCACGACCGCCAGGTTAGTGGCCAAAAACAGCAGGATGCGCATCATGGTTGTAGAAATCTCCTCGTGCTAAAGATGTAGCTTACTGCGGGGTATATAAGGTGCTGCACCGGGCTATTCAACCGGGTGACTATTTCAAACTGTGTCCTACGGCAACAGTCTAGCCGCTTGAAGGCCTTTTCCGACGCAGGCATGGGAAATGTTTGACAGGCAAAGCGTGGCTCAGGCCCCGTGGTTGTTAGACGCGAGCACCCAACCAGTGACCAGGCATGACTTGAAGCAAGGATGTGCGGCAGGGCGCAGAGATGTGTTGCTGAATTAATCACCGCGCGACTTTCGCAAAAAGTCGCACGGTGACAGACCCTTTACTGACGGTAGGACTTGAGGAAGCTGCCGATCCGCCCGATGGCCATCTCCAGGTCATCCACGCGCGGCAGGGTCACCACGCGGAAGTGGTCCGGCCAAGGCCAGTTGAAGGCTGTGCCCTGAACCACCAGCAGCTTCTCGGAGAGCAGCAGGTCGAGCACGAACTTCTCGTCGTTATGGATCGGGCAGACTTTCGGGTCGATCCGCGGGAACGCATACAGCGCGCCCATCGGCTTGACGCAGGTGACGCCCGGAATGTCGTTGAGCAGTTCCCAGGTGCGATTGCGCTGTTCCAGCAAGCGGCCCTGCGGCAGCACCAGGTCATTGATGCTCTGATAGCCGCCCAGCGCGGTCTGGATCGCGTGCTGGCTCGGCACGTTCGCACACAGGCGCATGTTGGCCAGCATGTCGATGCCTTCGATGTAGCTCTGCGCGTGATGTTTCGGGCCGGAGATGGCGATCCAGCCGGAACGGAAACCGGCCACGCGATAAGACTTGGACAGACCATTGAAGGTCAGGCACAGCAGGTCCGGGGCCAGGGACGCGGTGCAAATGTGCACGGCGTCGTCGTACAGAATCTTGTCGTAGATTTCATCCGAGAACACCACCAGGTTGTGCTGGCGCGCCAGTTCGAGCATGCCCAGCAGCACTTCCCTGGAATACACCGCACCGGTCGGGTTGTTCGGGTTGATGATCACCAGCGCCTTGGTGTTCGGCGTGATCTTGGCCTTGATGTCGGCCAGGTCCGGCCACCAGTTGGCCTGTTCGTCGCACAGGTAATGCACCGGGTTGCCGCCGGACAGGCTGACCGCGGCCGTCCACAGCGGATAGTCCGGGGCCGGCACCAGCACTTCGTCGCCGTTGTTGAGCAGGGCCTGCATCGACATCACGATCAACTCGGAAACGCCGTTGCCCAGGTAGATGTCTTCGATGCCGACGCCTTCAACCTGCTTCTGCTGGTAGTACTGCATCACCGCTTTGCGCGCGCTGAACAGGCCTTTGGAATCGCTATAGCCCTGGGCGGTCGGCAGGTTGCGGATCACGTCCTGGAGGATTTCGTCCGGCGCTTCGAAACCAAAAGGCGCCGGGTTGCCGATGTTCAGCTTGAGGATGCGATGACCTTCCTCTTCCAGGCGTTTGGCGTGCTTGAGCACTGGGCCGCGAATGTCGTAGCAGACGTTGGCGAGCTTGTTCGATTTGCTGACCTGCATGGCGATGTGTTCCCGAAAATGAACGATCCAGGCGGTGTATGAACTACCGTACTGGGAATCCTGCGTATTCACACAGGCCTGACGCCTTGAGATGCAGCACCCATAAATCCGTTTGAATGCGCGTGGTCTGGCTGCCAGACTGGCGTTTGACGAGGCGCAATCATACGTGCCGCCCGATCCGTGGAAAAGGTACAGATCGGGCTTTTTCAGTTGCCGAGGTGTGAAGATGGAAAAGTTGGAAAAAACCCTGGAAGAATGGAAGGCAATGCTCGATCCGGAGCAGTACAACGTGTGCCGCCTCAAGGGCACCGAACGGCCGTTTTCCGGTAAATACAACGGCACCAAGACAGACGGCGTTTATCACTGCATCTGCTGCAACGAGCCGCTGTTCGACTCCAAGACCAAATTTGACTCCGGCTGCGGCTGGCCGAGCTTCTTCGCGCCGATCGGCGACAGCGCCATGGTCGAGATCCGTGACGTCAGCCACGGCATGATCCGCACCGAAGTGGTCTGTGCCCAATGCGATGCACACCTGGGGCACGTGTTCCCGGACGGTCCGCCGCCGACCGGCCTGCGTTATTGCATCAACTCGGTGTGCCTGGATCTGGTGCCGCGCGAATAATGTGAGCGCTGTAGGAGCACGGCTTGTCGTGCTTCCATTGATTTATTAAATTGCACACAATTCAATTGCTCGCTATGTTTAACGTCTTCTTTCATCAAGAGTGCAAGTCATGACCGACAACCTGCTGAGCATCCCGTGCACCACCATCAAGGGTGAGCAAAAGACCCTGGCCGATTACGCCGGCAAGGCCGTACTCGTGGTCAATACCGCCAGCAAGTGCGGCTTCACTCCGCAATACAAAGGTCTGGAAGAATTGTGGCAAACCTACAAGGACCAGGGCCTGGTGGTGCTCGGCTTCCCGTGCAACCAGTTCGGCAAGCAGGAACCCGGCAATGAAGGCGCGATTTCCGAATTCTGCGAATTGAATTTCGGTGTCAGCTTCCCGCTGTTCAAGAAGATCGAAGTCAACGGTGACGGCGCGCATCCATTGTTCGTTCAACTGAAAAAACGCGCCCCGGGTCTACTGGGCTCGCAGGGCATCAAGTGGAACTTCACCAAGTTCCTGATCGGCAAGGACGGTCAGTTGGTCAAGCGCTTTGCCCCGGCGACCAAACCGCAGGACCTGAGCCGCGAGATCGAAGCCCTGCTCAAATGAACAGCCTGTCAGTCGATTCGCTGAAGCTCGACAGTCAGCTCTGCTTCAAGCTGTACGCCGCTTCCCGGGCGGTGATTCGTGCCTACAAGCCGATGCTCGACCAACTCGGCCTGACCTATCCGCAATACCTGGCCATGCTGGTGTTGTGGGAATGGCAGGAGGCGGCCCCAGAGCAACCGACCGTCAAGGCGCTGGGCGAACGCCTGGCGCTGGATTCCGGCACCCTGACGCCGTTGCTCAAGCGACTTGAGCAATTGCAACTGGTGCAGCGTCAGCGGTCGGCTCGCGATGAGCGTGAGGTGCACCTGAGTCTGTCAGCTGCCGGCAAGGCGCTGCGTGATCAGGTTGGCCCGCTCAAGGCGCGCCTGTTGTGCGACAGCGGGGTGGATCTGGATCGCCTGAGTGATCTGCGTAATGGTCTCGATCATTTGCTGGGGCAGATCAAGGCACTGTCGTAGTCGGAACCCAAAGATCAAGCAGCGCGGCCAGTTCTTCGCGGCGGAAGGGTTTGGCCAGGTAGTCGCTCATGCCCGCCGCACGGCAGCGTTCGCGTTCCTCGGACATGGCGTTGGCGGTCAGCGCGACGATCGGCAGTTGCGGCCAGCGTCCGCTGCGACGGATTTGCCGACTGGCTTCGTAGCCGTCCATCACTGGCATGTTGCAGTCCATCAACACCAGGTCGAAGTCGCTTTGCTCCAGTTGATCCAGTGCTTCGGCCCCGTGAGCGGCGACGATGACCTCGCAGCCGAGTTTGCCGAGCATGCCCTTGGCGACCAGCTGATTGACCGGGTTGTCCTCCACCAGCAATACCCGTCCGCGCCGCTGGTGGGGAAGGGCTTCGATCCGCGCGCCATTGATCATCGTGGTTTCGGGCTGCAAGACCCGCCGCAAAGTCTGATACAGCGCATTGCGCGCCAGCGGTCGTGCCTGTTGCTGCAAAGGGGCGAGGGCGCTCGCCTGTTCGCTCGGCATGAAGTTGCCATAAGCGGTTACCAGCAGAATCGGCGCGTCAAGCGTGGGGCGTAGGCCGAACAGGCATTCGGGGCAGTCGGTGATCAATACGTCAGGTTCAAGCCCGAGTAGCGAGTCATCGATGGAGCGCTGCTGATAGTCGAGTCCCCACGCCGGCAGCAGGGTTTTCAGCAGCTCGGCCAGGCCGCTGCTGGCAGCGGTGATGGCAATGATCTTGCCGGACAGCGGTGCCGGGGATACGGCGCGAGTATGAGCGGGCAGCGGCAGGTCGGCGCAGAACTGACTGCCAAAACCGGCTTCCGAGCTGATCGTCAGGCGTCCCTGCATGGCTTCGCAGAGGTTGTAGGTCAGGGCCAGGCCCAGCCCCGTACCGCCGAACTGCCGGGTAATACCGGCGCCGGCCTGGGTAAATGGCTGGAAGATCTTGACCTGGGCATCGTGGGCGATCCCGATGCCGGTATCGCAGACTTCGATTCTGACGCCCTCTTCGAAGGCAGACAGACGCAAATCGACCCGACCGAAGCGGGTGAACTTGAGCGCATTGGATAACAGGTTACTGACGATCTGCCGCACCCGCGTCGGGTCCCCCAGCACCAGCGCCGGAAATTGCGGATCGATCAGGCACGTCAACTCCACGCTCGGCGCCGCATTCTGCGACAGCAGGTTGGCGGTGTCTTCGACCAGCGCGCCAAGGTCGAACGGAATGTGTTCGAGTTCCAGTTGGCCGGCATCGAATTTCGACAGGTCGAGAATATCGTTGAGCAGTTCAACCAGCACTTTGCCCGAGTCATGGGCGATCGACAGTTGTTGCTGTTGTTCGGCCGTGAGCGGGCCGTCCAGCGACAACGCGATCATCCCCAACAGACCGTTGAGGGGCGTGCGGATTTCATGGCTCATGTTGGCCAGAAAGACCGAACGTGCTTCAGCCATCTCGATGGCCGTGGTGCGCGCGACTTCCAGCTCCTGATTGGATTGGCTGAGCCTGGCATTGATCGCCTTGAGTTCCGCCGTGCGTGCCGAAACGATGTTTTCCAGTTGGCTGAGGTAGTCGGTCAGACGGTTTTCGGCGTTGCGTCGTTGCTGGATTTCGGTGGCGATGTTTTCGAATTGCTGGTTGGCGACTTTGACCAGCACACCGATTTCATCGTTTTCATGCCCCGCCGGGTATTCCAGCCAGGTTGGCTCCGCGCTGCGCGGATCACGGCCACTGAGTTCGCGGATGACCCGCACCAGGGGCTTGGTCAGCATCACGTAGAACAGCGCCAGCAGAATGCCTGTCAGGATCAGGCTTCGGGCGAAGCCGTTGAGCAGTGTCACTTCGGCCCGGCGCAGGAAGCGGCTGCCGAAGGCGTAGGTGTCGACTTCCAGTTGCAAGGTCCCGAGCGATTCGTTGGGCAGGTGATCGAGAAACAGACGGTCTTCGAACTGCCGATTGGCGCCGAACAGGAAGTCGCTGATCACTCGATAGCCACTTTGCGCGCTCGGGCGTTTGACGCTGGCCAGCACGGTATTGTTGTTGTCGGTGAGTGTCGCGCTGAGGATTGCCGGTGAGCGCACCAGGCCCATGGTCAGTTCCTGGGCGAGTTCGGCGTCGATGTTGTAGGCGATGCGCGAGGCGGGGTTGTGGCTGATTTCCAGCAAAGACAGTATTTCGCGGTTGATGGAGGCGTCTTCGCTGGCATAATCGATACCTATTTGCAGCAGGCTGAGCAGCGTGCCCAGAATGAAACCGACCAGCACAGTAAGCCTGGCTTGCTTGTATGACAGCCGGTGGGTGAATTTGATGTCCATGGGGTGTTGAACCACTTCCGTTTCCTTTCGCTGCTCAAGCATAGTCGATCATGCATGGATTCCGATGTTCTCGCGAACCCCTGAGCAGGGGATGAACCGGGCACTGAACGCTGTGTATTCGTCGCTGTATCGCCATCATCACTGTGAACGTGCCCGAGGAGAAGACGTGGACGCCCGATTGAATGCTTTTCTTGAACGCGCCGATGCTGTTTTGGCCCGTATCGAGCCGCTGCTGCCCGCACCTCGGCAAGCCATCGACTGGAACCAATGCCTGGCCGCGCGCTGGCAACGCGAGGGGCGCAGCGGTTTTCTGCTGCCGCTGCACGTCAGCCTCGACATGCGCCTGTCCGACCTGATCGGCGTCGACCGGCAACTGGAGCAACTGGGGCGAAATACCCAACAGTTCCTCGACGGCATGCCGGCCAACCACGCGTTGCTCTGGGGCTCGCGCGGCACCGGTAAATCGTCGCTGGTGCGGGCCTTGCTGGCCGAACACGCCCAGGCCGGTTTGCGCCTGATCGAGATCGAGCGCGATCACCTGGCGGACCTGCCGCGCGTGGTCGAGCAAATCGCCAAGTTGCCGCAGCGCTTTGTGCTGTTCTGCGATGACCTGTCGTTCGAGGCGGGCGAGGGCGATTATCGCGTACTCAAGAGCGTGCTCGACGGCTCCCTCGAACAAGCGCCGGACAACGTTCTGCTGTACGCCACGTCCAACCGTCGTCACCTGGTGCCGGAAAAGGAAAGCGATAACGAAAACTGGAAACGCGTCGACGGTGAACTGCACCCAAGCGAAGCGGTGGAAGACAAGATCGCGCTGTCGGACCGCTTCGGCCTGTGGCTGTCGTTTTATCCGTTTACTCAGGAGCATTTCCTCAACGTCGTCGAACACTGGATCGGTCAACTGGCCGGCAAGGCCGGTCTTGAATGGCAGCGTGACGAAGAGCTGGACATCCTCGCGGTGCGTTGGGCCGGCGGCCGAGGCAATCGCAATGGACGTTGCGCTTATCAATTTGCCCGCTATTGGGTCGGGCTCAAGCTGTTGGAGCACAAAGCATGATTGATTTACAGAAGAGCGGCCAAGGGCTGGATGGTTACGGCATGTTGTGGGCGCAGCTGGAATCGTTGCTGGCGGACGAGCGTGATTTCATTGCCAATGCGGCACAATTCTCGGCCTTCCTGTTCAACCAGCTCGATGATTTGAACTGGGCCGGTTTCTACCTCAATCGCAATGAAGAGCTGGTGCTCGGTCCGTTCCAGGGGCAAATCGCCTGCGTGCGGATTCCGTTTGGTCGCGGTGTGTGCGGGACGGCCGCGTCGACCTTGCAGACTCAATTGGTTGAAGACGTGCACGCCTTTCCCGGGCATATCGCGTGCGACAGCGCATCGAACAGCGAACTGGTTGTGCCGCTGGTCAAGGACGGTCGACTGATCGGTGTGCTGGACCTCGATAGCCCGAAACTGGCACGGTTTACCGCTGAGGATCAAGCCGGTATCGAGCGCCTGGCGGCGATTTTCCTGCGCCTGACCGATTGCTGATCAGGCACTCAAGCCTGCCTTGACCAGCAGGCTTGCCGGGTCGACGGGGTCAATTTGCTGCGGATCGAGGAATCGTTCGGCGTACTGCAGATAAATGCGCGCCTGGACGAACAACCCGAACAGCTCCGGGTCGATGTGGGCGTCACGGCACATATTGGCCATGATGCCCAAGGCTTCGCTCAAGGTTTTGGCCTTCTTGTACGGGCGATCGGCAGCGGTCAGCGCTTCGAAAATATCGGCAATCGCCATCATCCGTGCCGGCAGGCTCATCTCTTCGCGCTTCAACTGTTTGGGATAACCGGTGCCGTCCATTTTTTCGTGATGGCCGCCGGCAATCTCCGCGACGTTATTGAGGTGACTGGGGAAGGGCAGATGGCTGAGCATCCGGATCGTCTGCACCATGTGGTGATTGATGATGTAGCGCTCCTCGCGAGTCAGCGTGCCTCGGGTGATGCTCAGGTTGTAGAGTTCGCCCCGATTGTATTTGTAGTGCGGTACATCAAGCTTGAAACCCCATGGATTGTCAGCCGGTATCAGCTCGCTTTCGGCGCGTTCAAATAAGTGTTCGGGTTTGTCCGCCAGCAACGGCTCGCTGACCGGCAGCGTCGGGGGCGGTGTGCGAGCCTGGCGGCGATTCTCTTCCCATGAAACCCCAAGTCGGTCATCCAGCGTACGGGTCCAGGTGCGTTGAGCAATGCCGCGCAAGCGTTGCAGGTCGGCTTCGGCCATGGCCTCGCCGCCCAGATTGCAGTGGGCAATGAACGCGAAATCATCGTCCAGTCCCGCCAGGTTGGCGTTACGCAACTCGGCCAGGTGATGTTCGTCTCCGCCGTGGGCGATGGCCTGCCAGTAATTGATCCAGGTATCACGCTTGAGCACTTCGAAACGCGTGCGGATTTCGTGGATGCGGTCGTTCAGGGTTTCGAGCTTGGTGGCTTTGTCGACCACATACTCCGGGGTGGTGACTTTGCCGCAATCGTGCAGCCACGCCGCGATGTGCAGGGCTTCCCATTCATCTTCCGTGGGGTGATAACCGCTGAAGGCCGGCTCCTGACTAGCCGCGGCAGCCTCGGCGAGCATCAGCGTCAATTCCGGCACTCGCTGACAATGCCCGCCGGTGTAAGGGCTTTTTGCATCGATCGCGCCAGCCAGCAATTGAATGAAGGAATCCAGCAGTTGTTTCTGCCGGGCTTGCAAACGCTGGCTTTCAATACTCACCGCCGCCGCGCCAGACACCGCCTGGAGAAACGCGATGCGGTCCGGACGCAGCTTTTCCAGATCGCTCTGTGCGCCGCTGTCGGCGAGCAAGAGGACCAGCAGGCCGACGGTTTCGTTATGCCGATTGTGCAGCCGGATACCGATCAGGTGAACCCGTGGGCACTCCAGCGCCTGCAGCACCTTTTGCAGATCGACTGCGTTTTCGAAGCCCAGGCTGGTGACCACATTGTCGGCGCGGGACAACTGCTGCATCCACTGAGGGCTCCGTGAATCCTGGAGCTCGTAGCCTTGAATACCAAACGCTGGCAACACCTGAGACGTCTCGTTGATCACCAGGCCATGGGGCTCCATGCGGTCGCCGTCCTGCTCGCGCAGGTAAATCAGGCCCGCCTGGGCCTGCCCGATCTTCACGGTTTCGAACAGCACCCGTTGCAGCAACGGGGCGAAACGGGTCTCGGCGCTGAGGCTGTCAGATATCTGGAAAAAGCTCGCCAGGGTGTCCTTCATGCGCGTCATCGACACGCCCAGTTGGTCGACTTCCAGCACGGGCGAGCGTCGGCTGATGGGAAAGTTGAAGTCGAAACTGCGGATCGCATCGGCTTCCTGCACCAGTGCGCGCAAGGGTTTGACCAGAATTCTGGAGGTGAGCCACCCCAGCGGCAGGCACAACAACAAGGTTGCCAGCGTGATCAACGCCCCTTGCCAGCGCATGCGATAGGCATCGACCAGTAATTCATCTTCGGGCACCAACAGCGCGAGCTGCAATCCTTGCGGCCCGCCTTCCTGCATGCTGCTGCGGGCCACAATCCATTCACGCCCGGCGGCGTCCAGTCGATTGCCCTCGGGCGGATGGGTGAGCAGGGCGCCGAGCGCCGGATTCAGATCGGCCGCCTTGATCAGGCGTGCGGTCTGGTCGTCGACGATCAGACGGCTGCTGTCGGGATAGGCAACAGCATTGCCATCGGCATCGAACAGCACGATTTCGGTATGGGGAGTCACCACATGTTTGGCCAGCGTCGCCGACAGTTCGGCGAGTGTAAGGTCGGCGCCTATCACTGCGTTTTCGCCGCTGCGCCGCGCCAGCGTCGTCCCGACATGGTGAGTGGAGAAAAACACATAGGGTTCGGTGGTGATCTGGCCCTCATCGCTGCGAGCACTGGTAAACCAGGCGCGAGTACGCGGATCGTAGGTTTCTTCAGGGTTATCCTGGCGGCTGACGAGCGCCAGGTTCTGATCAAAAAACAACGACTGGGACCTCGCCTTCGCGACGCCGGAAAGGTGTTCGATGCTCCAGACCTGATAGGCCGCCGTGTCCGGGGCATTGGTGAGCGTTCTCAGGGCGGGGGTGCGCAGGGGGCGCACCATGAAAAAGTCGCCATTGCCGTATCCCAGGTACAGCGAGGCCAGGTTGGGGTTGTCTTTGAGCGACTGGCTAAAGGGTTTCAGCAGCGCGAGCCGTTGCTCCAGCGCGAGCGCCTCGGTCGCCGGGTTGTCCGCCAGCAAGCTCAGCAGGTGGCGAATCGGTTCATAAGTGCCCTGAAGGTCCAGCCGGACATCCTGTTCGATGCGATTGAACAGTTTTTCACTGCTGGACAGGATGATCTGCGTGGTTTGGCGGTAATTGAAAATGCCCAGCACCACGCCCGTGAGCAGCAGCAGGAAGGTAAACATCACGCTGATATGGACGTGCAGCGGAAACCTGCGTTGATCGGGGCGCAGTGGGTTGGACATTACTGGTCTCTCCGTGATGGTTAACACACTGCTCAGCGTCCAAGCATAGTTAAGGCTCCACCATCCTGCTTCTGTCGTTGTGCCCTATTTGTTGTTGCAAGGCGTGCTCCAGTTCGAGCATGGCGCGCTCGATGGCTTGAGTGCAGCCGGCTACGTTTTCGGGGTGGAACACTTCACGGCAGACGCTTTCGAGCGCCTCGCAGCTGTCGATCAATCGGCCCGCCTGGACGATGCGTGCCGCCCCCTTGATTTTGTGAGCGATGTCGAGGAATGACTGACGGTCTTGGCACTGTGACAAATCCAGCAATTCCTGGCGGTCCAGACGATTGCTGTTCAGTACTTCGAGCAGCAGGCGTTGATCCAGCTTTGGATTGCCGCCGGTGAGCAGCTGCAGCCCTTCGAGGCTGAACGCAGGGGGACGGGCAACCGGCTTGACGCGTTCAATCCACAGTCTCAAGGCTGCCAGGCTGAGGGGCTTGAACAGGCAGTCGTCCATCCCGGCGTCTTTGCAGCGTTGTACTTCTTGCGGCTGTGCGTTGGCGGTGAAGCCCAGCAGGGTGCACGCCGCGCCCGACTGTTGCTGTTCGTGTTGGCGAATCAGCCGGGCCAGTTCATAGCCATTCATGACCGGCATGTTGCAATCGACAATCACCAGATCGAACAGCCCGTGTTTCCATGCCTTGAACCCGGTTTCGCCATCGGTTTCAGCGCGGTGGTGGTGCCCCAAAAACTCCAGTTGCTGGCACATGAGCAAGCGATTGGCCGGGTGATCGTCGACCACCAGGACGTTCAATGGCGTTGAGGTCGGTTGAACCGGTGCTTCGGCGATTTTCGGCAGCAGTTCTGGCGGTAATGTCGCCAGGTGCAGGGTTATCTCGACCTGCGTACCGGCACCGACCTGACTGCGCAATTGCAGGCTGCCGCCCATCATCTCGCACAGGGTTCGGCTGATCACCAGGCCCAGCCCGGCGCCTCCCCGGGTCGACTGCGCGCTGTGGCTCGCCTGGGCGAATGGCTCGAACAAACGCTGTTGATCCTGCTCGCTGATGCCGATTCCGCTGTCCTGAACCTGCACGCGCAACATGACCCGGTCGGGCTCGTCCGTGGCTTGCCACTCCAGCACAATCTGCACCTGACCCTGTTCGGTAAACTTGATGGCGTTGCTGACCAGGTTGGACAGCACCTGCTTGAAGCGCATCGGGTCCAGCAGCACATCGTTTGGCAGTTGGGCTGGGCTCAAGTCCAGCAAAAGGCGCAGGTTTTTCTGCCGGGCGAGGCCGTCGAAGATCCTCACCACCGACGCTACTGTTTCACCGAGGTTGACGCGTTCCGGGTTCAGGCTCAGGTGCCCTGATTCGATGCGCGCGATATCAAGAATGTCCCCGATCAGTTCCAGCAGGTCTTTCGCCGAGTTGTACGCGACGTCGATGGCGGGTCGGTCGGGATGAGCCGGTTCGATACGTTTGAGCGTCAGCTCCAGCATGCCGATGATTGCATTCATCGGGGTGCGGATCTCATGGCTCATGGTCGCCAGGAAAGTGCTTTTGGCTCTGTTCGCTTCATCGGCGCGTTCTTTGGCTGCCCGAAGGTCATCGAACAGTTGTCGCCGCTCGCTGATATCAATCCAGCCGCCAATGATGCCCTGCACTTCACCGCTCGAGTCCCGGTAGGGCAGTACCCAGTGATAAATCGTCAACTGGCGACTGCCAATTTGTAATGTGCGGTCGAGAATCAGCGGTGTGCCTTCGTTTACCACGCGCTGATAGTCAGCCTCAAACTCCCGCGCCTCGAACGCATTGCTCAGCTTGCCTTGAATGACGCTTTTGCCGATCACGTCGTCGTACTTTGCGCTGAAGGCCTCCAGATAACTGTCGTTGCAGCTTTGCAGCAACCCCTGGCGGTCACGCACGTAGATTGGATGCGGCGTGCCATTGACCAGTGAGTGCATGAACTCAAGTTGGTCATTCAGCGCGAGTTCGGCCGCCTGACGCTGTTTGATCTGGCGACGCATGTAAGCGTTCCAGGCAACAGACATCAGCAGTAGCACGCCAACACCCAGCACCACTTGATAGAACACCCGGTGGTAGTTGCGCCAGGTGTTTTGCGACGTCGAGGAGTAACCCCGCCAGCGACTGTTGATAATGCCTAATTCTTGCGGGGTGATGCTCAGCAATGCCTTGTCGAGGATCGCGCTCAGCTCTTGGGCATCGCGCCCGGTCGCCAGCGAGAACGCCGCCTGTTGCGTGCCAACGGTTGAACTGATCTGAAGCGTCTGCTCGAAGACTCTGGACGAGACGAAGTAGTTGGCGATCACCAGCGAGGTTACGGAGCCTTCAGCCTTGCCCTCCGCCACCAGTTGCACCGCGCTGAAGGTGTCCGGGGCTTCGATCAAAGTGACGTTCGGGAACTCGTGACGCAGGTAATCCACCATCGGATTACCTTGGGCAATCGTCAGGCGTTTACCCGAAAATTGGGTGAGGTCGTTCGGACTGCCGGCCACTTTGCGGGTCAGCAGGACGAAGGAGTTTTCCAGGTAAGGACGGGTGAAGTTGAGCAGGGTTTCACGGTGTGTACTGGGCAGCAGGGCGGCAATCAGGTCGGCCTGATGCTGACCGATGCGCTCGATCATCTCGTCATCACTTCGGCTGCGATGAATCTCGAAGCGCAAACCGGTGCGCAACCTGATCAGTTCGAGCAGATCGGCAGCGACACCTCGAAAGTTGCCGTCGTTATCGAAAAATGTCAGCGGCGCAAACGCCTCATTGACCACCACGCGAACCACCGGATGTTGCGCCAGCCAGCGTTCTTCACGAGTGGTAAGTTGCAGTTTGTGATCGGTGAGAAGGATGTCACTGCCTGCACTCCAGCGTTTGGCGATTTCTTCTCGCGCATTGGTGGGCGTGGCATTCAGTATTGTGTTGATGATTCCAAGCAGTTCCGGGTTGTTCCGGTGCACGGCAAAGCTGAAGCCGTGAACTTCGTGTTTACCGAAATTGGCCATCCGGACGTTGTTCAGATAACCCTTGTTGATCAGGTAATGGGTCGAAATGGTATCACCGAGAAAGACGTCCGCCTGGTCGAACGCGACCGCGTTAATTGCATTCTGGTAAGACGGGTAGGCCGTGATAATCGCCTTTGGATATAGGGCTTTGACTTCATCCATCGGTAAATAGTGGTACACCATGCTCAACCGCAATCCTGCCAGTCCATCGGACAGGGACCGGGTTTCTCCTTCTCGTGTCACCAGAACCGGTTGATCCGCGGCGTAAGGTGTCGACAGCACAATGTCGGCGTTGCGTGCCTCAAATCCGTTGGCGCTGCCGAGCATATCGACCTCACCGTTTTGCAGCGCCTCGATGGCGTCTTCCCGGGATGCGTAGCGCTGAACCTTGACTGGCAGGCCGGTCACCTTGCCAAGGATGCCCGCGTAATCTGCGGTGAAGCCTTCATAGTCGCTGCCGCTGCTGGTCAGGTCGAAAGGCGGGTAATCGGGGGCTGAGCTGCCCAGAATCAGTTCGCGTTTGTTTTTGATCCATTGTCGCTGTGATTTATCCAGTTGTACTTCCATGTGCCCGACCATTGAGCGACTGAGCAAGGTGTAATGCTCGCTGGCGGAGTGTGTCGCAGACACTGAGGTGCTCAGGCATAAGCCGGCGGTGATCAGTATCAGATAATCCTTTAAACGACTGGGCATCCGGTCTCTCACACTAAGGCGTTGCGTTTTGCCATATCGATAAGTTCAACCAGTGATTTGGCTTTGAGTTTCTGCATCAAACGCTTTTTATAGGTGCTGACGGTCTTGTTGCTGAGGAACATGCCCTTGGCAATTTCCTTGTTGGTACGGCCCTGTGCAAACAGTTGCAATACCATCAATTCCCGGTCGTTGACTGACTTGAAGAGTTCCAGGTCTGCGTACCGCGAATCATCGCTACGGACGGGGTTCAGCGCCTGGCTGGGGAAATAGTTGTAGCCTGAAAGCACCGCTTTGATTGCACTGACCAGTTCACTGAGGTCTTCCTGTTTGCAGACATACCCCGACGCGCCGGACTGCATGCAGCGAATACCGAACAAGGTCGGGCACTGGGCCGTTAAAACCAGGGTTTTTAACGGAGTACACATGGCATTGAAACGGGAAAGAACTTCCAGCCCATCCAGTTTGGGAATGCTGATGTCGAGAATGACCAGGTCTGGCATGCATTCGCGGACCATCTGCATGGCGTCGACCCCGTTATCAGTTTCGCCGACGACTTTATAACCCTCATGTTCGAGCAACATTCGGACGGCAAGACGGATAACGGGGTGATCGTCGACAATAAAAACGGAGTTCATAATCAGATCCCATGCGAGCTCAAATAAAGCGCGCACCTTAGCTCAGATAGTTGTAGGGGCGCATGAACTGACAGGTCGATAGCAGTGATATAGGACAAATCCTACAATTGAAGAAGAATAGGACTACGTTCCAGTTCGGTTTTGAATGAGGAACAATGGAAGTGTTGTATGTATTAAGTTGATGGTTGAATGATTGGTTTTAGGGGGAGGTCAGGGTCGATAAGTTAATAAAGCCTGATTGTTTCGACGGTTTATCAAGTAATCAGGTAACGGTAGATCTTGTTGAACCGACAGTTTTCAAGTTTTTCAAGTTCGTCAGACTACCTTGACGTAGTGCTTGCTCATTCCAGCATCCGACCCGCGTTCAGACAATCTGAACAGCGGGTCGAGGCGGGGGGCATCAGCGGCTTGAACGACCGGTCATTTCCAGGGCCATTTCACTGGCGTAGCTGTCAGTCATGCCGGCAATAAAGTCGATCATGCGCAGGAATGAAGTGTGCAAAGGCCCGCGAGGATCGGGTGCATTGTTGCCCAACAAGTCGAGGATGCGCCGACTTTTGAACGACGGCGTTCGACCGTTGTGCTGTTCCAGTGCCGCGCCGCAGAATGCGTTCAGTAGAATCTCCAGCGTGGTGTAGGCGCCGATTTCATGCAGTGTCTTGCGCTTGTCCTGGAAGATTTTTTTCCTGGCCATGTCTTTGGCGTTCAGGACACAGCGCTTGGCCGGGCCATGCATGTGCTCCACCAGGTCGCCAGGCAGTGTACCGGCCAGCAGGGCGTCCTGTTGTTCGACGAAGGCCCGGGCCGCGGCATTGGTCAGGTGTTCGATGGCTTTGCCCCGCAGGATGGCGAGTTTACGTCGGCGCGAATCCAGCGGGCCCAGTTGGCGATAGGTTTCCGGCAGATCGTCGCCCACCAGGTTGAGCAGTAACGATTCGACTTCGGCGTACTCCAGCAACTCCATTTCCAGACCGTCTTCCAGGTCGATCAGCGCGTAGCAGATGTCATCGGCGGCTTCCATCAGGTACACCAATGGATGACGTGCCCAGCGCTGCTCCTCCAGTTGTGGCAGGCCGAGTTTATGAGCGATCTGCTCCAGCAACGGCAGTTCGCTCTGATAACAGCCAAACTTGTGCTTCTTGTAGCCCAGCGAGTCAGCGTGCTTCGCCGTCCAGGGATACTTCAGGTAAGTACCCAGCGTGGCGTACGTCAGCCGCGTGCCTCCATCGAACTGGTGGTACTCCAATTGAGTGAGTACCCGGAAGCCTTGGGCATTGCCTTCGAAATTCAGGAAGTCATTACGTTCGACTTCACTCATGTCATCCAGCCAGCCACGGCCTGCTGCCTGTTGGAACCAGTGGCGGATGGCATCTTCGCCGGAATGGCCGAAGGGTGGATTGCCGATATCGTGGGCCAGGCAAGCCGACTGCACGACCATCCCCAGGTCACTCGGTTCGCACCAGTCCGGCAAGGCGCTGCGGATGGTTTCACCGACACGCATACCCAACGAGCGGCCGACGCAACTGACCTCCAGCGAGTGGGTCAGGCGCGTGTGAATGTGATCGTTGCTGGTGACCGGATGGACTTGGGTCTTGCGTCCCAGCCGGCGAAAGGCACCTGAGAAAATAATTCGGTCATGGTCTTTATGGAAAGGACTGCGGCCGAGTTCTTCCGGGCTGTGCAGCGGTTTTCCGAGGCGTTCGCGGGTAAGCAAGGTTTGCCAATCCAAGGCTGGTCTCTCCGTCAGGTGACTGATGCCTTAGCCTAGAGCCCGGCGGCGTCGATGTCGATGAGCAGCAGTCGCTCGCCATTGTCGAAAAATTGCCCGGCGGTGAGGCAATACTGGTTGCTGGTGGCGTCGCGGTAGGTGTTGGAAAGCGTAAGCCGACGCTCGTCCCAACCCTCTGCCAGCAAGTGATAGAAATACGGACGCCATGACCAGTTGTGACCCAGGTAGCGGCTGTCCGATTCCCAGGCGTTGTTTCGCCATTCAAGGTTGGGCGTCAGTTGCGTGCCGTGGCGATCGCATTGATAGAAACGCAACAACCAGGGGAATGCGTCCAGGTGGGGCAGGGTGCTGAGCGGTGCGTGGGCCTGGGCCCATGTCTGCAACAGGCTCATCAGCTCGCCGAGTTGCTGGCGCATGACCATCAGCCGCCCACGCTCTGCGAGTTTTTGTTGGACATAACGTTGGCGCAGTTGCGCGAAGCGCTCGACAAAAGCGTCAGCGGCGAAGAAGTCGGCCTGTGCCTTGGCAAACAGAAAACCCTGCACGTACCGCGAGCCGCACTCCAGGGCAAAACTCAATTGAGCTTCAGTTTCCACGCCTTCGGCGATGATCCAGCAACCGGTTTTCTCGGCCATCTGTGCCAGCGCCTTCACCACATCGCTGCTCGGACCACCCAATGCCGCCGCCTGGAACAAGCGCATGTCGAGCTTGAGGATGTCCGGTTGCAGGGCCAGTACGCGATCGAGTTGAGAATAACCGGCACCGAAATCATCAATGGCGATTCGTGCGCCTGCTTCTCGATAGCGAGCCACGACGTCCGCCAGGCGCTGAATGTCGCCGCCCAGTTCGGTGATCTCGAAGACGATGCGTTGCGGGTCGACATTGTGCCTGCACAGTTGTTTGAGGCTTGGCAGCGCTTGATCCGGGCGCAGGCGATTGATCCAGCGCGGGGAAATATTCAGGCTGAGAAACCAGTCCGAAGGCGCCTCATGCAAGCGACTCAGCGCGTTGTCGCGGATCTGCCGATCAAGACGCCGCAACGCGATGGCCGGTGTCCTAGGGTCGGCGAACAGCGGGCCTACCGAGGCCAGTTGACCATTGGCCTGTCGCAGTCTGCCCAATGCCTCGACGCCGGCGATACGGCCGGTGGCGGTATCGATGAAGGGTTGAAAGCAGGCGAGCGGTTGCCCGTCGATCACGAGGCCTCCTTGGTTAGATTCTTGTTTTGGATTACGCCTGTTGACCGGATAGGCACACAGGATTGAACCCCTCGATGGAGAGGTTCATCCCGGTGGTATTGCAAGAATGCAGCCAGATAGTGGCTATTTAGTCTTTGCGCGAATTGCTTTGCAGCACCAGCTTGATCAAGGGCCCCAGGCTGGTGCCCAGACGAACCAGGCGAGTCAGGCTGCTGGCGCCGCCGTTGCGGGTACTTTTGCCGGTCAGAAAGCCGAGCAAGGTGACGGCCGCCACGCCCCAGAGCGGGGCATGCTTGATGCCAAAACCGTCCTGCAGGTCTTGCTTCATTCCGCGAATCCGCTGCAAGGGCTGCAGCAGTTCCCGGGACTCGAGGCGAATTTCCTGGCGGTGCATTTCCATGCGCAGGCGAATCAGCGCCTTGCGCATTTCCGCGCGCGAGCTGTTATTGGGCAGTTGAGGCAGGCTCATGGCAGCAGGCGCTCCCGATCGTTGGCCAATTCTTCCAGGGTGCCATGGAAGGGCGAGGACTCATCGAAGACCGCTGCTTTCAAACGCAATCCGCAGAAGATCGCGGCAAGGGTATAGAACACGCAGAGCCCGATGATGGCGGCCAGGCGATAGGTGTCCCAAAACACAATCAACACCAGGGTCGACAATCCCACCAGCAACAACAATGCAAAGACCAGCGCCAGGCCCGCAAACAGCAGCAGGCTTACGGTGCGTGCCTTTTGTTCCTGCAACTCGATGCCGAACAGTTCGACATGGCTGTGCAACAGTCCGAGAAACGCGGCACCCAGGCGCCGCGATGAAGCGCTTGTGCCCGTCGCCGACGAGCTGGATTCGCCGATAGACATATCAGCGCCGAGTAGCCAGCAGGCCAATAAGGAAGCCTACCCCGGCGGCGATCCCGACCGATTGCCATGGGTTGGCCTGCACATAATCTTCGGTGGCGGTGACGGCAGCCTGGCCACGTTCGCGTAACGAGTCTTCGGTCAGCTTCAGGGTTTCCCGGGCACGCAACAGACTGTCGTGGATCTGGGTGCGCAGTTCATCCGCCTGATCGCCGGCCAGGGTCGCGGTGTGCTCCAGCAACCGTTCGGTGTCGCTGACCAGGGTCTGAAAATCGTTCATCAGGATTTCTTGAGCAGTCTTTGCCTTGATGCTGGCCATGGGTAGATCTCCGTAAGTGGCTTCTGATGGGTTCGAGTATGAGCCTTGCGCGAAGGTTCAGTACAAATGACTGGTACAACTTTTGCTGTGTCGTGGTGCGTTTGCCGGCGCCGATGCGCTGTTGCCGGGCATGATTTCAGGAAAACCTCGACTCAAACAATAAAAACTCGCGCGACGATTTCGCGCTGATGCGCCAAAGCGGTTCATGGGGATCAGTGATTCGATCCGGATAAGCCGCAACTTGGTGCGTCAGCAGCCTGCGCGAACTGCTTTGGTGCTTTTTTAGCCTTAAGGTCTGCCATTCCATGGAAAATCTGCAAAGCGCTGTGGACAGTCTGGTCCATAGCTCCAATACATTGTTCATCCTCATTGGCGCCGTCATGGTGTTGGCCATGCACGCCGGTTTCGCCTTTCTTGAGGTTGGCACGGTTCGGCAAAAGAACCAGGTCAACGCCTTGTCGAAGATTCTCAGCGACTTCGCCATTTCGACCTTGGCCTACTTCTTTATAGGCTATTGGATTTCCTACGGGGTGACGTTTCTGCAACCGGCAGCGGTGATCAATGCCGACCACGGTTATGGGCTGGTGAAATTCTTTTTCCTGCTGACCTTCGCCGCCGCCATCCCGGCGATCATTTCCGGCGGTATTGCCGAACGTGCAAGGTTTGTCCCGCAGTTGTGCGCGACCGCGCTGATCGTGGCGTTCATCTATCCCTTTTTCGAAGGGATGATCTGGAACGGCAATTATGGTTTGCAAGCCTGGTTGCTGGCGCGATTCGGCGCCAGCTTCCATGACTTTGCCGGTTCCGTGGTGGTGCATGCCATGGGCGGCTGGTTGGCCCTCGCGGCGGTGTTGTTGCTCGGGCCGCGACAAGGACGCTATCGCGACGGTCGCCTGGTGGCGTTTGCACCGTCGAGCATTCCCTTCCTCGCCTTGGGCTCGTGGATCCTGATTGTCGGCTGGTTTGGCTTCAACGTCATGAGCGCCCAGACCCTGCAAGGCGTGAGCGGACTGGTGGCAGTGAACTCGCTGATGGCCATGGTCGGCGGCACCGTGGCGGCGCTGATCGTCGGGCGCAATGACCCAGGCTTTCTGCACAACGGCCCCTTGGCCGGGCTTGTGGCCATTTGCGCCGGCTCCGACCTGATGCACCCGGTGGGCGCGTTGGTGACCGGCGCCATCGCCGGGGCACTGTTTGTCTGGTGCTTTACCGCGGCGCAGGGCAAATGGCATATCGACGATGTGTTGGGTGTGTGGCCTTTGCACGGTCTGTGTGGCGTCTGGGGCGGTATCGCGTGCGGCATTTTTGGCCAGACTGCCTTGGGTGGCTTGGGCGGGGTGAGTCTGATCAGCCAGTTGATCGGCACCTCGCTGGGGGTGCTCGTGGCGCTGGCCGGTGGCTTTGCGGTGTACGGAACGATCAAGGCGTTCCATGGACTGCGCTTGAGCCAGGAAGAGGAGTACTACGGCGCGGATTTGTCGGTGCACAAGATCGGCGCCGTCAGTCAGGACTGAATCACTTTTCTGCATCTTCGGCTCCTGGATAAAAGTCATGAAGCATCCGGTAGCGATCATGCCGGATCTGATCGGCCCGCTCCTGTACCTGATGCGCGGGCAGTCCCAGCATGATCAGTGCATGGGAGGCGAGCATCAGGCTGGACTCCAGCAACTCGGGTACGACTTCGTTGGCGCCGGCTTCTTTCAGTTCGGCCAGTTGGCTGTCGTCGCGGGTACGAACCAGAATAGGAACCTTGGCACTGATCCGGCGAGCTTCCTTGAGGATCTCCAGCGCGACGTCAGGCTGATCCACGGCGATCACCAGCAACCTGGCGCGAGCCAGTCCGACGGCCTGCAGTAATTCACCTCGACGCGAGTCTCCATAGTGCACGCTGCTTTCGCTGACGGCCGCTTCCTCGACCCGGACCGGGTCGTGATCCAGCGCAATGTAAGGTTGTTGCTGATGACTCAGGCAGCGGCCGATGGACTGGCCGACGCGCCCGTAACCACAAATGACCACATGCTTGTCCAGATCCGCATTGAGCGCGCTGATCTCTTCAAGTTGTGCCTCCTTGTTGGATTTGCGATGCAGGCGCTTTGCGATAGACGGGGCTGCGCGCAGCATCAGTGGCGTGACCAGCATCGAACAGAATGTCGCGGCCAGCAACAGGCCGCCGAGTTGCGCGGGCATCAGGTCGCTTTGCTGCATCTGCGCCATCAGTGCAAAGCAGAACTCACCTCCCTGGGCCAGTGCCAGGCCACTGCGCCAGGCAGTTTCGCCATCGCTGCCGCGCCATTTGACCAGCAACGCCACCACGGTGCCCTTGATCAGCAGTAATCCCAAGGTCAGGCCAAGGATCAGCAGCGTGTGGCTGGCAAACAGATTCAAGTCGATCAGCATGCCGATGGTGACGAAGAACAACCCAAGCAGAATGTCGCGAAACGGGCGGATATCGGCCTCGACCTGATGCCGGTAATGACTTTCGCCCAGCAGCATGCCAGCCAGAAACGCGCCGAGGGCAGGTGAAAGACCCAGCAAGTGAGTCAGCCAGGCTGTCAGCAGGACAATCACCAGCGCCAGCAGTACGAACAGTTCGGCGGAACGGGCGGCGGCCACTTCATGGAACAGTCTTGGTAACAACCAGCGACTGGCCAATAGCAACCCGCCAAACAACACCACGGTTTTTATCAGTGTCAGTGGCAGCGCCCAATACCAGGCCTGATCACTGTTGCCGGCGAACACGGGCACCAGTGTCAGCAGCAAGACGGCCACTACGTCCTGAAACAGCAATACGGCGATGGCATTCTGGCCATGGCTGCTGAAAATTTCGCCAAGGCTGGTCAGCTCCTTGCTGACGATTGCAGTGGACGACAGCGCCAGCCCGGCGCCCAGCAACAGCGCAGGGGTGACCGGCATCCCGAACATCATCAGCAAAACACCCAGTAATAGTCCGCACGCCAGCACTTGCAAACTGCCAAGACCGAACACCACATGACGCAGTGCGATCATTTTCGTCAGGGAAAACTCAAGACCGAGGGAGAACAGCAGGAACACCACGCCTAACTCGGCAAGGTGTGGCAACCCTTCGCTCTCATTCACCCAGTTGAAGGCGGTCGGGCCGATCATCAGCCCCACGCACAGGTAGCCCAGCACCGGGGGCAATCGCAGACGCTGGAACAACGCAATGACCACTAGAGAGGAGACGAGAATAATCAAGAGATTGGCAAACACAAAAAACTCCGCTGACCGACGCTGGCTACTCAAGCGTAGAAGCAAAAAAAACGTGAGCATTGCTTAAATGGCACAAACGACGCCTGATTTGCGTCAGGGTTATTCCGCCATCATGGCGATTCATGTTGCCGGGCAGAAAATTCGACGGCTCGACGGCTTTTCGGGGCAGGCCTAGAATAGTTACTTAATTTTTTTCGGTTGAGTGCTCATGCCTCCTGAATGTCAGCTGTTCGGCACCCTGGGGTGCCATCTTTGTGAAGTGGCCGAAGCCGAGCTGATGCCGTTGGTTGAACACGGTCTGCTGGTCGAGCTGGTAGATATTGCTGACGATGAAACCTGGTTCGCAGCCTACAGTCTGCGCATTCCGGTCTTGCGACGAGTCGATACCGGGGCAGAGCTGGGTTGGCCGTTCAGTGCCGACGAGGTGGTGGCGTTCTTGCGTTAAGCGGTTTTTGTGCTGGCGATGGTCCCGTCTGTCGAACTTTACGATTGATCCCCTTGGCTTAACCGATGCTCTTCGGATACTGTATGCGCATACAGTTATTCGTAGTGCTGCCTTGCTGTCCCGGATTATCGGGTGTGAGCAGTCAGTTCCGGGCGTGAGAGGGATGAATCGTGGTCAATGTCGAACAATTGAAAAACAGTGTGAACCGGATGTCGGTCGATGTTGTGCGCGAGGCTGTCCTCGAATTGCGTCTGGACGGTCTGGTGACGGAAGGAAAAACACCTTTTAACAAGCTGCACTTCAACACCTGTTTTGCCGAGATCGAAGCGCTGTTCCAGCGTGCGGGTTACCACCGACAGCTTGATGTCGTGGGCTATCAGGGGTTGTTGTACGCACTTTACGACCCGGCTCGCTGGGAAGCCGTCGACGTGTTGCGCTGGCTCAAGGAGTTCACCGAAGCAGCGGCACGCACGCAGATTCCGGCATGAGGATTCTCTGCTAGGTTCGCCCCGGCCACTGTTGGATAATGCCGCCCTGTATTGAGGGTCAGAGCTTTCGTATGTCCACTTCTTCTTTTTCTGCCGCACACAACCAGGCCAGCACACTCTACTTGCCGCCGGGTTCGTGGCTGACCGTTATCGATTGCCTGTGCGAACATTTCAGCGCTATCGGTCGTGAACAATGGCTGGACAGGGTGGCCCGCGGTCGCGTGCTCGACGGGCACGGGATGCCGATCGCGCTGGATCTGCCGTACAAGGAAGGCCTGCGAATTCATTATTTTCGTGAGGTTGCGGACGAAAAGCCGATCCCGGTGGTCGAGTCGATCCTCTATGCCGATGAGCATCTGGTGGTCGCTGACAAACCGCATTTTTTGCCGGTGACTCCGGCAGGCGAATACGTTGAACAGACGTTGCTGAGAAGATTGATCCGTCGCCTGGATAACCCACACCTGGTGCCGTTGCATCGCATTGACCGGCATACCGCGGGGCTTGTGCTGTTTTCCGCCAACCCACAGAGCCGTTCAGCGTATCAGTCGTTGTTTCCGACACGGCAGATTGAAAAGTACTACGAGGCAATCGCCCCTGCATTGCCTGATCTGACCTTTCCATTGGTGCATAAAAGCCGGCTCATCGATGGCGAGCCGTTTTTCCGCATGCAGGAAGGTCCAGGTATCAGCAATACCGAGACAGCCGTCGAGGTTCGGGAAAAGAACGGGGACCTCTGGCGGTATGCGCTTTACCCGGTGACGGGCAAGAAACATCAATTGCGGGTGCACATGACTGCGCTGGGCGCCAGTATCTGTAACGACCCGTTTTACCCGCAGGTGCTCAAGGACGTTGAAGATGACTATGCCAATCCGCTGAAACTGCTCGCGCAGGGATTGCGGTTTGTCGATCCGGTCACCGGCCAGGAAAGAGCGTTTGAAAGTACCATCACCTTGCAGTGGTGAAAAAATCCCGGCCACGAAAAAGCCCGCATCAAGCGGGCTTTGTCATGTCTGGCAGGTGCAGTAAAGATTACAACTCTTTAACGGTACGAACCTGATCCTTGTTGATGCGGGTTTCCTTGCCATCCAGCTGTTCGAATTCGTAGAAGCCCGATTTCTCATCGTACTTTGGCGAGTCGACTGCCTGGATTTCGCGACCGTCATTCAAGGTGATCACTGTCGGTGATGCGCAGCCCGCCAAGGTCGCGAGGCCCGCTGCGAGCATGAGAGTGGCGAGGGTCCGATGGGTCATGAGTGTATCTCCGAATAAGAATTCTTTTGGTTACTGAGCTTGTAGACGTATACAACGCACGCAAGTTCCTTGGCTAGTGTCATTCTGACACGGTATGCGCGCTTAACAATTCAGGGGTGTTGAGGTTGGCCAGTCGAGGGTCATTGTCTGCGCATTGCAGGGCGGTAGCCTCCAGTTTGCGCATGATACGTCCAGGGCTGCGTTCACCTTCATTCCATGCCGTGTCGAACGCGGCGCAGAGCGCCACAGGGATAACGCACAGCAACGGTTCCCAATGTGCGCCCTGGCGCAGCATCAGCGGTTTGTCCGGATGCTGGCTGGCGGTTTCGCGCATGCTGTGGAGCAAGTCGGCGTTGATGCGGGGCACGTCGCACGGTAAGACCAACAAATAAGGATGACGGGCAGCCTTGAGGCCGGCGCGAATCCCGGCGAGGGGACCGGGGAAATCGCCTTCGTCGTCATGAACCAATTGATCGGCGTAAGGCGCGTAGGTGTCCAGGTTCCTGTTGCACGAGATGATCAAGTCATCGCTCAGGTCGCGGGTCTTGTGATGCAGGTGCGCGATCAGCGGCTTGCCGTGCCATTCCAGCAAGCCCTTGTCCTGCCCGCCCATGCGTTGGCCGCGGCCACCTGCCAGGAGCAGAATGGAGCAGGGTGGCAATGCTGGGTTCGAGGTCATGGCAGGTCTCCATGGGGGCGCTGAAAAAGTGAAGCGCTGTGATATAACACCGAGCTGTTTTTCCTACAACTGGACGAGCCTATGAAAGCCAAGGCTGATGTACCTTTCGCGCCGCTCAACATCGCGGTGCTGACAGTCAGTGATACCCGAACCCTGGAAACCGATACGTCAGGCCAGGTTTTCGTCGACCGCTTGAGCGCCGCCGGCCACAACCTGGCCGCTCGGGTGTTGCTTAAAGATGATCTCTACAAAATCCGCGCGCAAGTCGCCAACTGGATTGCCGATGAGGTGGTGCAGGTTGTGCTGATTACTGGCGGCACCGGGTTCACCGGGCGTGACAGCACGCCAGAAGCGGTGAGTTGCCTGTTGGACAAGCAGGTGGATGGTTTTGGTGAGCTGTTCCGGCAGATTTCCGTTGCCGACATTGGTACTTCGACCGTCCAGTCCCGTGCGCTGGCTGGTTTGGCCAACGGTACGCTGGTTTGCTGCTTGCCCGGTTCGACCAATGCCGTGCGCACTGGCTGGGATGGCATTCTCGCCGAACAGCTGGATTCGCGGCATCGCCCCTGCAATTTTGTGGCGCATCTGAAGCAGGCGGCACCCTGTGAATCCCGTGGGTAAGCCAGGTAAAGCCGGCAGCCTGATGCCGGTCGAGGTGGCGCTGGCGCGTTTGCTGGAAATGGCAGAGGCGTCGCCCATCCGCGAGCGTGAACGTTTGCCTGTGGCGCACGTTCAGGGGCGCGTGCTCGCCGATGACCTGATTTCAACCCTTGATCTGCCACCTTGGCCAAACAGCGCCATGGACGGCTACGCCCTGCGGGTCGCTGACTGGACGGGTGAACCGTTGGTGGTCAGTCAGAAGATATTTGCAGGACAGGCGCCCGAACCGCTGCAACCTGGTACCTGTGCCCGAATCTTTACCGGTGCACCGGTGCCAGCAGGCGCCGACTGTGTCGAGATGCAGGAAAATGCCGAGGTTCAGGTGGATGATCGAGTCCGTTTCATCGAGCCCATGACCCCCGGTCAAAACATCCGGCCTCAAGGTCAGGAAACAACGGTTGGCGAGCTTGTTTTGCCGGCCGGTACGCGCCTTGGATCAATCGAACAGGGCTTGGCGGCGTCGCTGGGATGCGCTGAGCTCGATGTCGTTCGCAAGGTCCGTGTTGCGGTTCTCTCAACCGGAGATGAATTGGTTGAGCCGGGCCAGGCCCTGGGCCCGGGACAAATCTACAACAGCAATCGCGTATTGCTGTGCAGTTGGTTGCAACGCCTGGGTTGTGAAGTCATCGATGCCGGTATTCTTCCAGATGATTTGGTGACCACTCGTGCTCGTCTGGGCGAGTTGGAGGATGTTGATCTGATCCTCTCAACTGGTGGGGTGTCGGTCGGCGAAGCCGATTTCCTGGGCATCGCCTTGCGCGAAGCCGGCGAGTTGACGCTGTGGAAACTCGCCATCAAACCGGGAAAGCCGCTGACCTTCGGGCATTTTCGCGGTGTGCCTGTGATTGGTTTGCCCGGCAATCCGGCGTCGACACTGGTCACTTTTGCGTTGTTGGCAAAACCCTATCTTCTGCGCCGTCAGGGTGTAAAAGAGGTCGAGCCGCTGAAGTTTCAGGTGCCGGCAGGGTTCGTCTGGCCAAAGGCTGGCAATCGTCGAGAGTACTTGCGTGGACGCCTGGAGAATGGCCGGGCGATCATTTACAAGAATCAGAGCTCCGGCGTACTTCGCAGTGCCGCCTGGGCTGACGGCCTGGTTGAAGTGTTGGAAGATCGCACGTTGATCGAGGGTGAACAGGTAATGTTCATTCCTCTGAGCGAAGTCCTGAACTGATCTCGTAGTGCCCATTTGCCGCAAGCCCGATAAAGCTGTCGGGTCTTGCGTGCATGGCCAACGCTTAACGAACCAGAAGTGTCACGACCTGATCGAAGCGGCTGTTGGCAACCCAACCCAACAGCCCGAGGACGACCGCTGCCCCGCCTGCCGAATAGGCAAGTCGGTGCTTGATGGATTTGACGTCATTGCGCACTTCATCCATGTCTCTTCGGATGTATTTCAGATGAGTTTCCAGTTCAATGACGCGAGGTTCCATGTCAGCTCCTGCAGCGGGTTTTGCGTTGTTATTGAATTCAGCCTGAGGATTGGCGCGATTTTCCGAGAACGGCTTCGCCGGGTTGAACGGTAACTTGATGTCATGAGTTTGCATGGAGAAAAACGCTCCTTGCATCAACGCCCTTTGAATGGCCGAAGCTCGTATGGCGTGTGTTTTTTGTAGCCCTTGATGAGTGTCTGATCATTGCTTGCACATCCCTGTGTATTTGCTTTTGATGACGGATAGCCGCCGACTCCAAGGTGTACCAATCGCCCTCATGGGTCAATTGAGCCGATTCCTCATATATCGTAAGAAAATATCCCGACCTGTAGGACCGCAAACCTCCGCGCCTCGAAATATCTCAACGCCGAGCGACCTTTATAGGGGGCAGTGAGGTCAACATCTCCAGAATGAATTCCAATCAGGAGCTACAACAATGAGTGAGCGCAAGGCGCTGTTGATTCTGCATGGCAAGCAGGCACTCAACGAGGAGGTACGCGCGGCCATCGAAGGTAAGCGCAATCAGGGGTGGACACTGGCCGTCCGACTGACCTGGGAAGCGGGTGACGCGCAGCGATTGGTGGAAGAGGCGCTGAGCGCAGGCTATACGCAACTGATTGCCGGTGGCGGCGATGGCACGTTGCGCGACATTGCCGAAGCCCTGGCGGCGCACCCGAATCAGGCCAGCCTGGTCTTGATGCCATTGGGTACCGCCAATGATTTTGCTCGCGCGGCTGGCGTGCCTCTAGAACCAGCGCTGGCACTGGATCTTCTTGAGGCTGCACCACACGCTATCGATCTGGGAGAAGTAGGAGGGCAGGTCTTTCTGAACATGGCCACCGGCGGTTTCGGCAGCCAGGTCACGGCGAATACGTCGGAAGACCTGAAAAAAGTCCTCGGCGGCGCAGCGTATCTGTTCACCGGCTTATCACGCTTCAGCGAGTTGCATGCGGCTTATGGCGAGTTGCAGGGGCCGGATTTTCATTGGCGCGGCGAGCTATTGGCGCTCGGTATCGGCAATGGTCGGCAGGCGGGAGGCGGGCATGTGCTGTGCCCCGAGGCGCTGGCTGACGATGGTCTGCTGGATATCAGCATTTTACCGGCGCCACAGGAAGTGGTCGGTACCTTGAAGAACCTGCTGGCCGATGGCTTTGGCATCGACAACATGTTTGTGCGTGCTCGTTTACCCTGGGTCGAGATCAAGGTTTCGGAAGGTCTGCACATCAACCTTGATGGCGAACCTCTGGAGGGTGACAACCTGCGGTTTACGGCGCGTGCCGCGGCATTGCGCGTGCATTTGCCGGAGAATTCCCCGCTGTTGAGTGCATCGCGGTCAGCTAATCGTCCAGGCTGATGATTTGTTCGCGTACGGCAAACAAAACCAGGCCGGCCACATCGTAGATCTGCAGGCGCTTCATGATCTGCGAGCGGTGGGTTTCAACGGTCTTGATACTGAGGCCCAGGCCATTGGCGATTTCCCGGGTAGATTTTCCGCGAACAATCAGTCGCAGGATTTCCAGTTGCCGGGCCGTCAGGTTATGGGATTCGTGCGTTTCCGGCTGTTGTTTCTGGTTCCGGATCAGCGCCTGGTTGATCACCGTGTGGGCGATGGCAGGGCTGAGGTAGCGTTCGTTGTTGCGCAGGGCATCCAGGGCATGTTCCAGCTCGGTGGCCGTGGTGTCCTTGAGCAAATAGCCATGGGCGCCAGACTCCAGGGCTTGCATGATGAGCGCGGGATCGGTGTGCATCGACAGGATCAGCACCTTGCTTTGCGGGCGCACCCGCTTGAGTCGCTGCAAGGCTTCAAGGCCGCCGGTCTCCTTCATGGAGATGTCCAGCAGAACAATGTCAGGGGACAGTTTCTCGACCATTTCGAGCAGCTGCGAGCCGTCATTGGCCTCGCCAACTACCGCATAGCCGGGAATGTCCAGCACCAGGGCGCGTACGCCTGCCCTGATCAGCGAGTGGTCGTCCACCAGAAGTAAATTACAAGTCAATGCAAAACCTTATTCGTACTGGCCCGTTCGAGCGCACGCGGCGCCCAGGGGAAGAGTGCTTCGATTTGAGTACCTTTGCCCGGCTCGCTGGTCACGGCCAAGGTACCGCCCAACTGATCGATCCGTTCTCGCATCCCGGCCATCCCACGCTGCCCCTCTCGACCGGGATCAACCGCAGGTGCGAAACCCTGGCCGTCGTCGCTGATGAATAATGTCAGGCCTTGGGGCGTGCGTTGCAGTCGTACCAGAAGATTTTTCGCTTCGGCGTGACGCAAAATATTGGTCACTGCTTCCTGGGTGATTCGAAAGGCCGCCACTGCCATTTCTTCCGGTACACCGGTCAACCGTTGATGGCATTCCAGGCTCCAGTGCACCGAAGTATTGGCCAGGGTCTTGAGCAGATGCGCACGCAGACTGGCTTCCAGCCCGAGGCTCGCCAACTGCCTGGGATTAAGAATGGCGGAGACGTCACGAACCTTGGTCAGGGTTTCTTCCAGTGTGTCGCAGAGCACCGAGCATTGGGCCTGCATTTCATCAGGCATCCGGCGTCTGAGCCATTCACTTTGCAGTTTTGCGGCGGTCAGCAACTGGCCAATATCGTCGTGCAATTCTCGACTCAGACGATGGCGTTCATTTTCCTGTACTTCCAACAGGCGGTCCGCCAGCTCTTGCGGTTCGAATTTTATCGACTTGCCAGAGAGGCGATCCTGGACCCAGACGCAGGCCAGTGCCGCGATATTGAGCGCCAACAAGCTCAGTGCAAGGGGGGTGGAGAGACCGAAGACCAGCAGGCTGCCAAGTACCGAGCAGGTGCACAGCAATAGCGTGAACCGTCGAGCGTTTTTCTGGAAAGGTGGCCATGAGGTGACTGACTTGAGGCTGGCGTACATAGCGGATGGAGCCAATGAATGTTCGCTGCGGGCAGA
This sequence comes from Pseudomonas sp. GW821-FHT10C09, assembly GCF_059415465.1. Classification (NCBI taxonomy): domain Bacteria; kingdom Pseudomonadati; phylum Pseudomonadota; class Gammaproteobacteria; order Pseudomonadales; family Pseudomonadaceae; genus Pseudomonas; species Pseudomonas sp. GW821-FHT10C09. The sequence goes on from NZ_JBWKNG010000022.1 coordinate 60,578, forward strand.
CCGGCCATAGTGGCTGACGGGTCTCTGTCTGAAAATCTGTAGTGACTCGTCTTGAGCAGAGCGGGCTCCAGTGGTTGAACTACAGCCTTTATCGGCCTGCTCTGATCTGAAGTCCACTTTGCCATTAATTGGCGTCAACTAATGGGCGGCATAATACCACTTAAGATACCGTTGGTCGCGCTTGGTATATATGTCCATAAAGTCAGGAAATAACGCCGTGGACGATAGTTCCACTATGGAAAAGTTTTACGGAGGGGAGTAACGATTAATATCGAGTTGTCGCGCAAAGGTATGAAGTATTCAATTGCGACATGAGCCCACTCAGTTATAGAGCGGCTGCATGGCAATTAGAATATGCACTGCTAGTTGTCTGACTAATTCAAGCCTGCCGTTCCGAATAGGAAACGAGCGTAAACGGTTTGGAATTAGCCGGTAACTGAAAATGACTCTGTCCGACCTGAAGCGCAAAGGCTTCGATCAGGGAGGTCTGTTCGCTGTCGTCCAGGCTGAGCTGCCCGGTGGTCTGATCGATGAGTTCGAGTTGCCAGGCCATCAACGTGAAGCAATCCTTCAGCGCGCCCAGTGCTTGCTCGTGCAGGTCGATGTGGGTGTGGGCGTGGTTCAGCAAACCGTGAATATGCAGGGAAAATTCCGACACGGCTTCAAGCGCCAGGGCATCGGCGCGGCTCGCCAGTTTGAGCAGGCTGCTCAGCATGCAATCGATTGCGTCCTTGTCATTGCTGATCAATTGCAGGTGGCTCAGGCACTCCTCCGATTTGGCCAGGAGGGTTTCCGCCTCGACAAGAAACTCGGGTAAGCGCTGAGCCCACTGCTTAGGTTTGTTCGGCATGCTTATCTCCACAACGTCATGTCAAATGAGGGGATGTCGCGTATGTCGACCAGGACGTCCAACGTCCCGACGCTGCCATGCCGGCATGAGATCGCGCTCCTGCAGGCCTGAGGGCAGGCTTGGGAACTCGAGAGGGTGGATGGCCACTTACCTGCGATCGCACACAAAAGCCTGACTCCGTTCATGCAATGAGAATGGCGTCACATTAATGGCTATTGGATATTGCGAATATCAGGTTGGACCTGATTGTTACTAGGGGAATCCCTTACGCGAGGGAACCTATCGTGCAAACCATGGTCGCGCGGCAGGGAGTGAAGCAGATGAATCGCAGATGCAGTAAAGCATGATGTTAATGTGACATCAATGCTCGATCGTGGCATTTTGTCTCAGGGTCAAGATCTGCCATTAACAGCCGATAACCCACTTTAAGTGAATTAATCAGAACAAGCCCAGGAGTCATTAATGGCCGGCATTCTCGACACGGTAGACCAACGCACGCAACTGGTGGGTGAGAATCGCCTGGAAATTCTCATGTTTCGCCTGGCCGGCCGGCAATTGTTCGCGATCAACGTCTTTAAAGTGCAAGAAGTGCTGCAACTGCCCAAGCTGACCCTGATGCCCCAGCGCCATCCGTTCGTCTGCGGCGTGGTCAATCTGCGCGGCCAGACGTTGCCGGTGATCGATCTCTCCCAGGCCATCGGCATGCGCCCGCTGATTCCGAGTCCGACCAGCACGATCATCGTCACCGAGTACAACCGGTCGGTGCAGGCGTTCCTGGTTGGCGGTGTGGACCGCATCGTCAACATGAACTGGGAAGCCATTCTGCCACCGCCGGCCAGCGCCGGTCGTCAGCATTACCTCACGGCGATCAGCAAGGTCGATGACCAGTTAGTGGAAATCATCGACGTCGAGAAAGTCCTGGCCGAAATCGTGCCGTACAACGCCAAGGTCTCGCGCGAAAAACTCGACGACCCGGTACTTGAACGCGCCCGTGGCCGTGAAGTGCTGTTGGTCGATGACTCCAATGTCGCACTGTCGCAATTGCGCGACACCCTGGGTCAATTGGGTGTGAAGATGCACATTGCCAGCGACGGTCTGAAGGCGCTGAACATGCTCAAGGCCTGGGCGGATACGGGCGTGTCCATGACCGACAAACTGTTGATGGTGTTCACCGACGCCGAAATGCCGGAAATGGACGGCTATCGCCTGACTACTGAAATCCGTAATGACCCGCGTCTGCGTGGCCTTTATGTGGTCCTGCACACCTCCCTGTCGGGCAGCTTCAACGACTCGATGGTGAAGAAAGTCGGCTGCGACAACTTCCTCTCCAAATTCCAGCCGGACAAGCTCGTCGACGTGGTGCGCCAGCGCCTGATGCTCGACGAAGTCCCGGCCTGATCACGACCTGTGGGAGTGTCCTGTTTTCTGCCTTTGATTCGGTGACCCAGCTCGTATAGGGTGGCCTTTTTTGACCATCAGGGAGCTGGCCATGCTGCGTCTGAGCGCGCTTTACCGTTATCCGTTGAAATCCGGCAAGGGCGAAACCTTGCAACAGGTCGGCCTCGACAAACTGGGGCTGGACGGTGATCGTCGCTGGATGCTGGTAGATGAGGCCAGCGGACGCTTCCTGACTCAGCGCGCCGTCGCGTCCATGAGTCAGTTGTCGGCGTTGTGGAATGCCGACGGTGGCTTGACCCTCAGCGCCCCGGGTCGCTCGCCGATCGACATCGCCTTGCCCTCCGGCAATGCTGAACTGCGTGGCGTCACGATCTGGCGCGACACCTTGCGCGTGCCGGATGCCGGTGACGAGGCGGGCGCCTGGGTCAGCGAGTTCATTGGCAAGCCGACGCGCCTGGTGCAGGTTCCCCTTGATCGAGCGCGCATGACCGAGGCCGGTTACGGCAAGGACGATGATCAGGTGGCGTTCGCCGATGGTTATCCATTGTTATTGATCGGGCAGGCGTCCCTGGAAGACTTGTCGCAAAAAGTCGGACGGTCCTTGGAAATGCTGCGCTTTCGACCGAACCTGGTGATCGAGGGCAGCGAAGCCTATGCCGAAGACAGCTGGAAGCGTATTCGCATCGGCGATGTCGAGTTCCGGGTGGTCAAGTCCTGCTCACGCTGCATTCTGACCACCATTGATCCGCAAACCGGTGAGCGCAGCAATGACCGGGAACCGTTGGCCACGTTGCAGAAATACCGTGCCGAGACCGACGGCGCGATGTTTGGGCAGAATCTGGTCAACGACAGCAATGGTCGTCTCGAAGTCGGGATGCCGGTGACGATTCTCGAATAAAAAACCCCTGAATGAAAAATGCCCGTGTCCAAAGACACGGGCATTTTTTTATCGCTTTGAAAACCCGGGGGGTTAGCCGCGGTATTCACACAGGTAAGCGGTGTCGACGGCCACTTTCAGCTGGAATTTGCTGTTGGCAGGCACGTTGAACTGGCTACCGGCGGCGAAGGTTTCCCAGTCGCTGCTGTCAGGCAGTTTGACGGTCAGGGCGCCGCTGACCACGTGCATGATTTCACGTTGGCTGGTGCCGAATTCGTATTCGCCCGGAGCCATGACGCCAATGGTCGCAGGACCTTCAGCGGTGCCAAAGGCGATCGACTTGACGGTGCCGTCGAAGTACTCGTTGACTTTAAACATGGGCGATTCCTCGAAAAGGGCTAAAAAGGGCCGGCCAGTATGCACAAGGCTTTGAGTGCCGTCACCACTCTAGGTGGGGAGAGTCAGCGGTAATAAGCGTGCTGTATTGCGTGCATCTTCCAGTGCCCGGTGTTGCTGCCCGGTGAATTGCATGCCCGCCAGTTGCAGGGCGCCATTGAGCCCCAGCGGGCGTTCCAGGCGCCGGGCCTTGGCAAAGCGCTGCTTGAGGTTCATGTGCGGCACGCGGCTCAAGGCGCTGTCGAGCTGCAGACGCTCCCACTCCTGAACCAACTGTTTGCGATCGTAGTCGCCCCAGCTCGCCCAGCCTTCCAGGCGTGAATGATGCTGGCTCAGCCAACGCTCAAACGCTGGCCAAACCTCGGTCAGCAGTTGCGCGGTATCGATATTGCCTTGGGTGATGTGCGTCAGCTCCCGGCAAAACGGTGTCAGCAGGGGCCGCCGCAGTGGTCGCACGAAACGCTGGAAATGGTCCAGTTCGCGACCTTTACGGTCCACCAAGGTGGCACCGATTTCGATGATTTCCATTTCCGTTACTGGCCAGCCACCTTCATCGGTGGTGGCTTCCAGATCTATCACCAGCCAGTGAGGCATCGCAGGTTTCCTGGTATCCGCGTCCTGATAGGGCTTGAGCGTAGCCAAACCCGGCGGATCCGCCTAGCGGCTTATTCGACCTCCAACAAAATCTGACGATTTTTGACCTGATCGCCAACCTGAACCTGCAAGCGTTTCAGTACGCCGTCGATGCCCGACTTGAGCGGATGCTCCATTTTCATGGCTTCGAGCACCACCAATAGCTGGCCTTTGCTAACTGTGCTGCCCTCACTGACCAGGACGTCAACGATGGCGCCGTCCATCGGTGCCTTGAGCGTGCCGGAACTGACGCTGGCCTGACTGCTGGCCAGCGCCTGGGTCCGATCCAGCAACTTCAAACTGCCGGGGCGGGCGAATAACCACAGATGCCCGGCCTCGAGACGATAGGCATGACGCTGGTGGATGCCGTCGATCTCCAGCATTGCCCAGCGCCCATCGCTACGGATGATTTTCAGTTTGAGCAGTTGCCCGGCGACCTGAACCTGAAACGCACCGTCAGGCAAGGCGTTCAATTCCACCGGCCAATCCTGGTCATTCAGACCGATGCGATAGTGCAACGGCACACTCGCATTGTTGCGCCAGCCCGCCAGCGGTGCCGGATGAGCCTGTGCCGACGCTTGATAGAACAATGCCGCAGCGATGGCCAGCTCAAAGGCGCTCGGGACATGCGCCTGCAAGCACGGATCGTCAGCAAAGCAGGTCGGGATGAACCCGGTGCTGAACTCGCCGCTGATGAACTGCGGGTGTTGCAGCAGGCTGGCAAGCAGGCGCTGATTGCTCTGTACGCCCAGCAGCACGCTGTCCTGCACCGCCCGCAACAACTTGCGCCGGGCCTCTTCACGGGTTGCACCGTGGGCGATGATTTTGCCCAGCATCGGGTCATAGAACGGGCTGATGTCCTGGCCTTCAAGCAAGCCATGATCGATCCGCACACCGTTTTGCAATGCCGGTTCCCACGCCATGACTTGACCGGTTTGCGGTAGAAAGTCGTGAGCGGGATCTTCGGCGTACAAACGCACTTCCATGGCATGCCCGTTGAGCTGAACCTGCTCCTGTCGCAGCGGCAGCGGCTGTCCTTCGGCGACGAGCAGTTGCCAGGCCACGAGGTCCAGCCCGGTGATCAGTTCGGTCACCGGGTGTTCCACTTGCAGCCGGGTGTTCATCTCCAGAAAGTAGAATTGCCCGCGTGCATCCAGCAGAAATTCCACCGTGCCGGCGCCAACGTAATTCACCGCCCGACCGGCCTTGAGCGCGGCCTCGCCCATGGCCAGGCGCAACTCGCTGGTCATCACCGGGCACGGCGCTTCTTCGATGACTTTTTGATGGCGGCGCTGGATCGAACAGTCGCGCTCGCCGAGGTAGATCAGGTTGCCGTGCTGATCTCCAAACAGCTGAATCTCGACGTGACGCGGGTCGATCAAGGCTTGTTCGAGAATCAGTTCGTCGCTGCCAAAACCATGCTGCGCTTCGGAGCGTGCAGTGCGCAGTTGCTCCAGCAATTCACCGGCATCCTGCACCAGGCGCATGCCACGTCCGCCCCCGCCAGCACTGGCTTTGATCATCAGTGGGTAACCGATGCGTTCGGCTTCGCGACTCAGGGTTGCGTCGTCCTGTTCGGCGCCTTGATAGCCTTTCACACAGGGCACGCCCGCATCGATCATGGCGATTTTCGACAGGCGTTTGCTGCCCATCAGCTCAATGGCTTCGGGGCTGGGGCCGATGAAGGTGATCCCTGCGTTTCGGCAGGCAAGGGCGAAGCCAGCGTTTTCCGAGAGGAAGCCGTAGCCGGGGTGGATCGCATCGGCGCCGGTGCGCCGGGCAGCGTCGATGATGGCCGGGATGTTCAGATAAGACTGCTGCACCGGGGCCGGACCGATGTTGACGGCTTCGTCGGCCATTTGTACGTGCAGGGCATCGGCGTCGGCGTCGCTGAAGACGGCGACGGTGCGATAGCCCAAGGCCTGGGCGGTGCGCTGGAGGCGGCAGGCGATTTCACCGCGGTTGGCGATCAGGATTTTTCTGAGTCCGGGCATGGGGTCTTCCCTTGGTTTTTGCGGTGGATGTGATGGCCTCTTCGCGAGCAGGCTCGCTCCCACATTTGATTTGTGTCGTTCACAAAACCTATGGGAGCGAGCCGGCTCCGGGCGGCGTTCCGACGAAGCTTTTAGGAAGCCCACCCCGGTTTACGCTTTTGCACAAAAGCCATCGTCCCTTCGACGCCTTCCGCCCCCGTCACCGCTTCGCTAAACCACTGCGCCGCGTCATCCAGCAGCGCATCCGACGGTTGTCCGGCGCTCGCCAGCAGCAGTTTTTTTGTCGTCGCATTCGCCCCCGGCGCACAGCACAGCACATGGGCGAGGATTTCATCGAGGCGTTCGGCCAGCGCTTGCGCGTCATGCTCGACAAAATGCACCAGCCCCATCCGTCGCGCCTGCGTACCGTCGAAACGCGCGGCGGTCAACGCCAGGCGTCGAGCCTGGGTCAGGCCGATGCGCTGGACCACAAACGGGGCGATTTGCGCGGGCAGCAAGCCGAGGCTGGTTTCCGGCAAACCGAACTGCGCCAGGTGATCGGCCAGGGCGACGTCACTGACACACGCCAGACCCAGGCCACCGCCCAACACCGCGCCTTGCAGCACCGTAATCACCACTTGCGGCGCGTGTTGCACCTCTTGCAGCAGTGCGCCGAACGCCCGGTTCAACTCGCGATAGGCGTCCGGACCTTGGGCACGTGCGCTGGCCATGTCCTTGATGTCGCCACCGGCACAGAAATGCCCGCCGGCACCGCCGATCACCAAGGCCCGGACCGCTCGATCATCGCGCACTGCTGCCAGTACCGCGCGCAGTTCGGCGACCATCTGCAGACTCATGGCATTGCGGATTTCCGGGCGATTGAGGGTGATGTGCAGCACGCCGTTATGTGGCTCCAGCAGCAACGTCTGGCAATCGGGCAGAGTGCTCATTTCTTTTTCCCCGGCAGGATGCCCATGAGCTTGCAGATGATCCCCAGCATGATTTCATCGGCGCCACCGCCAATCGACACCAGCCGCACGTCGCGGTAAGCGCGGGCCACCGGGTTGTCCCACATGAACCCCATGCCGCCCCAATATTGCAGGCAGCTGTCGCTGACTTCACGGCCCAGGCGCCCGGCCTTGAGTTTGGCCATGGAAGCCAGGCGGGTGACGTCCTGGCCTTTGATGTATTGCTCGGTGGCCTGATAGACCAGCGCCCGCAGGCATTCAATTTCGGTTTGCAGCTCGGCCAGACGGAAGTGGATTACTTGATTGTCGATCAGCGCATTGCCGAAGGTTTTACGTTCCTTGCAGTACTCGATGGTGCTGTCGACGCAATATTCCAGGCCCTTGATCATGTTCGCCGCGCCGAACAGGCGTTCCTCCTGAAACTGCAGCATTTGCATCATGAACCCGGCGCCTTCATGGCCGATGCGGTTGCGCTGCGGCACACGCACATTGTCGAAAAACACTTGGGCGGTTTCCGAGCTGCGCATGCCGAGCTTGTCCAGGTGCGAGCTGAGGCTGATGCCGGGCGTGTTCATCGGCACCATGATCAGCGACTTGTTGATGTGTGGCTTGTCGTCCGAAGTGTTAGCCAGCAGGCAGATGAAATCGGCGCTCGGCGAGTTGGTGATCCACATCTTGCTGCCGTTGATCACGTAGTCATCGCCGTCCTTGCGGGCGGTGGTTTTCAACCCGGCGACGTCGGAGCCGGCACCGACTTCGGAAACGCCGATGCAGCCGACCTGTTCGCCGGTGATGGCCGGGCGCAGGAATTCTTCACGCAACTCATCGGAGCCGAAGCGGGCGAGGGCGGGCGTGCACATGTCGGTCTGCACGCCGATGGACATCGGAATGCCGCCGCAATGGATGGTGCCGAATTCTTCGGCGGCGACGATCGAGTAGCTGTAGTCCAGCCCCATGCCACCGAATTTTTCCGGTTTGGAAATCCCCAGCAGGCCGAGGTCACCGGCCTTGCGGAAGATCTCGTGGATGGGGAAACGACCGGCCTTTTCCCATTCCTCGACGTGCGGGTTGATCTCGTGATCGACGAACTGGCGGACGGTGCGGCGCAGTGCTTCGTGTTCCTGGGTGAAGATCATTTTTATTGTTCTCCTAAAGACCGGTCTAGAACCTGGCGACGCCAAAACTGTTGGTTTGCAGCGGCCGCACTTCGGCCTCGTGACAGATATCCAGCAAGTAACCGAGTAACGTCCGGGTATCCCGCGGATCGACCAGCCCGTCGTCCCACAGGTTGGCGCTGCCGTAGAGGGCGGTGGACTGGCTGTCGAGTTTCTGCGCGGTGACCTGCTCCAGCATGTCGAGCATTTTCGGGTCCGGCACCAGACCGTCCTTGAGCTGTTTGGCTTCGGTGACGATGCGCAGCACCTTGCCGGCCTGGGCGCCGCCCATCACGGCGGTGCGACTGTTGGGCCAGGCGAAGATGAAGCGCGGGTCGAGGCCACGCCCGCACATCGCGTAGTTGCCGGCACCATAAGAGCCGCCGACGACAATCGTCAGTTTCGGCACCCGAGCGTTTGCCACCGCCTGAATCATCTTCGCGCCGTGCTTGATCACGCCTTGCTGTTCCGATTCGGTGCCGACCATGAACCCGGTGGTGTTGTGGAAAAACAGCAGTGGCGTCTGACTCTGGTCGCACAGCTGGATGAATTGCGCGGCCTTGCTCGCGCCCTTGGGCGTGATCGGGCCGTTGTTGCCGATGAAGCCACAGGCACGCCCCTGGATTTTCAGGTGGCCGCAGACGGTCTGCTGATCGAACTCAGCCTTGAATTCGAGGAAGCTCGAACCGTCGGCGATACGCGCGATGATCTCGCGCACGTCATAAGGTTTTTTCGGGTCGTCCGGGATCAGGCCCAGCAGCTCGTCGATGGGGTAGAGCGGCTCTTCCCAGCGCTGTTCCGGGCGCCGGGGCAACTGATCGTTCCAAGGCAACAGACTGACAATCTCGCGCACCTGACGCACGCCGTCGGCATCGTTCTCGGCCAGGTACTCGGCGGTGCCGGCGGTTTGTGCGTGCATCTCGGCGCCGCCGAGTTCTTCGTCAGTGGCGACTTCACCGGTCGCCGCTTTCAGCAGGGGCGGGCCGGCGAGAAACAGCTTGGCTTTGCCGCGCACGACCACCACGTAATCCGACAGTCCCGGCTGATACGCGCCGCCCGCGGTGGCCGAACCGTGTACCACGGTAATCTGCGGCAATCCCATGGCCGACATCCGCGCCTGATTGGCGAAGCTGCGCGCGCCTTCGACGAAAATGTCCGCGGCGTAATTCAGGTTGGCGCCACCGCTTTCGGCGAGGGTGATCACCGGCAGTTTGTTCTCCATGGCGATCTGTTGCAGGCGCAGGGACTTTTTCAATCCGCTGGGGGAAATGGTCCCGCCCTTGATCGCGCTATTGTTCGCTACCACCAGCACGCGCACGCCGGACACATAACCGATCCCGGCGATCAAACCACCACCGGCCGCACTGCCGTCCTTGTCGTCGTGCAGCTTGTAGCCGGCCAGGCTCGCCAGTTCGAGGAACGGCGCGCCGGGGTCGAGCAGCAGGTTAAGCCGTTCACGCGGCAGCAGTTGGCCACGCTTGTCGAATTTCGGCTTGGCTTCGGCAGCCTTGTTCAACAGGTTCTGCTCGAGCTGGCGCACGTGTTCGATCACGGCCAGCATCGCGTCGCGGTTCTGGGCGAACTGCGCGTTGAACGGGTCTACCTGGGATTCAATCACCGGCATGGGCTATTCCTTGTCCTTGAGTACGTCAGGTAAGTACGCGCGGTGAAAACCGTTGTACGACTCACTGTTCGTAGCCTTGTGAATCGGCCACGCCCGCCCGCCGAGGCTGGCAGCGCCGTCGATGCGCAAGGTGCTGCCGCTGACAAACGCCGCGGCCGGGCTGAGCAGGAACACAATCGCCGCGCTGACTTCCGATTCGGTACCGATGCGTTTCAGCGGCACGTGTTCGCGCAAGGTCGGAATTACCGCTTTGAATGCGCCTTCGTAAGTGTCCATGCCACTGGACGCGATCCACCCCGGCGCCACTGCATTGACCCGTACCCCGGCGTAACCCCATTCGAAAGCGGCGGTCTTGGTCAGGTTATCCATGCCCGCACGCGCCGCGCCTGAATGCCCCATGCCGGGCATGCCGCCCCACATGTCGGCGAGCATGTTGACGATGGCGCCGCCATGCTTGCTCATGGATTGATTGAACACTTCCCGGGCCATCAGGAAACCGCCGACCAGATTGGTGCGGACCACGGTTTCGAAACCTTTCTGATTGATCGAGGCCAAGGGGGAAGGGAATTGCCCGCCGGCATTGTTGACCAGCCCGTGGATCGGCCCGTATTTGCGAATCAACTCGCTGACCAGGTGCTTGACCGCTTCCTCCTCGCGAATATCGCACGCGGCCCAATCCGCCTTGCCGCCGTCTTCGGCAATCTCGGCGGCGACGCTTTTCAACTTGTCGGCCTTGCGCCCGACCAGCAGCACATGCGCGCCCAGCGCTGCCAGTTCATGGGCGGTGCAACGGCCGATGCCGCTGCCGCCACCGGTGACAAGAATGGTTTGGCCCGCAAACAGATCGGTTTTGAAGATCGAATCGTAAGCCATGGCGGCAGTCCTCTAGTTGACCTGGTCGGCGATGCGCTGCGGCACCGGAATCTGGATTTCCAGCAGCTGCTGGGCGAAGGCCTTGCCTTGCGGGTCGATCCGCAGGCTGGCCACGCCACCGCCGCCGAGGGCGTTCTCCAGGAGAAAATTCAGGCTGTGGGTGCCGGGTAAATACCAACGCTCCACACGCCCGTGAACGGGGTCGAGGACGTGGCTCATCCAGTCGACCATGACCTCCGGTGTCAGCGCTTCGGCGATCCACGGCAGGTACTCGGGCTCGCGGGCCATGACCCCGATGTTGCTGTGATTGCCTTTGTCGCCGGAGCGCGCGACGGCGAGTTTGATCAGGGCCACGCTGGCGTCGGCGCGGTCGCCGGGCTGCGGTGGGTCGAACGGGGCAGGCAAGTCATCCGGATCGAGCACATCGACGGCGGGCAGGGCGCAGGGATGGCGCTGGCCGTTGAAATCAATGTCCAGCGTGCAGGCGGTTTTGTCGATAAGGAAGGAGAACAGCCGGATCAGCGGATACACCGTTGGCCGTCCGCCAACAATGCCGGTCAGCCCCGGCGCCATGCCCGTTGCGGCCTGGGCGATTTCCCGGGAGAACACGATCAACGCCTGTTTGCTCGGGTGGCGCACGGCGAGTTTGATCACCACTTCGCGGCTGTCCGTGCGCTGGCCGTGGGGGCCGTACGTGGCCTCGCTGCCGAGCAGTTCGATGCTCACTTCGCTGTAGGGTGCCCAGCCGCGCTGGCGAAAAATATCCGAAGTCTTGTTGATGATCGCTTCGCTGACCCGACGCGCCTTGTCCACCGCATCGATGCCGGCGATCAGGCAACTGGCGGTGCAGCGGAAACCGTCCGGGTATGTCGCGCTGACCTTGTACTGATCGGTCGGCGGCAAGCCCTTGGCGCCGTGTACTTGAACCGCGTTTTTGCCCTGTTGTTGAAGTTTGACCTGAGTGAAATCACAGACCACATCCGGCAGCAGGTAAGCCCGAGGATCGCCGATTTCATAAAGCATCTGCTCGCCGACGGTCAGAGCCGTGACCAGGCCGCCGGAGCCTTGCGGTTTGCTGACGATGAACTGGCCGTCGGCGCTGACTTCGACGATGGGGAAGCCGATGTGTTCGTAGTCGGGCACGTCACGCCAGTCGGTGAAATTACCGCCGGTGCATTGGGCGCCGCATTCGATGATGTGGCCGGCCAGCGCAGCTTGGGCCAGTTTGTCGTAGTCGTGCCAGGACCAGCCGAATTCGTGCACCAGTGCCGCGCTGACCACGGCGCTGTCGACCACGCGCCCGGTGATGACGATGTCCGCACCCAGGCGCAAAGCCTCGACGATGCCCGGCGCGCCGAGGTAGGCGTTGGTCGATACGCACAGGGGCGGCAATGGCGCGCCGCTGAACATTTCATGAATGCCCTGGCTGCTCAGCTGTTTGAAGTGCGGTTGCAGGTCATCGCCCAGCAGCACGGCGATTTTCAGCGCCACGCCGGCCTTGTCGCAGGCGGCTTGCAGGGCGGCGGCGCAGGCGAGCGGGTTGACCCCGCCGGCGTTGCTGATGACACGAATGTTTTGTTCGGCAAGTTGCGCCAACAAAGGGCTGAGGACTTCGATGAAGTCGCCCGCATAGCCGGCCTGCGGGTCTTTCATCCGTGCGCCGGCCATGATCGACATCGTGATTTCGGCCAGATAGTCGAAAACCAGGTAGTCCAGGCGTCCGCCTTCCACCAGTTGCGCGGCGGCGGTCGAGGTGTCGCCCCAGAAGGCGCTGGCGCAGCCGATGCGAATCGTTTTAGGCACAGTCAACTGCATAGCCACCTCCCAGTGAAGTGAATCGAGACTACCAAGCAAGCGCTTGGTTTGTAAACGCCTGAAATATCTTCTGCCCGAGCGCTTGCTTGGTTGTCCTTGCCAGCTTAAATTGCCCGCGCAACCCCGTTGTTTTAGCGGCGAGCGGCGTATTTGATTGATCGACTGTAGGAGAGAACGGGTGGACGAGCAAAAAGCCCTGAGGGTCATGCGCGAATTGGTCGACAGCGGCCAATTGACCGACCCGGACAGCGCCCGCGGCAAACTGCTGCAAGTGGCGGCTCACCTGTTCCGCAACAAAGGTTATGAACGCACCACCGTGCGCGATCTGGCGGGTGCCGTGGGCATCCAGTCAGGCAGTATTTTTCATCACTTCAAGAGCAAGGACGAAATCCTTCGCGCCGTGATGGAAGAGACCATCCGCTACAACACCGCGTTGATGCGTGCGGCCCTGGCCGAGTCCGCCAACGTCCGCGAACGGGTGCTGGCGCTGATTCGTTGCGAGTTGCAGTCGATCATGGGCGGCAGCGGCGAGGCCATGGCGGTGCTGGTGTATGAATGGCGCTCGTTGTCCGAAGACGGGCAGGCGCAGGTATTGGCGCTGCGTGATATTTATGAAGAACTGTGGCTGCAGGTGTTGGGCGAAGCCAAAGAGGCAGGTTTCATTCGCGGCGATGTGTTCATCACGCGGCGTTTCCTGACGGGCGCATTGTCCTGGACCACCACCTGGTTTCGCGCTGACGGCAGCATGAGCCTCGATCAATTGGCCGAGGAAGCCTTGATTCTCGTGCTGGAAGAAAAACAATAAGGTTGTGCCAATCTAAGGAAACTGGCTAAGTGGCCGAAACCGCCTAGCTTGAATGCATTGATGCGTATTTTTTGGGGAGTGGGTTGTTTTGATGTCTTCGCCAATCAGGATGGCTTCGCAGCTTTTGCTGGCGTCGCTTGCGGCGCTCTGGGTATTGCCGTCCCACGCGGCACAACTGGTACGAGTGGGGGCGGCGCATTTTCCGCCCTATACCATTCGCCCGGAAACCGGTGTCGACACCGGCCTGCTGCCACAGCTGGTCGAGGCGTTGAATCGCGAGCAAAGCGATTATCAATTTGTCCTGGTGCCCACTTCCATTCCCCGGCGCTTTGGTGATTTCAAGCAGGGTCGGGTCGATATGGCGATTTTCGAAAACCCGGATTGGGGGTGGAAGGACATTCCGCACATCGACGTCGATATGGGTCTTGAAGACGCCGAGATTTTTGTCGCGCAACGCCTGCCGGATCGGCAGCAGAACTATTTTGCCGACCTCTCCGGCAAGCGGCTGGCCCTGTTCAGCGGCTATCACTACGAATTCGCCAACTTCAATGCCGACCCGAAATTCCTCGCGCAAAACTACAACGCGACGCTGACCTATTCCCACGACAGCAATTTGCTGATGGTGCTGCGCGGGCGGGCGGACATTGCCCTGGTGACGCGCTCGTACCTGAGCGATTACCTGCTGCGCAATGAGAAAGTCGGCGATCAGCTGTTGGTGTCCCAGCGCATCGATCAGGTCTATCACCACTACGCCATCCTCCGTCCCTCCGCGCCCATCACTGGCGAAGCGTTCGGCAAGTTGCTGCAAGGATTGCGCGACAACGGCCAGATGCTGAAGATTTTCGATCCATACAAAATCGCCGTGGTGCCGGTGCCGCGAACCTGATATCGCGTCACAGTATTTGCGCACTTGTCTTAAATTTCCGGCCCCGGCTCACGTCACATCGTTGAACTGTCGACGATTAACGTGAGCCCGACCCATGCCCGATTTGAATGACCTGACTGCGCTGGCCTTGCCAGCCGAAGGGCCGCTTGTAGCGGATGAAAGCGAAAATCGCCTGCACCTCAGCCTGCAAGGGCTGCCGTTGATTCAGCTGCGCCTGACCCGCGAGCCCGAGTTACAGGTGCAGGTGGAAGAGCACTTTGGCCAACCGCTCGGACATGGCATCCGGACGGCGTGTTATTGGCTGTTTGCCCGTGATCCTGCTTGCCAGCGCCTGGCCTGGCAACTCGATGAAGTCCCCGACGATGCACTGCTCAGCGGATTGCTGATTCCCACCGAAGTCGTCGGCCAGTATTACTGCTTGCGTACCCTGTTCTGGCAATTGCCTCAGCCATGGCTGGGTGAATCGCTGACCGTCAGTTATCCGCAGCATAAGGTCATCAGCAACGGCAAGCGTCATCCACTGCGCCCACCGAAGCCGCAGGGCGAGGTCTATCGGCGCTTTGATGCGCATCTCGGTGCCTGGATTTCCCTGCGCACGGTGGACATTGAATTGGACCTGGAACGTTTCAATCGCTGGCAGAACAGCCCGCGCGTGGCGAGTTTCTGGCAGGAGGAGGGCAGTCTCGAACAGCATCGCGACTACCTGGACAAACTGGCGGCGGACCCGCACACGGTAACGCTGATCGGCTGTTTCGATGATCAGCCGTTTGCCTACTTCGAAGCGTATTGGGCCAAGGAAGACCGCATCGCGCCGTTCTATGACGTCGATGATTACGACCGTGGCATCCATATGCTGGTGGGTGAAGAAAATCACCGGGGGCCGCACAAAGTGGCGAGCTGGTTATCGGCGCTGGTGCATTACCTGTTTCTCGACGATCCGCGCACGCAACGGGTGGTGGCCGAGCCTCGCGCCGATAACGCGAAGATGATCGGGCATATGCAGGGGCAGGGTTTTTACTGCGAGAAGGAGTTCGACTTCCCGCACAAGCGCGCGGCGTTGATGGTGGTGGGGCGGGAGCGGTTTTTTGATCGGTGTGCTTTGGCTTGATGCTTAAGGCTCAGGACCTGCATGGGTCTTGAGTCTGCCTTCGCGAGCAGGCTCGCTCCCACAGTAGATCTTCAGTGTTCACAAATCACGTGTTCACCGTAGATCCAATGTGGGAGCGAGCCTGCTCGCGAATGGGGCAACGCCGATTTCAGCTCTTAGCGACGAGCAAAAGTATCCGCCCGACTCCCCGACACCTTGCGGCAATGCACCAGCGCATCGCGAATCATGAAGTTCACCAGGGTCGGCGATACGCCGAGTTCCTTGGCGATGTCCTTCTGCGGCACTCCGTGCAGGCGGTACATCTCGAAGGCGTAACGGGTGCGGCTCGGCAACTCCGTCAGCGCATCGGCGATGTGCTCGAGGGTAGAGAAATTGATGTGCGAGGTTTCAGGTGAAGCGCCTTGAATCACCACGTTCAGACCTTCCTCTTCAGGGCCGGAATACTTCTGCTCCAGCGCCTGCTTGCGGTAATGGTCGATCGCCAGGTTGCGCACGATCTGGAACAGGTAGCTGAGCTGAGCCTTGAACGAGGACGTGATCGCCGGTGCTGATTGCAGCCGGAAAAATGCATCCTGCACCACGTCTTCAGCGCGTGACCTGCAACCGGTAATGCGGGCTGCAATCTTGACCAGAATCAGTCGATTGTCGACGAAGGCCTGAAGTAGCGGTGAATCGCACCTGCTTGTGGATACTTGTTCCGTCATGGAAATCACCCTGCTGCCAATAGGTTGGTGGGACGGCACGAAACCTGCGCCGTCCGACACGTCGAGCGACAAATTAGGCTGAATGATAATGATTGTCAATTGAGAAAGAGAAGTAATGCGCCTCGTTGGTGCAAAGTGCGAACTGCCGCACGCCGACGCCCTCGCTTGCACCACCCATCCCCGCTGGCTATCCGGCCTGTCGACTAATTATTTGCAGACGTCATCCGTTCTCATTGGTGAAAGGCGCCGGGCAAATCCCGGCCACAGCCGCATTCCCAATGCCTTGCGCGGTCGGCGAAGACCGCGTCCTGCACGCCTTCCCATGGGCGTGACGCCAGAAAACCGATTCCACTTGCAAGCCGAAATCAGGCAGGAAAACTCATGACCGACGCGTTCGAACTCCCAAGCACACTGGTCCAAGCCCTACAGCGCCGCGCGGCCCTGACGCCGGATCGGGTGGCCTTGCGTTTTCTTGCCGACACCCCGGATCAGGCTGTAGTCCTCAGCTACCGCGAACTGGATCGGCGTGCGCGAACCATTGCCGGTGCGTTGCAAGCCGAGGCGGAATTTGGCGATCGCGCGGTGCTGCTGTTTCCCAGTGGCCCGGATTACGTCGCCGCGTTTTTTGGCTGCCTGTATGCGGGGGTGATTGCGGTGCCGGCCTATCCGCCGGAGTCGGCCAAACGTCATCATCAGGAACGCCTGCTGTCGATCATCAGCGATGCCGAGCCGCGCTTGCTGCTGACCAGCGCTGATCTGCGCGACGCGTTACAGCAGATCGAAGGTGCGCCACCGCTGCTTTGCGTCGACACCCTCGACACAGTATTGGCGGATCGCTGGGTCGAACCAAACCTCGAAGGCGACCACATCGCCTTCCTGCAATACACCTCCGGTTCCACCGCATTGCCCAAAGGCGTGCAAGTCAGCCACGGCAATCTGGTGGCCAACGAATTGCTGATTCGCCACGGCTTTGGCATTGATCTGAACCCTGACGATGTGATCGTCAGTTGGCTGCCGCTGTACCACGACATGGGTTTGATCGGCGGTCTGTTACAGCCGATTTTCAGCGGCGTGCCGTGCGTGTTGATGTCGCCGGCGTACTTCCTCGGCCGGCCGTTGCGCTGGCTGGAAGCGATCAGCGAGTACGGCGGCACGATCAGCGGCGGGCCGGATTTTGCCTATCGGCTGTGCAGCGAGCGGGTCAGCGAGTCGGCGTTGGAGCGACTCGACCTGAGCGGCTGGCGTGTGGCGTACTCCGGTTCCGAGCCGATTCGTCTCGATACCCTGGAGCGCTTCACCGAGAAATTCGCCCCGTGCGGTTTTACCCCGGACAGTTTCATGGCGTCCTACGGCTTGGCCGAAGCGACGCTGTTCGTGGCCGGCAGCCCTCGTGGCCGGGGCATTGGCAACCTGCGCGTGGACGATCAAGCCCTGGCGCAAAACCGCGCGGAACCGGGCGAGGGTAGCGCGATCATGAGTTGTGGTATCAGCCAGCCGGATCACGCGGTGTTGATTGTCGACCCGGTTGCGCTCACTGAACTGGCCGACAACGCTGTCGGTGAAGTCTGGGCCACCGGGCCGAGCATTGCCCTCGGCTATTGGCGCAACCCCGAGGCCAGCGCCAAGACCTTCGTACAGCACAAAGGCCAGACCTGGTTGCGCACCGGTGACCTGGGGTTTATGCGCGACGCTGAACTGTTCATCACCGGGCGCCTGAAGGACCTGCTGATCGTTCGCGGTCATAACCTTTATCCACAGGACATCGAGCAAACCATCGAGCGGGAAGTGGAGGTGGTGCGCAAAGGTCGCGTCGCTGCATTCGCGGTCAATATCGACGGCCAGGAAGGCATTGGCATCGCCGCGGAAATCAGCCGCAGCGTGCAGAAAATCCTGGCGCCCGAAGCGCTGATCAAAGCCATCCGCCAAGCCGTGGCCGAGGCGTATCAAGAAGCGCCGAGTGTGGTGGTGCTGCTGAATCCGGGCGCGCTGCCCAAGACGTCGAGCGGCAAGTTGCAACGCTCGGCGTGCCGCCATCGTCTGGCGGATGGGAGTCTCGACAGCTATGCGCTATTTCCGTCAGCGGCCACCGAGCGTGAAGCAAACACCGAATCCGCTTCTGAGTTGCAAACCCTGATCGGCCAGATCTGGTGCGAACAATTGCAGGTCAAACAGATCCATGCCGACGACCACTTCTTCCTGCTCGGCGGCAACTCCATCGCCGCCACCCAAGTAGTCGCGCGTCTGCGCGAAGCACTCGGCCTGGAGCTGAACCTGCGCCTGTTGTTCGAAGCGCCGACTCTCGGCGCATTCGCCAATGCAGTGGCTCAGCAACAACAGGATGGCGGCCTCGCCCAAGGCGCGATCACCCCGTTGCCGCGCACCGACGCCATGCCGCAATCCCTGGCGCAAAACCGCCTGTGGATCACCTGGCAACTCGACCCGCACAGTAGCGCCTACAACATTCCCGGTGCGTTGCGCTTGCGTGGTGAATTGGATGAAGACGCGCTGCGCGCCAGTTTCCAGCAACTGATCGAGCGCCACGAATCCCTGCGCACGCGGTTCTTCGAGCGTGACGGTGTGGCGCTGCAACAGGTGGATGCAGCCACCCGGTTCAACCTGCAATTGATCGACATCAGCGACCTGCCGGCCGCCGAGCGTGAAGCCCGCGCCGAGCAGATCCGTGAGGACGAAGCGCGTACCCAGTTCGATCTGGAGAAAGGCCCGCTGCTGTGGGTGACGCTGGTGCGCCTCGACGATGAAGATCACCAGTTGCTGGTAACGATGCACCACATCATCGCCGACGGTTGGTCGCTGAACGTGTTGATCGACGAGTTCTCGCGCCTGTACGCCGCTGCATCCCAGGGACAACAAGCAACACTTCCTGCGTTGCCAACCCAGTACGCCGACTACGGCAGCTGGCAGCGCCAATGGCTGGCGCAAGGGGAGGGTGAACGACAACTGGCTTACTGGAAAGCCCGGTTGGGCGATGAGCAGCCGACGCTCAACCTGGCCACCGACCACCCGCGTTCGGCACAGCACACTCACAGCGCGGCGCGTCATTCCGTCAAGCTGGACGCGACCTTGAGCGACGCCATTCGCCGGACCGCGCAGGTGCATGAATCAACCCCGTTCATGCTGCTGCTCGCCGCGTTCCAGAGCCTGTTGCACCGCTACAGTGGCCAGCGCGACATCCGCATCGGCGTGCCGAATGCCAACCGTCCACGCCTGGAAACACAGGGTCTGATCGGCTTCTTCATCAACACTCAAGTGCTGCGTGCCGAAGTGGATTCGCGGCAGCCTTTTGTTGAGCTGTTGGCGCAAACCCGTCAGAACGCATTGGGCGCCCAAGCGCATCAGGACCTGCCGTTCGAACAACTGCTCGAAGCGTTCCCGCAAGCCCGTGAACAAGGTCTGTTCCAGGTCATGTTCAACCACCAGCAACGGGACTTGAGCGCACTGCGCCGGTTGCCGGGATTGCTTGCCGAAGAGCTGCCGTGGCACAGCCGCGAAGCCAAGTTCGACCTGCAACTGCACAGCGAAGAAGACCAGAAGGGTCGCCTCAGCCTGTCCTTCGACTACGCCAGCGAACTGTTCGACGCATCGACCATTGCGCGTCTGGCCGAACACTTCAGCAACCTTTTGCGCGCCATTTGCGAACAACCCGACACGGCCATCGGCGACCTGCCGCTGCTGACGTCGAGCGAGCACGCTGAGCAAGCAGCCTGGAACGCTGAGCCTTGCACGCCGGCCAGCCAATGGCTGCCGCAACGGCTCAACGAACAGGCAAAACTGACACCGGAACGCATCGCCCTGCTGTGGGACGGTGGCGCCATGGACTTCGCCGACCTGCACACCCGAGCCAACCGCCTCGCGCATTACCTGCGCGACAAAGGCGTCGGCCCGGACGTGTGCGTGGCCATCGCTGTCGAGCGTTCGCCGCAATTGCTGATCGGCCTGCTGGCGATCATCAAGGCCGGTGGCGCGTATGTGCCGCTGGACCCGGACTACCCGGCCGAACGCCTGGCCTACATGCTCGGCGACAGCGGCGTCGACTTGCTGCTGACCCAAACCGGGTTGCTTGAACGTCTGCCGGTCACCGAGGGCGTCAGCGTGATTGCCATGGACGCGCTCAACCTCGACGGTTGGCCGAGCCATGCGCCGGGGCTGCATTTGCATGGCGACAACCTCGCCTACGTGATCTACACCTCGGGTTCCACCGGTCAGCCGAAGGGCGTCGGCAACACCCACGCAGCGTTGGCCGAGCGGCTGCAATGGATGCAAGACACCTATCGCCTGAATGACACCGACGTGCTGATGCAAAAGGCGCCGATCAGTTTCGACGTGTCGGTGTGGGAATGCTTCTGGCCGCTGATCACCGGCGCCCGTTTGCTGATGGCCGGCCCCGGTGAACACCGTGACCCGCATCGCATTGCGCAGTTGGTCCAGCAGTACGGCGTGACCACGCTGCACTTCGTACCGCCCTTGCTTTCGTTGTTCATCGACGAGCCGCTCACTGCTGAATGCACCAGCCTGCGCCGCATATTTTCCGGCGGCGAAGCCTTGCCGGCAGAACTGCGCAACCGTGTGCTGGAACAATTACCCTCCGTGCAACTGCACAACCGTTATGGTCCGACCGAGACCGCGATCAACGTCACCCATTGGCAGTGCACCACGGCCGACGGCGAGCGTTCGCCGATTGGCCGTCCGTTGGGCAACGTCATCTGCCGCGTGCTCGACGACGACCTCAACCCCGTACCGGCGGGCGTACCCGGTGAGTTGTGCATCAGCGGCATCGGGCTGGCGCGTGGGTATCTAGGGCGTCCGGGCCTGACCGCCGAACGTTTTGTCGTTGATCCGCTGGGCGAGCAGGGCGCACGCCTGTATCGCACCGGCGACCGTGCGCGCTGGACCGCCGACGGCGTGATCGAATACCTCGGCCGGCTCGATCAGCAGGTCAAATTGCGCGGCTTCCGTGTCGAGCCGCAAGAAATCGAAGCGCGGTTGCTGGCGCAGGATGGCGTAGCGCAAGCCGTGGTGCTGGTGCGCGAGACAGCGGTCGGCGGGCAGTTGATCGGCTACTACACCACCACGGAAACCAGAGAAACCGAAGACGCCCAGATCACACGCCTGATTACCGCGCTAGCGGGCGAGCTGCCGGAATACATGGTCCCGGCGCAGTTGATGCGCCTGGAGCAAATGCCCCTGAGCCCGAGCGGCAAGCTCGACCGTCGCGCCTTGCCCGAGCCGCAATGGCACGTGCGTGAACACGTCGAACCGGTCACTGCGCTGGAACAACAGATCGCCGGCATCTGGCGCGAAGTGCTGGGCCAGACGCAAATCGGTCTGCGCGACGACTTCTTCGCCCTTGGCGGGCACTCGTTGCTGGCCACACAAATCATTTCCCGCACCCGCCAGTCCTGCGACGTCGAATTGCCGTTGCGTGCGTTGTTCGAGAACAGTGAACTGGGCGC
This sequence comes from Pseudomonas sp. GW821-FHT10C09, assembly GCF_059415465.1. Taxonomy (NCBI): domain Bacteria; kingdom Pseudomonadati; phylum Pseudomonadota; class Gammaproteobacteria; order Pseudomonadales; family Pseudomonadaceae; genus Pseudomonas; species Pseudomonas sp. GW821-FHT10C09. Next base: position 82,113 of record NZ_JBWKNG010000022.1, read on the forward strand.
GTTTGCCGAGCAGGTTCGGCTGATTCAGGTCAGCGGCCACACCAACAAGCAACCGCCGATCGAGCAAGTCGACCGCAGCCAACCGGTGCCGTTGTCGTATTCCCAGCAGCGCATGTGGTTCCTCTGGCAGATGGAACCGGACAGCCCGGCGTACAACGTCGGTGGCATGGCGCGGTTGCGTGGCGTGCTCGATGTCGGGCGTTTCGAAGCGGCGCTGCAAGCGCTGATCATGCGCCACGAAACCCTGCGCACCACGTTCCCGAGCGTCGACGGCGTGGCCCGGCAACAGGTGCATGGGCAAACCGGAATGCGCATGGACTGGAAGGATTTTTCCGCACTGGCGGGTGAAGTCCGCGAGCAACGCGTCCAGCAACTGGCTGACGACGAGGCGCACACGCCGTTCGATCTGGAAACCGGCCCGCTGCTGCGTGCCTGCCTGGTCAAGACCGCCGAACACGAACATTACCTGGTGCTGACCCTGCACCACATCGTCACTGAAGGCTGGGCGATGGACATCTTTGCCCGGGAGCTGAGCGCGCTTTACGAAGCCTTCGTCGATGACCGCGAATCACCGCTGGCGCCGCTGCCGGTGCAATACCTCGATTACAGCGTGTGGCAACGGCAGTGGCTGGAGTCCGGCGAGCGTCAGCGCCAACTCGATTACTGGACGGCGCAACTGGGCCGTGAACACCCGTTGCTGGAACTGCCGGCGGACCGTCCGCGTCCACCGGTGCAAAGTCACCAGGGTGAACTGTTCCGTTTCGACCTGAGCGATGATTTGGCGGCACGCGTGCGCGCCTTCAATGCGCAAAACGGTTTGACCCTGTTCATGACCATGACCGCCGCGCTGACCGTGCTGCTTTACCGCTACAGCGGCCAGACTGATCTGCGCATCGGTGCGCCGGTGGCCAACCGGATTCGCCCGGAAAGCGAAGGGCTGATCGGTGCGTTCCTCAACACCCAAGTGCTGCGTTGCCAACTCGATGGGCAGATGTCCGTCGGTGAATTGTTCGAGCAGGTGCGCCACACCGTGATCGAAGGCCAGTCCCATCAGGACCTGCCGTTTGATCATCTGGTGGAAGCGTTGCAGCCACCGCGCAGCGCCGCGTACAACCCGCTGTTCCAGGTGATGTGCAATGTGCAGCGCTGGGAGTTCCAGCAGAGCCGCACCCTGGCCGGCATGACCGTCGAGTACCTGGCCAACGATGCGCGGGCGACCAAGTTCGACCTCAACCTGGAAGTCACCGACCTTGATCATCGTCTCGGTTGCTGCCTGACCTACAGTACAGATTTGTTCGATGAACCGCGCATCGCGCGCATGGCCGGGCATTGGCGCAATCTGCTCGAAGCGTTGCTGACCGACCCGCAACAGCGCCTCAGTGAACTGCCGTTGCTCGACACCCGCGAACAGCAAGCATTGCTCGATAGCCTTGGCGTCGAGCCGGGCGAGCATCGCCTCGATCAGTGCATTCATCACCTGTTCAGCGAGCAGGCACTGGCCCGCAAAGACGCGCCGGCCCTGACTTTTGCCGGGCAAACCCTGAGTTATGCCGAACTCGACAGCCGCGCCAATCAACTGGCCTGGATGCTTCGCGAGCGTGGCGTTGGCCCGCAGGTGCGTGTCGGCCTGGCGCTTGAACGGTCGCTGGAAATGGTCATCGGCCTGCTGGCGATTCTCAAGGCTGGCGGTGCCTATGTGCCGCTGGACCCGGAATATCCGCTGGACCGTTTGCACTACATGATTGAAGACAGCGGCATCGGTCTGCTGCTCAGCGATGCAGCGATGTTCGAAGCGCTGGGCGAGTTGCCAACAACGGTCGCGCGCTGGTGCCTGGAAGAGGACACGGCCGGGCTGGTCAATTACCCGACCACCGAGCTGCCGTTTATCAGCCTGCCGCAACATCAGGCCTACCTGATTTACACCTCCGGTTCCACCGGCAAGCCGAAAGGGGTGGTGGTGTCTCACGGTGAAATCGCCATGCACTGCCAAGCGGTGATCGAACGCTTCGGCATGCGTCCGGACGACTGCGAGCTGCATTTCTATTCGATTAACTTCGATGCCGCGACCGAGCGTTTGCTGGTGCCGTTGCTGAGCGGTGCGCAAGTGGTGTTGCGTGCGCAGGGGCAGTGGGATGCGCAAGAAATCTGCGGCCTGATTCGGCAACATCACATCAACATCCTCGGCTTCACCCCGAGCTACGGCAGCCAGTTGGCGCAATGGCTGGCGACCCAGGGCGAAACCCTGCCGGTGCGCATGTGCATCACCGGCGGCGAGGCCCTGACCGGCGAGCACTTGTCGCGGATTCGCGCAGCCTTCAAGCCCAGCCTGTTTTTCAATGCTTACGGCCCGACCGAAACCGTGGTCATGCCGCTGGCCAGTCTCGCGCCTGAACAGCTGGAAGAAGGCTTGGGTAGCGTGCCGATTGGCAGCGTGATCGGTGCGCGGGTGGCTTACATTCTCGACGCCGATCTGGCGTTGGTGCCACAAGGCGCGACCGGCGAGTTGTACGTCGGCGGCGCCGGTCTGGCGCAGGGTTATCACCAGCGTCCGGGCATGACCGCCGAACGTTTTGTCGCCGATCCGTTCGCCAACAATGGCGGACGCCTGTACCGCACCGGCGACCTGGTGCGTCAGCGTGCCGACGGGTTGGTGGAGTACCTCGGACGCATCGACCATCAAGTGAAGATTCGCGGTTTCCGTATCGAGTTGGGCGAGATCGAAACGCGCCTGCTGGAACATGAATCGATCCGTGAAGCCGTGGTGCTGGCCCTCGACACACCGAGCGGCAAGCAACTGGTGGGCTATCTGGTGACGGAGGTCGCCGAGCAGGACGAAGCGCAACAAGCCGAACTGCGCGAATCCCTCAAGTCGCACCTCAAATCCCAACTGCCGGATTACATGGTGCCCACGCACCTGATCCTGCTGGCCAGCATGCCGCTGACCGCCAACGGCAAACTGGACCGCCGTGCATTGCCGGCACCGGACCCGGAGCTGAATCGTCAGCAGTATGTTGCACCGAGCAATGCACTTGAACTGACCCTGGCCGCGATCTGGTGCGAAGTGCTGAACGTCGGGCAGGTTGGGCTCAACGACAATTTCTTCGAACTGGGCGGCGATTCGATTCTGTCGATCCAGGTGGTCAGCCGCGCGCGGCAACAGGGCATCCATTTCAGCCCGCGTGACCTGTTCCAGCACCAGACTGTGCAGACTCTGGCCGCGGTGGCGACCCGCACTGAACAGGTCACTGCCGAGCAAGGCTTACTCACCGGCGAGTCGCGTCTGACACCGATCCAGCATTGGTTCTTCGATACCGACATCCCCGAGCGCCAACACTGGAACCAGGCATTGCTGCTGGAACCGACCGTGGCGCTGGAGCCCCATCGCCTGGAGCAAGCGCTGCTGGCGGTGATCGAACAGCATGACGCCTTGCGCCTGCGCTTTACCCAAACCGATGCGCACTGGCGCGCCGAACACCAACCGCTGTCCGATGTCCCCGTGCTGTGGCAAGTACGTGTTTCGTCGATGGACCAATGCACCGCGCTGTTTGCCGATGCCCAGCGCAGCCTTGATCTCGAAGCGGGGCCGTTGCTGCGTGCGCTGCTGGTCGATGGGCCTGAGGGACAACAACGGCTGTTCATCGCCATTCACCACCTGGTGGTCGACGGCGTTTCGTGGCGCGTGCTGCTGGATGATCTGCAAACGGTTTACCGTCAACTGGACGCGCAACAATCGGTCAACCTGCCGGCGAAAACCAGTGCGTTCAAGGACTGGACGGCGCGCTTGCAGGCGTACGCTGGCAGCGAATCCCTGCGCGAAGAACTGAGCTGGTGGCAGTCGCAACTGGCCGGCCCAAGCGTTGAATTGCCCTGCGAGCGTCCTCAGGGCGGGCGGCAGAATCGTCACGCGCACACCGTCAGCGTGCGCCTTGATAGCGAGCGCACCCGCCAATTGCTGCAACAAGCGCCAAGCGCGTACCGCACGCAAGTCAACGACCTGCTGCTGACGGCACTGGCCCGCGTGCTGTGCCGCTGGAGCGGCGCCGAATCGACGCTGATTCAACTGGAAGGCCACGGCCGCGAAACCCTGTTCGACGAGATCGACCTGACCCGCACCGTGGGCTGGTTCACCAGCGCCTATCCGTTGCGACTGACCCCGATCGGCGGGCAGGGCGACTCGATCAAGGCGATCAAGGAACAATTGCGCGCCGTGCCGCACAAAGGTTTGGGGTATGGCGTGTTGCGTTATCTGGCCGACGACCTCTGCCGACAGGCGATGGCCGGGCTGCCGGCAGCGCCGATCACCTTCAACTACCTCGGTCAGTTCGACCAGAGCTTTGGCGTGGATGCCTTGTTCCGTCCGCTGGATGAAGCGGTCGGCGCGGCCCACGATCCGCACGCGCCGCTGCCCAATGAGCTGAGCGTCGACAGTCAGGTCTACGGCGGTGAACTGGTGCTGCGCTGGACCTTCAGCGCCGAACGCTATGACCCGCAAACTATCTCCGACCTGGCTGACGCTTACGTACGTGAACTGCACAGCCTGATCGAACATTGCCTGCAAGACGAGGCGGGTGGCCTGACACCGTCGGACTTCCCGCTGGCGAAACTGACCCAGACGCAACTCGACGCGCTGCCGGTTCCGGCCGCCGTGATCGAAGACGTCTACCCGCTGACCCCGATGCAGGAAGGCATGCTGTTGCACACCTTGCTGGAGCCGGGCACCGGGCTCTACTACATGCAGGACCGCTACCGCATCAACAGCGAGCTCGATCCGCAGCGTTTCGCCCAGGCCTGGCAAGCGGTGATTGCCCGTCACGAAGCCTTGCGTGCGTCATTCTGCTGGAACGTCGGCGAAGACATGCTGCAGGTTATCCACAAGCCGGGCAGCACACCGATCGAGTACCTCGACTGGAGCGCGATGCCCGAAACCGAGCAGGAACCGACGTTGCAGGCCCTGCTGAAAAGCGAGCGTGAGGCCGGGTTCGATCTGCTCAATCAGGCCCCGTTCCACCTGCGCCTGATCAAGGTCGGTGCGGCGCGTTACTGGTTCATGATGAGCAACCACCACATCCTGATCGATGCCTGGTGCCGTTCGTTGTTGATGAACGATTTCTTCGAGATCTACACGGCCCTCGGTGAAGGCCGCGAGGCGCAACTGGCCGTGCCGCCACGGTATCGCGACTACATCGGCTGGCTGCAACGCCAGAGCCTGACTGACGCGCGGCAGTGGTGGAAAACCAACCTGCAGGGCTTCGAACGCACTACGCCGATCCCGAGTGATCGACCGTTCCTGCGCGAACACGCCGGTGACAGCGGCGGCATGATCGTCGGCGACCGCTACACCCGGCTTGATGCCCGTGACGGTGCGCAATTGCGTGAATTGGCGCAGGCGCATCAGCTGACCATCAACACCTTCGCCCAAGCGGCGTGGGCGCTGGTGCTACGGCGCTTGAGCGGTGATCGCGACGTGCTGTTCGGTGTCACCGTGGCCGGGCGCCCAGTGGACATGCCGCAGATGCAACGCACCGTGGGGCTGTTCATCAACAGCATCGCGCTGCGGGTGAAAATGCCCGAAGACGATCAGCGCTGCAGCGTGCGCCAATGGCTCAGTGGTTTGCTCGACAGCAACATGCAACTGCGCGAGTACGAATACCTGCCATTGGTGAGCATTCAGGAACACAGTGAACTGCCCAAAGGTCAGCCGCTGTTCGACAGTCTGTTCGTGTTTGAAAACGCCCCGGTGGAAGTGTCGGTGCTGGACCGTGCGCAAAGCCTCAACGCGACCTCGGACTCGGGCCGCACCCACACCAACTTCCCGCTGACGGCGGTGTGTTATCCGGGCGATGACCTGGGTTTGCACCTGTCTTACGACCAGCGTTATTTCGACGAATCGACCATCGAGCGCATGCTCGGTGAGTTCAAGCGCTTGCTGCTGGCGCTGGTCGAAGGGTTCCATGGCGACATGGCCGACTTGCCGCTGCTGGGGGCCGAGGAGCAGGAATTCCTCATCCATGGTTGCAACCAGAGCGAACACGATTACCCGCTGGAACAGAGCTATGTCGCGTTGTTCGAAGCGCAAGTTGCTCGGCATCCGCAGCGGATCGCCGCGAGTTGCCTCGATCAGCAACACAGCTACGTCGAACTGAACCAGCGCAGCAACCGCCTCGGTCACGCCCTGATCGCCGCCGGTGTCGGGCTGGATCAACCGGTGGCGTTGCTGGCCGAACGTAATCTCGATCTGCTCGGCATGATCATTGGCAGCTTCAAGGCAGGGGCGGGGTATCTGCCGCTGGACCCGGGGTTGCCGAGTCAACGTCTGAGCCGGATCATCGATCTGAGCCGTACGCCGTTGCTGGTGTGCACTCAGGCCTGCCGCGAACAGGCGCTGGCGTTGCTGGATGAGTTCGGTTGCGCCCAGCGGCCTAAATTGTTGGTCTGGGAAGAGGTCCAAGCGAGCACTGTTTCGATGGGCAATCCAGGCATTTATAGCGGGCCGGATAACCTCGCCTATGTGATCTACACCTCGGGCTCCACCGGTTTGCCCAAAGGCGTGATGGTCGAGCAGCGCGGCATGCTCAATAACCAGTTGAGCAAGGCGCCGTACCTGAACCTCAGTGATGCCGACGTGATCGCCCAGACTGCCTCGCAAAGCTTCGATATTTCGGTCTGGCAGTTCCTCGCCGCGCCGTTGTTCGGTGCGCGGGTGGACATCGTGCCAAACACCATCGCCCATGATCCACAGGGGCTGTTGGCGCATGTGTCGGCGCAAGGCATCACCGTGCTGGAAAGCGTGCCGTCACTGATCCAGGGCATGCTTGCCCAGGAACGCATGAGCCTCGACGGTCTGCGCTGGATGCTGCCGACCGGTGAGGCGATGCCGCCGGAACTGGCGCACCAATGGCTGTTGCGCTACCCGCAGATCGGCCTGGTGAATGCCTATGGCCCGGCGGAATGCTCGGACGACGTGGCGTTCTTCCGCGTCGACCTGGCCTCGACGCGCGGCAGCTATTTGCCGATTGGTACACCGACCGACAACAACCGTTTGTACCTGCTCGATGGCGCACTGGAACTGGTGCCGCTGGGTGCGGTGGGCGAGTTATGCGTGGCCGGCACCGGTGTCGGTCGCGGCTATGTGAGTGATCCGTTGCGCACGGCGCAGGTGTTTGTGCCGAACCCGTTCGGCGCACCGGGGGATCGGTTGTATCGCACTGGAGACCTGGCCCGCCGTCGCAGTGACGGGGTGCTGGAGTACGTCGGGCGTATCGACCATCAAGTGAAGATTCGCGGATACCGCATCGAACTGGGGGAAATTGAAGCGCGCCTGCATGAACAGCCGGAGGTCCGCGAGGCGGCGGTGGGGGTGCAGGAAGGGGTGAATGGCAAACATCTGGTCGGCTATTTGGTCGCGGCTGATTCCGCCTTGAGTCCGAGCGAACGACTGGAACGCATCAAGCAACGCCTGCGCGCCGAACTGCCGGAATACATGGTGCCGCTGCACTGGTTGTGGCTGGATCGCATGCCGCTCAACGCCAACGGAAAACTCGATCGCAAGGCACTGCCGGCGCTGGAGATCGGCCAGTTGCAGAGCCAGGATTATCTGGCGCCGCGCAATGATCTGGAACAGACGCTGGCGGACATTTGGGCTGAAGTGTTGAAGGTCGAGAAGGTCGGTGTGCGCGACAACTTCTTCGAGCTGGGTGGGCATTCGTTGCTGGCGACGCAGATTGCGTCGCGGGTGCAGAAAGCGCTGCAACGGGATGTGCCGCTGCGGGCGATGTTCGAGTGCAGCACGGTGGCGGAGTTGGCGGAATACATTGATGGGTTGGCGGCGAATGACATTACCGAGGAGAAGGTGGATCGGCTGAATGACTTGATGGCGGAGTTGGAGGGGTTCTGATTCTTTAGCGTCTGGTAAGGCCTCTTCGCGAGCAGGCTCGCACACATTGGAATGCAATTACCTGTGGGAGCGAGCTTGCTCGCGATGGGGCCGGTACAGACACTCCAACTGTTGACTATGGGGCCACCGCAGCACAGTCTCCCCGCTCCAGTTTTCACCAAGGAACCCGTCAATGCCCTTCGCAACGATTGAGGGTCAAGCCCTCCATTACCTGGATCAAGGCACCGGCCCGGCGGTCCTGCTGGCCGGCAGTTACCTGTGGGACCAGGCCATGTGGGCCCCGCAGATCGCCGCCCTGTCACCGCACTACCGGGTCATCGCTCTGGACCTGTGGGGCCACGGCGAATCCGGGCCGCTGCCCGCCGGCACGCAATCGCTGGACGACATTGCGCGTCAGGCCTTGGCGTTGCTCGATCATCTGGACATCGATCGCGTCACGCTGGTCGGCTTGTCGGTCGGTGGCATGTGGGGCGCGCGGCTGGCGCTGTCTGCACCGCAGCGAATCAACGGTCTGGTGCTGCTGGACACCTACCTCGGGGTCGAACCGGAACCGACTCGCCAATACTATTTCTCGTTGTTCAAACAGATTGAAGACACCGGTGTGATCTCGGCGCCGTTGCTCGACATCGTGGTGCCGATTTTCTTCCGTCCGGGTATTGACCCGCAGTCGGCGCTGTATCAGGAATTTCGCGCGAAGCTGGCTGCACTGCCGCCGCAGCGCCTGCGTGAAAGCGTGGTGCCGATGGGGCGGATTACCTTTGCGCGTGATGATCTGTTGCCGCGTCTGGGGGCGTTGAATCCTGAAACCACGCTGGTGATGTGTGGCGATCAGGACAAGCCGCGGCCGCCGTCGGAAGCGAAGGAAATGGCTGAACTGATCGGGTGCCCGTCTGTGCTGGTGCCGGAGGCGGGGCATATCTCCAGCCTGGAGAATCCCGGATTTGTCACTGAGGCGCTGCTGAAGTTTTTAGCCGAGGTAAATTAGTTGATTCTACTGGCCTCATCGTCGGAACGCCGCCCGGAGCCGGCTCCGGGCGGCGTTCCGACGAAGGGGCCGGTAAGGCCTACTTAGGTCCCAAAATCTTCGCCAACTTGTCCGGCGAAGGTGCGCCCTGCTGCTGTTGCAGTTCACCCTTGTCATCCATATAGAAAATCGCCGGAGTCGCCTGCAGCTCCAGGTCTTCCATCAATTGCATGTTCGCCGCCAGTTTCAGCTGAATCGCCGGCGGCACTTCCTTCAGCGCCTTGAGCGAACTCTCCTTGCCAGCCTTTTCGTGTTCTTCCAGCGCTTTGCTCGGGTCCTTGGCCGCCAGCAATGCCGCCGATTTGCCCGGGCTGTCTTCGCGAATGATCCCGACCATGATGTGCCTCAGCTGTACTTTGCCAGCCTTCACCCACGGCCGCGCCTGCTCCCAGAACACATTGCAGTAAGGGCAGTTCGGATCGCTGAACAGGTACACGACACGCGGGGCATCCTTTTTACCGTCGCCGATCCAGTTACTGGCTTCCATCTTGCCCCAGACTTCCTTGGACATTGGCGCGTAGACCAGTTTCTGCAACGGCGCCGTGGACAGGTCATTACCGTCGGCATCGTAGAGGTTACCCAGCAACACGTGTTTGCCATCCGGGGTCAGGTACAGCGCCATGCCACGGTTCTGGTATTGCGCGGCATAACCGCGCAAGCCATCCGGTGCATCGAACTGGCCGACGATTTTCGCACCCTTGGCTTCAATCTTCTTGATTGCTTCAGGCAGTTCTTCGGCGGCCTGCACCGACGGCAGGTGCAGCAGGGCGGCGCCCAGGGTCAGCGTCAGCAGGTGGCGGAGGCGGGGCATGGCAGTTTCCTTGGAGAAGTGGACGGTGCGGCAGAAGAAGGGCTGTCGAAGTTTTCCAGGGCGCGGGCCAGGCTGGCTTCCGAGAGTTCGCCCAGGTGGCTGCCCAACAGGCGACCGTCATTGCTATAGAACAGCGTAGTCGGCAAAGCCATGGAACCCACGGCCTGCCCCAGACGACCGCCGCCATCGAACAGCACGTTGGTCAGGCTCAAGCCCTGGGTTTCGAGAAAGGTGGCGACGCTTTGCATGCTTTCGGCCTGATTGACGAACAGGAACGTCAGGTCCGGGCGATGTTGCTGGGCGTTTTCCAGTACCGGCATTTCCCGACGACACGGCGGACACCAGGTGGCCCAGAGGTTGATCACCAGCGGACCACCCTTGTAATCGGCCAGTTGCACGGTTTCACCGGCGGCATTGCGCAGGCTGATTTCCGGCAGGCGCGTGCCTTGCTCGTAAATGCTCAGGGAGACGGTCGCCAGCAGCCAGAACGCCAGGCCGCTGCCCACGCCGAATCCCAGAGGACGGCGCAATCCCGGCCGACGCCAGCCGCGATATAACGTGGCCAACAGCAGCACAATCACCCCCGGCCAGGCCAGAAAACCACCGTCGCGCAGGTCGATGATTTGCCATGGATCGTTGCGATAGTGCATCCAGTAAACCGCCACAAAACTGATCCGGGCCGCCAGCATGCCCATCAGGAACAGGCTGAACAGCACCGACTCGGGGTTCTCGCCACCCCGTTTGGCCACCCGCCAGCCGACAAACGTCGCCAGTGCCAAGGCACTGATCAGCAGCAGATGGTTAAGCGCGATGGCAAAGGTGCCGAGGGTAAAGGTCAGCATTAACGGGCGTCTCGGGTAGTGGTCCAGCGTTGCAGGAAGGTGTCGGCATCGACCTCGCCGGTGATGCGCTGGCTGCGACGCTCTTCGCCGTCGGCGCCGATCCACAGGAAACTCGGTGGCCCCGGCACTTTATAACGGCCGAGCAGTTCGCGGCTGGCGGCATTGTCGGCGGTGACGTCCAGCCGGAGCAAGCGCACATCGCTCAACGCGTCCATCACCTTGGCTTTGCCGAAGACCTGTTTTTCCATGACTTTGCACGAGGTGCACCAGTCGGCGTAGTAATCGAGCAGCACCCATTGGCCCTGCGCTTGCGCCGCATCCAGTTCCCGTTGCAACGCTTGCGGGTCTTTGATCGTGGTGAAGGCCTCGTGGCCGACCGGTGCACCGGCACTGGCCGTGGTTGAACCGCGGTAGACCTGCAGCGGCTGAAACAAATCGTCACTGCCACCGGCGGCGCCGATCATCAACAGGCTGCCCCACAATCCGAGGAGCAATGAACCGGCACCGAACACGTGCGCCGTTCGACCAAAACCACTGGACTGGCGCCAGGCGCTGTAAGCCGCTACCAGCAACAGTGCGCCGCACAAACCGATCCACAGCGACTCATTCAGCACCGGACGCAACATCAGCAACGCGGTGGCGAGGAACAGGAAACCGAAGATGCCTTTGAGCAGGTTCATCCAGGCACCGGGTTTGGGCAGGAAGCGGTTACCGATGGTCACCAGCAACAGCAGCGGCACACCGATGCCGATGCCCATGGCAAACAGAATCAGCCCGCCATGCAGCGCGTTACCGCTTTGCGCGATGTAGAGCAGGGCGCCGGCCAACGGCGCGGTCATGCACGGTCCTACCAGCAAACCGGACAAAGCGCCCAACGCACCGGCGCCGACCAGGCTGCCGCCACGCTGATTGCGCGATACGTTTTCCAGGCGGTCGCGAACCGCCACCGGCAGTTGCAGTTCGAAGAAACCGAACATCGGCAACGCCAGCAGTACAAATACCGCCGCGAAACCGCCCAGCAGCCACGGGTTTTGCAACAGCGCCTGCAGGTTAGCGCCGAGCAGCGCGGCTAACACGCCCATCGCTGCGTACACCAACGCCATGCTCACTACGTAGCTGCCCGCCAGGGCAAACCCACGTTTGGAGGTGGCGCCGCTGCCCACGATCAAACCGGCCAAAATCGGCAGCATCGGCAATGAGCAAGGCGTGAATGCCAGCAACAGGCCCAAACCGAAAAACACCAGCAAGCTCCAGCCCAGCGCCCGTTGTTGCAGGTCGCTGGCCAAGGCCTGATCCGGTGCTTCGTTTGCGGTAATCGGCGCGACACCGCCCAGATCCACGACCTGGGTCTGCGGCGGATAACACAAACCAGCATCGGCGCAACCCTGGAAGCCCACCTTGACCTGCCCGGTAGCACCGGCCGGGATCTTCAGTTCCAGACCCTGGCGGTAAACCTGTTGCTCGCCAAAGAACTCGTCACTGTGCGCTTCGCCTTCCGGCAAGACGGGATGCTGATCAGCAGGCAAACCATCGAATTTCAGGCGTTTTTGGTAAAGGTAATAGCCGTCGGTGATCTGCCAATAGAGCTGGGTTTCACCGGATTCAAGGCGTTCGGAGGTGAAGACAAACGCCTTTTCCACCGGCAGGAATTCAGGTTTGGTATCGAACGGATTGCTCCCTGCCTGGGCCATACCCGAGATCAAGAGGACAAAAAATAAAAACAGACGACGCATGGGTAAGCCTTATCCCTGTGCAAGTGAGTTTCACAATGGGAGGCGGCGATTAACCGATGATTAACCGCACGCCGGTGAATCTTCAGCCGCGCTGCAAGCCCGGCCACGTCCTGTCATTGACTGCGTGAGGGCCGGATTGCAATCGATTGAGTTGCAGGTTGTAGATCAGGTATTGATTGTTCGTCAGGAAAACGTAGAAATAGTTGTCGGCAAAAGTTCGGTCTTTTTGTACGCCTGTAATAATTCGATTGGTATAACGTTCCAGTCCTGGCCAGTAAGTAATGCTGATCTGGCTTTTGGCGTAATCAAAAGAAAGGTGATTGCCGTCATTCATGATGAACTTGAATATGAACTTTTTCCCGGTGACGTCCCACCATGTACCTGCCACGATACGGTCGAAATAAGGAAGCAGCGGTGCCCATATAGAATCTTTAACCGGTTTGATATAACTGACGGTATCGGCGTCTTGATCATATCGACAGACAGTGGGTATGTCGCCCACATAGAAGAATAACCAGGAGGCATCCAAGTCAGCGCCACCGATATCATAGGACAAGCTGGTTGTGGTGAAGCCGAATCGCAGATTTTTGGCATGAGAATGGAAGTCGCCCCAATTGCCTTGCGATATGGCACTTGGGTATCCCTCTGGGATTTTTTCGTCCTCGTTGCTGTACCTGGAGTATTTATTGATATCTTTGAAGAAGAAGTGAATACCATCTTTTCCAGAGCGCCAGTCAATGGCGACAAAATTTTTTAGTTGGGGCATATACTGATTCCTTTCAGTGGGTGGAAGACTTTTGGTTTCTCAATAGATGTCTTCGTTGTTTAAGTTTCGGTTATTTAAGTTGTGCTGCGGAATGAAGCTTATCGTTTTGCGTGCATTTATCAGTATGTTTTTTTGGGGTCGTTTGTTTCGCTTTGCAACTAAGCAATATTAAGAGTACGTTCAAGGAAGTGGATGAGAGAAATCGATACTGTTCGTCAGCCACCGCTCTTGCCATAATTGCGCCTTAATCCTCGCCTGTTTGACTCGCGTTTTTACTCCTGGGAGCGCCCATGCACGTACTGGTTTGTGAAGACGATGAGCTGATCGCCAGCGGCATTGTTGCCGGGCTTACCGCACAGGGCCTGACGGTCGAGCACGTCGCCACCGCGTCGTCTGCGCGCGCGATGCTCAAGGTCGCTGAATTCGACGTCATGGTGCTCGACCTCGGCCTTCCCGACGAAGATGGCCTGAAGCTGTTGCAGCAACTGCGTCATAACGGTCTGGAGATTCCGGTGCTGATTCTCACCGCGCGCGATTCAGTGACGGACCGGGTCGATGGCTTGCAAGCCGGTGCTGATGACTACCTGCTCAAACCGTTCGATCTGCGCGAACTGGCTGCGCGTCTGCACACGTTGCTGCGCCGGGTGGCGGGGCGCAGTGTCAACCTGATCGAACACGGTGCGCTGACCTACGACCCCAGCAGCCGCGAAACCCTGCTCGGCGGTCAACCGGTGGACTTGTCGCGTCGCGAGCAGGCGTTGCTGCAAGCCTTGCTGCATAACCGCGGGCGCGTGCTCTCCACCGAGCAACTCAAGGACAGCGTCTACGGTTTCAACGACGAACTGGAAAGCAACGCCCTCAACGTTCACATCCATCACCTGCGGCGTAAACTCGGTAACGGCATCGTCGAAACCGTGCGCGGCCTGGGCTATCGCCTGGGGCCGGCTGATGGCGGAGAATCCTCGAAGTGATGAGCCTGCGTTTGCGCCTGAGCCTGACCCTCGGCGCCGCGTTTGCCTTGATCTGGGCGCTGGCGGCGGCCTGGATGCTCAGCGACCTGCGTAATCAAATGATGTTTTCCCTCGACCAGCGGCTGGTGGCTTCAGCGCGCATGGTCGCCGGCCTGATGGAACAATTGCCCGCGTTGCCGACCAAGGGCGAGGGCACCCATTTCAGCGCTGAACAGTTGAATATCCCCGGCGGCATGGCCTGTCAGGTCAGTTCGTTGCGCGGCGAAATCCTCGCCCGCAGCCACACCGATCCGCAGCAAACCCTGGAAGCCGAGAAAATGGGCTTTCACGACCAAATGATCGACGGCGCGCCGTGGCGCAGCTTCACCCTGGCGCGCGGCGATCTGCGCATCACCACCGCCGACCGGCAAATCGAGCGCGAGGCGCTGAACATGTCGATCCTGCTGGCCGCCTCAGTGCCGGTGGGTGTGGCGTTGCTCGGCTGTCTGTGCCTGTTGTGGCTGGGCATCGGCCAAGGGCTGGCGCCGCTCAACCGGATGCGCGATGCGCTGATGCGGCGCAGCGCCGATTCCCTCGAGCCGTTGCAGATCCAGCCGTTGCCCAGCGAGCTGCAACCGCTGCTGGACACGCAGAATCAGCTGTTCCAGCGCATCGGCAAGACCATTGAACGTGAACGACGTCTGACCGGCGATGCGGCGCACGAACTGCGCAGCCCCCTGACCGCGATCAAGACTCACCTGCAAGTGGCACGCATGACCGACGGCGCGGCGCGGGATCAATCCCTGGCCCGGGCTGAAGAGGGCGCCGACCGCATGCACCGGACCCTTGAACAACTGCTGTTGCTGGCGCGGGTCGAGGGCAGCCTGTCATTCGATGACGGCGTTCAGTGCAGCGCTGAACAAGTGGCGAAACTGGCCATTCAGGACGCCGCCAGCGGGGATCGGCAACGCATCAAGCTGCAGATGCCGAACACGTTCTCCAGTGCGCCGGTGCAAATGCCCGCCGTGTTGTCGATTGCCGCATTGCGCAACCTGTTGGACAACGCCTTGCGTCATACCCCTGGCGATGGCGCCGTGGAATTGAGCCTGGAAACCACCGGCAATCGTGCGCGTTTTCTGGTGCGCGACCATGGGCCGGGGATTGCCGAAGACGATCTGCAACACCTGACCCAGCGCTTCTGGCGCAATGGCCAGAGCACCGGTTGCGGCTTGGGGCTGGCGATTGTTCAGGCGATTGTCCAGCGCTGCGGCTGCACGTTGCGGTTCGACAGCCGACCGGATGGGTTGCGGGTTGAGCTGACCATGCCCCTGCAAACAATCTAACCAACACCCCCCAACCCCTGTGGGAGCGAGCTTGCTCGCTCCCACAGGGGGGCTTGTGTTGCACACCAAATGTAATGTTTCTCCATTAGTCACCCGCGCCCCGGAGCGCTATCGTCCCCGGCAGCTTTTTCTCAATGGATTGAGGTAACAGCGCCATGGAAGCATCGGTTCATATCTGCAAGGCAACCTCCGCCGACGCGGGCATCATCAGCCGCATCGTCGAGCGCTCCATTCGGGTTGGGTGCGTGCTGGATCACCGCAATGACCCGCGAACCGTCGCCACCTGGGTCCAGAACAAAACCATCGAACACGTCCAGCCCTGGCTGACTGACCAACGGTTGTACCTCAACATCGCCCTGTTGCACGACAAACCGGTCGGCGTCGCGATGGCCGCCATCAGCGGCAGGGTCGCGTTCTGTTACGTGCAGCCGGAATGGTTCCGCCGAGGTGTCGGGCAGACGCTGGTGCGCGACCTTGAAGGCTGGTTGATCGATCACGGCGTGCACTTGGCACGACTCAACAGCACCCGAACCGGCGAGGCCTTCTATCGGCATCTCGGTTACCAGGCCTGCGCTGAAACCTTCGCGGTGGCGGGGCTTCAGGCGGTTCCCATGCACAAAGCGTTGTCGACGGTCTAAATCCTTGAGCCCCTGATGCGTTTCCAGAACAGGAAACCTTATTGAGGGGTCGAGAAATGTCAGTCGCTACCAGCCTTATCGAAGATCAGCCGGCCCGGATTGTCCCGATGCCTGCCGAAACGCTGTACCAGTTCAATGAATCGCCGCTGCTGGCCCGTCAAAACCAGCAGGAATCCAATGCCCGCAGCTACCCGCGGCGCATTCCCCTGGCGCTGAAACGTGCCAAGGGCATTTATGTCGAGGACGTCGAAGGTCGCCATTTCATCGACTGTCTGGCCGGTGCCGGGACGCTGGCACTGGGGCACAACCATCCGGTGGTGATCGAAGCGATCCAGCAAGTGCTGAGCGATGGGCTGCCGCTGCACACCCTCGACTTGACCACGCCGGTCAAGGACCAGTTTGTGCAGGACCTGTTTGGCCTGCTGCCGCCTGCACTGGCCGCCGAGGCGAAAATCCAGTTCTGCGGCCCGACTGGTACCGATGCGGTGGAAGCCGCGCTGAAACTGGTGCGCACCGCCACCGGACGCAGCACCGTGTTGTCGTTCCAGGGCGGTTATCACGGCATGAGCCAGGGCGCATTGAGCCTGATGGGCAGTCTGGGACCGAAAAAGCCATTGGGTGCCTTGCTCAGCAGCGGCGTGCAGTTCATGCCGTATCCGTACGATTACCGTTGCCCGTTCGGCCTCGGTGGGGCGCAGGGCGTGCAGGTCAATCTGAGCTACCTGGAAAACCTGCTGAATGATCCCGAGGCCGGCGTGCAATTGCCGGCGGCGGTGATTGTGGAAGTGGTGCAGGGCGAAGGCGGCGTGATTCCGGCGGATCTCGATTGGTTGCGCGGTGTGCGTCGCATCACCGAAAAGGCTGGCGTGGCGCTGATCGTCGATGAAATCCAGAGCGGTTTCGCCCGCACCGGCAAGATGTTTGCCTTCGAGCACGCCGGGATCATTCCGGACGTGGTGGTGATGTCCAAAGCCATCGGCGGCAGCTTGCCGCTGGCAGTGGTGGTTTACCGCGACTGGCTCGACACCTGGCTGCCGGGCGCACACGCCGGGACCTTCCGTGGCAATCAGATGGCCATGGCCGCCGGTTCTGCGGTGATGCGTTATCTGGTCGAACACAAGGTGTGCGAGCACGCGGCCGCGATGGGCGAGCGCTTGAGCGAACACCTGCGCATCCTGCAGCGGGACTTCCCGCAGATGGGTGACATCCGTGGTCGCGGCTTGATGCTCGGCGTCGAACTGGTCGACCCGAACGGAGCGCCGGACGCTCAGGGCCATCCGCCGATATTTGCTGCACTGGCGCCACTGGTGCAGCGCGAATGCCTCAAGCGCGGGTTGATTCTCGAACTGGGTGGCCGTCATGGCGGTGTCGTACGCTTCCTGCCGCCGCTGGTGATCACGGCGGCTGAAATCGATCAAGTCGCCGGGATTTTCGGCCGGGCCATGGCCGCGGCTACCGCCAGTCTCTAAATTTCTTGGCGCCCTGAACGTTCTTTCTACATAACGGCTGCGCACGCCGCGCAGCCCACCCTACAGCGATGGAGAAACGCCCATGACTTCAGTATTCGACCGCGAGGACATCCTCTTTCAGGTCGTGGTCAACCACGAAGAGCAATACTCGATCTGGCCTGACTACAAAGCCGTGCCGGAAGGCTGGCGCACCGTGGGCAAGAGCGGTTTGAAGAAGGAATGCCTGGCATACATCGAAGAAACCTGGACGGACATGCGTCCGCTGAGTTTGCGTCGCAAGATGGAAGAGCAGGCGGCAGTGACTCACTGATTGAGCGTGCGAAAAAAGCCCGCTGAACCGAGAAGGTCAGCGGGCTTTTTCATGTCCGGAGTTTGTGGCGTTTGTGAGGCTGTCTTCGCGAGCAGGCTCGCTCCCACAGGGGATTTGTGTGATGCCGCAGATCCAGTGTGGGAGCGAGCCTGCTCGCGAAGAACGATAACGCGGTCCAACTGACTTAAGCGCCGTTCAACCCCTTGATCACCAAATCCACATTCCCTTCCAGTTCGGCCACCGGATCCGCCGCATCCACGCTCAACACCACCAACCGGCTACCGGCCTCGGCAATCGCCGCTTTCACCGCGTCCGAAGGCTGCCGATGATGCAACACCACCGCCACCTCATTGTCCTTCAGCGTCGCGCCCAATTGCTTGAGCGCTTCAGGCGTCCACTCGGCATCCGGGCGCGCGTCAATCCCGATCAGCTCCAGATTGAGCCCGCCAATCAGATAGCCGAAGTGATCGCTGAGGCTCATCACACTGAGATTGTCAGCACTGGCCAGCCGCGCTTCGCTGTCGGCGCTGAACTTGAGCAAACGCTGTTTCAGCGCCGCCAGGTTAGCCTCGATTGCAGGCTTGGCTTCTGGCGCCAGGCGTACCAGATCAGCGGCCATCACGTCCGCCATCCGCCCCATGTTGTTGCTGGACAACCACGGCTGACTGTTCAAACCCTCGACCTTGTTGCCCGGCTGCACGGCGATGCCGGGCAGGGCGCCGTCCACCGGGCGCGCCGCATCGACTTCAACGATGCGAATGTTGCTGCGGCGGGAGATCGGATACAGCGGATCATCCGCCCACAGCGAACGCAGGCCGATCACCGCATCGGCGTCGGTCGCCAGTTTGGCCAGCGCCGGGGCGCCACGGCCGGTGAAATACGCAGTCTGACGGCTGCCGGGCAGGTTCGCCGGTGCGGCACGTTCAAGGTTGATTTGGGTGCCCTTGAGCAGCACTTCGCCCAAGCCATAAGTGATCGGCAAGGACGCCAGCACGTGCAGCGGTTTGGCGTTTTCTGCCGCTAAAGTTGTATTGGCCAGCCCACACAACGCAACGGCCAGGGTCAGTTGACGCAGAGAAAAAGACATTTATCCGAGATTCCCTTTGAGGCTTGGGACGACTCCGCGCGCAATGGCGGACAGGGCGAAGGCGATACCGGCCACCAGAATGATCGCGGCACCGGACGGGATCGGCAGATCAAAGACAATCGGCGCCAGAATCCCGCACAGCGTGCTGACCGTGGCGATCAGCACCGAGCACCAGAAAAAGCCCTTCAGCGATTGGCTGAGCAAGCGCGCGGCGGCTGCCGGTATCACCAACAGCGCGCCGACCAGAATCGCGCCGATGACCTTCACCGCGGCGACGGTGATCAGTGTCACCAGAATCACAAACAGGTAATCCAGGGTCTTCACCGCCACCCCGCGCACCGCCGCCAATTGCGGGTTGAAACTGGCCAGCATGATGCGGTTGTACAGCGGCAAGGCCAGCGCCATGACCAGCGAACCGACGATGGCCAGGACCGCCAGGTCGTTGCCGTTGACGGTCAACACCGAACCGAACAGCACGTTTTCCAGAATGTGCACGTTGATCTTGCCCGCCAGAATCAGCAGCAGGCTCGCGCCCAATGCCAGCGACACCGACAGGAACACACCGATCAAGGTATCCGGCGCCAGACCGGTGCGGTTGCGCAGGTAGTTGAGCAAAATGCCGAACAGCAGGCAGTAACCAAACAGGCTGCCGTAAGGCCCGGTGTAGGGTTCGCCGAGCAGGATGCCGATGGCCACGCCGGTCAGTGCCGCGTGACCCACCGCTTCGGAGAAAAACGCGAAGCGCTTGACCACCACCAGCGTACCCAAACCACCGAGCACCGGGCCGATCAACAGGCCGGCGAGCAACGCGTTGACCACAAATCCGTAGGCCAGCGCCTCGGGCAGATACCCCGAAGACGCCCAGCCCTGAATCATCAAGCGAAAGGCTTCATAGCTCATCAGGCAGCGCTCCGTGGATGGGTGGAGAACAGGGTCAGCAGACGTTCCGGGGTCAGCGCCTGTCTCGGCGTGGCATCGAATAACACCCGGCGATTGAGCCCGGTGACGCGATCTGCCAGACGCCCGACGGCCTCCAGATCGTGCTCGATCCACAGCACGGTGATGCCGCTTTGGCGCCAGTCGCCGAGCAGCCGTTCGAACACCTGGATACCGGCTTCGTCCAGCGCCGACATCGGTTCGTCGAGCACCAGCAGTTGCGGTGCCGGGATCAGCCCTTGCGCCAGCAGCACCCGTTGACGCTCACCACCGGACAACGCCCCCATGCGTCGTTTGCGTTTGTCCTGCATGCCGACCCGTTCCAGCGCCTCGCCAATCGCGGCAGCGTAGTGCTTGCTCAACCCGAGAAACGCCGGACGGCGCTGGCACATGGCGGCCATGAAATCGTCGACGGTCATGGGCAGGCCGCGATCAAACTCCAGCGCTTGCGGCACATAGCCGATGGTCCCGGGTTCGCCCGGCCATTGCAGGCTCAGGCGGCCCTGATGCGGCATCTGCCCGAGCAGGGTCTTGATCAGCGAACTCTTGCCTCCACCGTTGGGACCGACCAGCGCGTGCACGCTGCCGGGCGCGACCTGAAAGGTCACGTTGTCGAGGATCGTTGTGCGCCCGAGCGTCAGGCTGACATCGGCGAAATCCAGGGTCGGGCCGGTGCTTTGGACAGCGAGGTTTTCTTGTGCGGTCATTGGCCCGACTCCTGTATCGCCCGGACCACGGTGTTGAGGTTACCGGTCATTTCCTTTTCGTACTTGTCAGCGGTGTATTCGCCATAGGAAATGTGCGACAGCGGGTACAGCTTCACCCCGGATTCACGCTGGATGGTATCGACGTAGGTGGAGGGAAAATCCATCTCCGAGAAAATCACTTTCACGTCCAGTTCGCGCAGTTGGTCGATGGTTTTTTTCAACTGGCTCGGGCTCGGTTCGATGCCATGGGCGGGTTCGACCACCGCAGTCACTTCCAGGCCGAATTCGCGCAGCAGGTAATCGTAAGCCGCATGAACCGTGGCCACGCGCAGTTCGGCGTTGGGGGCCTGGGTCAGCTTCGCCAGGGCGTCGGCGCGCATCTGCCGCAGACGTTTGCCGTAGGCGCGGGCGTTTTGCGTGTAGGTCTTGGCGTTGGCCGGATCAAGCTTGCCCAGTTCCCGGGCGATGTTGTTGACCTGGGCAATCGAGGCACTGATCGACAGGAACGTGTGCGGGTTGACCACCTTGCCGGCACCGCGTGCGGCGACGCCGGTAGCGGCCAGCAGCGGCACGTTTTCGTTGGCTTCGATCACCGGGATGTTCGGGGTTTCGCTGGCAGCGATCATGCGGTCGGCGAAGTCGTCATGACCGACGCCATTGAGCACGATCACGTCCAGCCCGCTGATGCGCTTGATGTCCTCGGCGCGGGGTTCGTAGGCATGCGGATTGAAACCGGCCGGAATCAGCGGCACCACATCGGCATTGTCGCCGACGATGTTGGCAACGTAGCTGTAATAAGGGTGCAGGGTGATGCCGATGCGCAGGCGTTTGGCGTCGTCGGCATGGGTCAGAGGAGTCAGCAGGCAAGCCAGCAAGCCGACCGATAGCAGGCGCAGGAAAGATGAAATAGGCATGGGAAAGCGGTCTTCTCTCGGATGAAGGCGAGGGGTCAGTGCCGGTGCTGGCGGGTCACGCCGGCATCGAATTGCGCGACGATCAATTGCCAGCCGGCGCTTTCGAGGGCTGCGTCCGTCAGGTCGGTCGGGGCTTTTAGGTCGGCGGCGCGGTTGAGCCAGATGTCCGGCGCCTCGGTGCCAGCAGTCAGGCGCATCAAAAACGAACCGGCCACGGCGGGTGTCTGGCTCTGGCCGAAGTAAGCCTTGGCGTCGAGCAATTGCCAGGCATGGGCGCCACGGCTGACAGAGCTGGCGTCCTGGGCGAACGGTGCAAATCCTTCCTCGGCGAGGGCTTCAGGTGTTGGCAGGGTTTGCTGTTCCTGTTGCAGCAAGTGAATCTCGTCCAGCGTCACCCGCAGGTCGGCGTAGATCCCTTGCTCGGACGCACTCAAGTCGCGGCGGGCATCCAGTTGATGGCTGCCGACGCTGCTTACGGCCTGGGACTCGTGGCGCCAGGCAACCACCGAACCGGCCACCGCCAGAATCATCAGGCACAACAGCAGCACATAAAGGGTTTCGTGGCCGGCACCAGCCGGGCGCACAACGTGTGTGGTAGGCGTACTCATGGTGATTCGATGTCCGCTTGGTCGATTTCGACGACGTGGCCGGGACCGGCGTCGAACAGCACATAAAACTCCGCGCCGGGTTTCTTGAAGGTCAACGTGGAATCGGCGCCGAGCTTGCCCGGCACCAGAATGGTTTCGTCGTAGCCGATCACGTCCAGGGTCACGCCCGGCGCCCCACTGCCGTCGGAGAACCCGCCGGTGCATTTGATCTGTTCGGCATCGACGGCTTTGCATTCGCACATCGGGTTGTGCGCCAGCGCGCTGGCACTGAATCCGGCGCAGAGCACCAGCAACACGGTTTGGAGTGGGCGAAAAACGCGAATCATGGTTTGCCTCCTTGTTGGTTCAGCCACGCGACGGTGGCCGGCGATGCCTGGCTCAGGGGCAGGGCGGCCTGGTGCATTGCGCCGTCCCAGCCTTCCATGGTGATCCACAGCTCGGTGTCAGCCTTGGTCTTTTCCGGGATCGGCACCATGGCGGCCATGCGGTGTGGCGTGCCGAAGAAAATCACCCCGGCGGCCCGCAGGCTGCGCGGTTTGCCGATGCGCAAGTAAGTCGCCTTGACCTGATCGCGGCAGCTGTCGCACAGCGCGGCGGTGAAGTTCTTCATGTGGCCGGCCGGTCCGTCCAATGTGGGGGCTTCGTTGCGCAACTCGGCCAGACGCAGGCTCCACGGACCGACCTGGACTTCTCCGATCTCTCGCTCACCCAGCCCGGTATCGCCGCGAAACAGTGCCGCGTCAGCGAAGTATTTGGGCATGAACCCCAGCGGCACCAACAACAGCAGAACGTTGATGTGGAAGCGCCATTTCAGCCAGAAGCGGCGCAACATCGAGTCCGGTGTTTGCTTGACGTGTGCGTTCATTGGCTGACCTCCGTCGCGGCTTGCACCCGTGGCTGTTTGTGGCTGCGCTTGAGGGCGTTGGCGGTGGCGAGGGCGGTGCGTTTGGTCCAGATCAGCAGGCCGCTGAGGACCATCATGCTCAGGATCAAACCGAAGAAAAACCAGATCAGCTTGATCCAGATCCCGCCGAAATCACCGGTGTGCAAGGGGCGCATGGACTCGGTCACCAGCTCCAGGCCGGTGCGGTCCGACAGCAGGCGTGTGGCAGCGACGTCGCCGGTGTAGGGGTTGATGTCGGCCGTCTGGTACATCAGCGGATACCAACTGCGTCCCCCCACCGAGAGGTAGCTGTAGGCATTGGCGGGCAGGCTGACGAAGCTGTCTTCGAGGCCGGGAATGCGTTCCTTGGCCTGGGCAATCGCGGTTTCGAGACTGATCGTCGGTGCGGGCGAGCCATCTGTGGTCACCGGCACACTTTCACGCGGCACCACCAGGGCCACCGGCGCGGTGGAAATCGAGATCTGGTTATCGAACATGAACGCCTGAATCAGGAACCAGGTGCTGGTGACAGAAATCACCGCAATGAACCAGATCGACCAGATACCGCTGAGGCGATGAAAGTCGCCCCAGAAAATCCGTGCGCCATGACGAATGCGCAGGGTCGGTCGGAAGAAGCCTTTCCAGAATTTTTTGTAGACCACCAGCCCAGTGACCAACGAGGCCAGCAACGGCAGGCTCAAGAAGGACACCAGGTACCAGCCCCAGCTGTAGCCATTGGTGAACGGCACCAGCCACCAGCCGTGCAGCGCGCGGGTAAACGCCTTGAAATCGAAGGCCGGGGCGGTGCCCTGAATGACGCCGCTGTACGGGTTGACGTACACGGTCACCGAGCGGCCGTCGGGGTAGCTGACGCTGACATCGAGGGCGAAGTGGGATTCATCGGGGCGGCTGATGGATTCGACCAGCGTGTCCGGCTCGGCCTTTTTGATCGCCGCTATGATCTGGTCATAACTGAGCAACGGCGCATCGTTCGACGGCTGGCTGGCGCGCATTTGCGGGTTGGCCAGCCAGACGATTTCCTGACTGATCACCGCCAATGTGCCGGTGACGCAGACAATCAGCACGAAAAACCAGATCGGCAATGCCAGCCAGCTGTGGACCAGAAACCAGAGTTTGGAACGGGATTTCTTCGACATGATTAAAGGTCTTGTATCGATGAGAGAACCTCTGCTGCGGGCTTCCCAGCGATGAGGTCCATGAAAAGGCCGGCGGTGGCTGTTGCCTGCGCACGCCGACTGCATCTCTATAAGACGGATGAGGAACAGAAATCCCGAAGGGGGAGATGAAAGTAAATGTTTCTTATTGGCGGTTAGTCATTACAGGAGCGGATTTGAGGTGCTGGGGATGGCCCCTTCGCGAGCAGGCTCGCTCCCACAAGATCACCGCTGTACCTGTGGGAGCGAGCCTGCTCGCGAAGAGGGCCGGTCAGGCACTGAAAATCTCAACCTTGTTGAAACATCTCCTTCGCCCGCTGCTCAATCTGCGCCTGAGTCAGGTCTTCCTTGCGCGTAGCCAAAAACCACAAATGCCCATACGGATCCTTCAACGTCCCGGAGCGGTCGCCGTAAAACTGATCCTTGACCTCGGACACCACCGTGCCGCCCGCATCAATCGCCTGTTTGTAGGACTTGTCCACATCCGTCACATACAGATGCAGGCCCACTGACGGCGACTTGTCCGGGTTGCTCAACGGTCCCTGATCGCACGGCGTGCCGAGCATGATCGGGCAGTCGCCGATCCTCAGTTCGGCGTGACCGATGCCGCCATCAGGCATGGCCAGGCGCATGACTTCGATGGCGCCAAAAGCCTTCTTGTAGAACTCGATCGCTTCGGCTGCTTTTTGAATGCCCAGATACGGGGTGATGCTGTGATAACCCTCTGGAATGGGTTTGACGCTCATGATGAATCTCCCTGTTTGTTGTTGTGGGTGGAAAGTCTCCTGCGCCGATTTCCGGCCGATTAAATATAGGTCAGCGTCGTGTTGGCAGCCGGGGACCCGACGAGCAGCCTCACTGTTCAGCCATCAACAGCGCAGCAGCAGATTGCTCGGCTGCATCATCAGAAACGCTGAAAAACACCCGTCAAACCCACGAAATCATGGGTGATGAACCTCGGCACAGAAGCTGCAATAGCTCTGTTAAACACTGTTGTCGAGACCGTCACATGCCTGAATCTGCCGTTTATCCGATCAACCCGCCGGCCGCCCATCGGATCGCCGACGAAGCCGAAGCCCTGCGTGTCGCCGAGCGTGTCGCCGCTGTATTGCTGGAGCAGGACGCTGAGCGCGACCGCACGCGCCAGGTCCCCGCCGATGTTGTCGATCTGTATTCCAACAGTGGTTTATGGGGCATCAGCGTGCCTCGCGAGTTTGGTGGCGCACAGGTGTCCTATGCGGTGCTGGCGCAGGTCATCGCGATCATTTCCGCCGCCGATCCGTCGCTGGGGCAGATTCCGCAAAACCACTATTGCCTGCTGGAATATATCCGCCTGCAAGGCACGCCCGAGCAACAGGCGCACTTCTTCGAGTTGGCACTGCAGGGCCATCGCTTTGCCAATGCCTTGTCGGAAACCGGCGGCAAAAACGTCCAGGACATTCAGGCGACGATCCGCCGTTATGGCGACGGCCATGTGATCAACGGGCGCAAGGGTTATTGCACCGGTTCGCTGTACGCCCACTGGCTGGCGGTGCTGGCGCTGGACGAAGAGCAGAAGGGTCAATTGGCCTTCGTCCAGCGTGGAACCCAAGGGCTGGTGATCGTCGACGACTGGGACAGCATCGGTCAGCGCACCACGTCCAGCGGCACCGTGCTCGCCGAGGATTTGCACGTCAGCGCATTCAATCTGTTCCCGACCTACCGTTCCTATGAAACCCCGACGCTGGCCGGCCCGTTTGCACAATTGACTACCGCGGCCATCGACGCCGGCATCGCCCGTGCGGCACTGCGCGACACCATCGCCTTCGTCCGGCAGTTCGCTCGGCCGTGGATCGATGCGGGTGTGGAAAAGGCCAGTGAAGATCCACTGACCATCATCCAGGTCGGTGGCCTGGAGATTCGCCTGGAAGCCGCCGAAGCCTTGCTGGAACGGGCAGGGCGAGCGCTGGATGCGGCGCGTCCGGCACCCGATGAAGATAACGTCGCCCAGGCTTCCCTCGCGGTGGCCAAGGCCAAAGTGCTGACTACTGAAATTGCCATCGAAGCCAGCAACAAACTCTTCGAACTCGGCGGCACCCGCTCGACCCTGAAGAAGCACAACTTCGACCGCCATTGGCGCAACGCCCGGGTTCATACCCTGCACGACCCGGTGCGCTGGAAATACCACGTGGTCGGCAACTGGCTGCTCAACGGCGTGAAACCGCCACGCCATGACTGGTCGTGATTGATGGCCGAGTTGCTGAAACATATCTATTGGGCGGACATCGCCCAAGCTTGCCTCGACACCCTGAGCATGCTCGGCGCTGCACTGGGCTTCACCGTGTTGTTGGGTCTGCCGTTGGGCGTGGTGCTGTTCCTCACCGGCAAGCGCCAGTTGCATGAAGCGGTCGGCGTTTACCGGGTGCTGTCGGTGATCG
Source organism: Pseudomonas sp. GW821-FHT10C09 (assembly GCF_059415465.1). Lineage (NCBI taxonomy): Bacteria > Pseudomonadati > Pseudomonadota > Gammaproteobacteria > Pseudomonadales > Pseudomonadaceae > Pseudomonas > Pseudomonas sp. GW821-FHT10C09. The sequence continues at coordinate 108,620 of NZ_JBWKNG010000022.1, forward strand.
TCAACATGCTGCGGTCGTTGCCGTTCATCATTTTGCTGATCGTGCTGATTCCCCTGACCACGCTGCTGGTCGGCACTTCGCTGGGGGTGCCTGGGACCATTCCACCGCTGGTGGTCGGTTGCACGCCGTTCTTTGCACGGCTGGTGGAAACCGCTTTGCGCGAGGTGGATCGCGGGGTTGTGGAAGCGACCCAGGCCATGGGCGCGAATACGTGGCAGATCATCCGCCACACCTTGTTGCCCGAGGCGCGGGGAGGGTTGTTGGCGGCGGTCACGGTGACCGCGATTGTGCTGGTCGATTACACGGCGATGGCCGGCGTGATCGGCGGCGGAGGACTGGGTGACCTGGCGATCCGTTACGGCTACCAGCGTTTTCAGACCGACGTCATGGTGGTCACTGTGGTGCTGTTGTTGATCCTGGTCCAGGCCCTGCAAATGACCGGCGACCGATTGGTGGCGCGCTACAGCCGACGATAAGTTTTATCCAAAAGAAAGCAATCAGGCCCCACGTCCACCCCACGACGGCCACTCAATCTGCCTAGGAGCGCAACATGAAAAAGACCCTGGCCATTCTGGCTGCCTTAGTGTCGTTGAGCGTTCACGCCAACGAAAAACTCACCGTCGGCGCCACTCCGGTCCCGCACGCGGAAATCCTCGAATTCGTCAAACCGACCCTGGCCAAGGAAGGCGTGGACCTGGACATCAAGGTCTTCACCGATTTCATCCAGCCCAATCAGCAGTTGGCGTTGAAGAACCTCGATGCCAACTATTACCAGTACCGGCCGTTTCTCGATGATTACAACAAGACCCGCCACACCGATCTGGTGCCGGTGGTCGGCGTGCACATTGAACCGTTCGGCGCCTACTCGACCAAGATCAAAAACATTGCCGAGCTGAAGGATGGCGCCACCGTGTCGATCCCCAACGACCCGGTGAACACCGGTCGTGCGCTGGTGCTGTTGCACGAAGCCGGGCTGATCAAACTCAAGGACCCGAGCAACACCCTGGCCACGCAGCGGGACATTATCGACAACCCCAAACACCTGAAGATTCGTGAGCTGGAGGGCGCATTGCTGGCGCGTTCGGTGAGTCAGGTCGACCTGGCGTTTGTCTTTGCCAACTACGCGCTGGAAGCGGGGATCGACACCAACAGCGCGCTGATTGTCGAGAAGGGCAAGAGTTTGTACATCGAGTTTCTGGTGGCGCGGCCGGACAACATCAATGACCCGGGCTTGCAGAAACTGGCCAAGGCGTTGAATTCGGATGAGGTTCGGCAGTTCATCCTGACCCGGTACAAGGGGCAGATTGCGCCAGGGTTCTAGATCTTCATTGAATGTAAGGACGCCATCGCGAGCAGACTCGCTCCCACAGTTGACCGGAGAACGCGGTCTCCTGTGGGAGCGAGCCTGCTCGCGAAGGCCGCGACGCTATTTCTGGCCTGGCCCAGATTCCAGCAGCTGCGCCCCCGGCCCCTGTTCCCCCAGCACATCACCAAAGTTGCGCAACGGACATGCCTCCATCGACAAACACCCACACCCGATGCAGCCATTCAGTTTGTCGCGCAGCAACGTCAGCTGATTGATCCGCTCATCCAGGTCCCGGCTCCATTGCGCCGACAGCACCTTCCAGTCCGCCGCCGTCGGTGCGCGGTTATCCGGCAGCGATTTCAGCGCCTCACCGATCTCCGCCAACGGAATCCCCAGGCGTTGCGCGACTTTGATCAGCGCCACCCGCCGCAACACTTCCCGTGGATAGCGCCGCTGGTTGCCCTGATTTCGCGTGCTTTTGATCAGCCCCTTGGATTCATAAAAGTGCAGCGCCGTGACCGCCACGCCGCTGCGGGCGGCCAATTGGCCGACGGTGAGTTCCTTGTGCAGATTGTCCGGGGTGATCATTTAAAAATCCTGCTTGACCTCTAGTTAACTCGAGGTTTTACCCTGCAGGCCTTCGGATCGCAAGATCCGCCTGGCACGTGAGGGGACTATTCATGCAATCGTCAGAGAACAATCGCAGCTTCACCCAACTGATCGAGTTCGAGATCGAGCCGCATCAGCAACCTGCGCTGGTGACGGCGTTGTCCCGGCAGACCGAGCGTCTGGCGCGGGATTTCAGTGGTTTTCTGAGTGCCAGCATCCAGGCCAGCGACGACGGCCGGCGGGTGCTCAACTACCTGCAATGGCAAACCCGCGCGGCGGGAGAGGCGGCCTTTCGCAGTTTTGAAAGCGGCGAACAGGATTTCTGGCAACTGATCCGTGCCCATCAGGCGAAGACCGTGACGTTCGGCTCGTTCCAGGTGCTGCACAGCCTGGCGCTCAGCCACGACAACGCGCTGCACTGCCGCCTGGTGGGTTAAATCGACAACTGCATCACCCGCTCGCCCTGGACATTCTCCATTACCCGGCGTTTGTTCACGGCCAATTCGCCGATCTTGATCAGCCGCGTGCGCGTCACGTTCCGGCTTAGGCCCAGCAGGGCAGCGGTGTGCACCTGGTTGTAATGGCAGAAGCGATAGGCGGCGCGCAACAAGGCGTCTTCGACTTTTTCATGCAGTGCGCCGGCCTGTTCTGCGAAGAGCTTTTGAAAGGCTCGATCCAGCAGGGCTTCCGGTGAATCGTCGACACTGGAGTGATAGTCGTCCTGGCGCTCGATGCGCATGTTGGACAGGCGCAGGTCATCGCGTTCGATCACGCCGTTGCGGCAGATCAGCAACGTGTGGTGGATGACGTTTTCCAGTTCGCGGATGTTGCCCGGCCAACTGTAACTGCGCAGTTTCAGTTCGGCTTCTTTGCTGATGGTGATGCTGCCGTAGCCCAGGCGCCGGCTGTAGGCGTCGATGAAGTGGCGGGTCAGCGGCAGGATGTCACCGGGGCGCTCGCGCAAGGGGCTCAGCTCCAGGCTGACCACATCGAGGCGGTAATAAAGGTCTTCGCGAAAATGCCCGGCGTTGATGGCTTTTTCCAGTTGCACGTTGGTCGCGGCCAGCACGCGCACGTCGATCGGAATGCTTTTACGCGAACCGAGCCGCACCACTTCGCGCTCCTGCAACACGCGCAGCAGCTTGACCTGAATCGCCATCGGCAGATCACCGATTTCATCGAGGAACAACGTGCCGCCATCGGCCTCTTCGAACCAGCCGGCCTTGGCGCTCAACGCGCCGGTGAACGCGCCTTTTTCGTGGCCGAACAGCTCGGCCTCGACCAGCGATTCGGAGAAGGCGCCGCAGTTCACCGCCACGAACGGCCGGTTGCGCCGGGCGCTGAGGTTGTGGATGTGCCTCGCCACCAACTCCTTGCCGGTGCCGGTTTCACCAATGATCAGCACGCTGGCTTCACTGGGCGCGACTTGTTGCAGATGGGCGAGCAAGGCCTGGGATTTCGGGTCTTCGAACACTTGCGCGGTGGCACGGATCGAAGTCGCCAGCGCGGGCGAGGGCGGTAAGGTCAGCAGTTGCATGGGGTTAGCTCCATGAAGAGAAGGCTAGGAATAGAAAGTCGGAACGGGCAAGGCCTGGTTCAGCGCCCAGTCACCCAGCTCATGGAGTTTGTAATCCACCGGGTCGTGCAGGGTTTGCGTGCGCAGGTTGCGCCAGTGACGGTCGAGTCGCAGGGACGCGTGAGTCGAGCGCGCGCCGGTGACTTCGAACAAGCGGCTACACAGCTCCAGGCCGTTACGCGTGGCGGCGACTTTCGCGGTGGCGATGGCGGTGGCCAGATGTCCACGTTCTTCGGCGCTGAGGTTCGGGCCTTTTGCCCAAGCCTTGTCGAGCAGTTCGGCGGCGCGTTCCACCAGTAGTCGAACACCTTCGAGAGCGACCCAGAATTCGCCGTAATGGCCGAGGACATAAGGATCCTGACGCACATCCTGAACCGTGGATTTGTGCCACGGCCGGGTCTCGGTGAGCGTGTATTGCCGCGCTTCTTCAAAGGCGCCCTCGGCGATGCCGAGGAACATATGGGTGAACGTCAGTTGCGCAATCAACGGCCGCAGGCAGGCGAACGGTGTGCTCAACGGGCCCGGATCGAGCAGCAATTCCGACTCTTCGACCCGCACCCGTTCGAACGTGGCGCTGCCGCTGTCGGTCTGGCGCTGGCCCATGTTGTTCCAGTCGTTGTGCAGGGTGATGCCGCTGCGACCACTGGGAATCGCGGCGATCAACAATTTGCCGCCGGCGCTTTCATCGACGGCAGAGGCGATCAGCATTTCCGAATCGCTGGCACCGGAGCAGAAGCTTTTCTTGCCGGAAAACTCACGCCAGCCCCTCAGGTTTTTCACCACCGTGCGGGTGTCCAGCGGGTTAAGGGCGTTGCCCCAGAACCAGTTCTTGCGTGCAGTCTGCTCGAACCAGGGCTGCCATTGTTCAGGCCTGGCGAACAGGCGCACGGTGGCGAGCATCAAGTGATGGAAACCGAAGACGTGGGCGATGGAACTGTCGACCTTGGCGAACTCACGGACGATGGCCAGGGTTTCGCTCCAGCTGGCGCCGAGGCCGCCGTACTGGACCGGGATGCTCAAACCCAGCAGGCCACTGTGGCGCAGGGCATCGCGTTCAACCTTGGGCGTGCCCCCGCGCTCGTCGCGCTCGACGGCGGTCAGGGCAAACCCGGCGGCCAGTTGGCGGGCGGTCTGCAAGGGGGATAACAGGGTGCTGTGCGGCTTGGCGGTCACGCGTGAGTTCCTCATAAATTCGACACAAATCCCCTGTGGGATGGGCTTTTGTGGCGAGGGGGCAAGCCCCCTCGCCACAAAGTTGCCCATTCCCAAGGAGGAGTTGTTCGTCAGGCCGTGGCTTTGGTGGGCAGCACATCATTGGCAATCATTTCGCCAAAGGGCCCGGTCAGGTTGGTGGTGCCGCGTCCCGCCAGGCTGGCGTACGGCTCGGGCAACAACGGGAACACCAACTCGGCAAACCGATAAGCCTCTTCAAGGTGCGGATAACCGGAGAAGATGAAACTCTCGATTCCCAGGTCCGCGTACTCCTTGATCCGCGCCGCCACTTGCTGTGGATCACCGACCAACGCGGTCCCTGCACCGCCCCGCACCAGGCCGACACCGGCCCAGAGATTGGGGGCGATTTCCAGGTTGTCACGACGCCCGTCATGCAGCGCCGCCATGCGTCGCTGGCCTTCGGAGTCGAACCGCGAGAACGATTTCTGTGCAGCGGCGATGGTCTCGTCGCTGATGTGCTCGATGAGTTTGTCAGCGGCTTTCCAGGCCTCGTCGGCGGTCTCGCGCACGATCACATGCAAGCGAATCCCGAACTTCACCGTGCGACCGTTTCGCGCCGCACGCTCACGCACATCCGCGAGCTTTTGCGCCACGGCGGCCGGAGGTTCGCCCCAGGTCAGGTAGACGTCCACCTGCTCAGCGGCCAATTCATGGGCGGCTTCGGAAGATCCGCCAAAGTACAGCGGCGGGTAGGGTTTTTGCACCGGCGGGTAAAGCGCCTTGGCGTTCTGTACCTGAAGGTGTTTGCCTGCGAAATCCACCGCTTCGCCTTGCAGCACCCGGCGCCAGATCTGCAGGAATTCATCGGTGACTTCGTAGCGCTCGCTGTGATCGAGGAAGATCCCGTCGCCACGGTTTTCATCCGGGTCACCGCCCGTGACCACGTTGATCAGCAAGCGGCCATTGGACAAACGATCCAGTGTCGCAGCCATGCGCGCCGAGACTGTCGGCGAGATGATCCCCGGCCGAATCGCCACCAGATAACGCAGGCGTTCGGTCAGCGGCACCAACGCCGAAGCAATCACCCAAGAGTCCTCGCAGGAGCGCCCGGTAGGAATCAGCACGCCGTGATAGCCAAGGCTGTCCGCGGCCTGAGCCACTTGTTTCAGGTAGTTGAGCGTGACCGGGCGTGCGCCCTGGGTGGTGCCCAGGTAATGGCCGTCGCCGTGGGTGGGCAGGAACCAGAAAACATCCATGAAGAAATCCTTAAGCGATTTTCAGCAGATTTTTGGGGTGCACGCCGAACAACGGCGCGGCGCGTTCTGCAGCAAGACGAATGCGGGCCTTCAAGGGCTCACTGGTTATTTGGTAGTTGGAGAAATCGGCTTCGGTGGCATAGACGCCAATCGGCAAGGTCAGCGCCTGGAAGAAACTGAACAGCGGGCGCAATTGATGATCGAGGACCAGCGCGTGACGTTCGCTGCCACCGGTGGCAGCCAGCAGTACCGGCGTGTCGATCAGGGCGTTGAGGTCGATCAGGTCGAACAGGTGCTTGAGCAATCCCGGGTAGGAGCCGCGATACACCGGCGCGGCCACAATCAGCAGGTCGGCGTTCTCGATCGCTTGCAACTCGGCTTCAATCTCGGCGCTCAATTCTTGTCGCGAAAGTGCCGCACCGAGGGGGCGAGCGATGTCGCCGAGTTCGATCAGCCGGCTCTCGATCGGCAATTGCTCCGACAGTTCGCTCAACAGCGCCTGAGTCAGCACCAGGGTGCGAGACGGGCGCCAGGTTCCGCCCGACAGGGCAACGACTTTCAATGCACGGGACATGATCAGTTCCTTTTTCAACAGTTGCTCGGGGAGCAGTGAGTAGGTCTTGGGTTGAGCAAGAGCTGTACCAATCCTTCGGGCCCCTGTTTACGGGGCTCTGAGCATGTTTCCTGGCCGACGTTGTACTGTTTTCGGCGCTGTTTGCTGGATGACTGTTGCCTGGCAAACAGTTGTTCCGGCAACAGTTCGTGCAGCGATGGCGTTGTTATAAAGGCTGTTTTATATTCCGTAAAAGACATTAAGCAAATATTTATAGATCTTTATGGAATATATGTGGGCGGACCTGGAGAGTGTTTACCAAAGTCGATAGCCACTATTGAGAGCGTTGATTTCTGCCCGTGAAGCCGCGCGAGTAGCCTGTGTTCATTCCCCCGAACCCAGATGCAGGACGCCAAAAATGAAACCTCTAATCGCCACTTTTCTGCTGCTCGCGGTCTCTGTGCTTGCCGGTTGTGCCAGTCATGTTTCACCGGAATTGCGGCCGTACACCGCAGAAGAATCCAAGGAACTGGCGTTAGAGGATTTGAATCGTCGTGGTCTGTCCTTCGAGGAATACCACGCGAAGAAAGCGGCCTTGCTCGGTCAACCGCAAAAGTCGTTCAGCTTCGACAAACAGGGCGAGATGAACGCCGAACGTGCTGTACAGCTTCACGGTCGTCCAAGCTGATCGAAAACTGTACCGCTCGAAGTTTCACGTAACTGTCCATGGGTTTCCGGCAAGGCGTGCGATAGGGTCTTAACACCCGATTGACCCTAATGGACTGCCGCTGATGACACTTTCACTCGATCTGCTGATGGGCCTGGCCCTGTTTGCGCTCGTCACCTCGATTACTCCCGGCCCCAACAACACCATGTTGCTGGCATCGGGTGTGAACTTCGGCTTTAACCGCACCATCCCGCACATGTTGGGTGTCACCTGCGGCTTCTTTGTCCTGGTGGTCGCCGTCGGGTTCGGCCTTGGTGCCGTGTTTCAAACCTATCCTTTGCTCTACACCGTGCTGCGCTACGTCGGCGCGGCGTATTTGCTGTACCTGGCATGGAAAATCGCCCATTCAGGCCCGGTCTCCGAGAGCGAGAACGGCGAAAGCAAACCCATCACCTACCTCGGCGCAGCTGCGTTCCAATGGGTCAATCCCAAGGCGTGGATCATGGCCATCGGTGCCATTAGCACCTACACCCCGATGCAGGGATATTTCACCAATGTGATCATCATTGCGGCGGTGTTTGCCGTGATCAACCTGCCGAGCGTCGGCATCTGGGCCGGGTGCGGCACGTTGTTGCGCAATGTGTTGAAGGACCGCCGCTGGTTGCGCCTGTTCAACTGGGGCATGGCGGCGCTGTTGGTGGCTTCGCTGTATCCGTTACTTCTTGAAAGCTTTAGCTGACGCATTGCTTCAACCGGTTGCCCGATGCCTGTTAAGCTCGACTTCAGGAGCGTTCCTACGCACTTTTAAATGAAGTTGTTCTTCTTTAACGGCTTCCGATCAGGTATTTCTAACGTGCTGAAATATCGGCGCAGCTCACAAGGCTGCGCCTTGACGTTTCCGTCATGAGCTTCCTGATCCCGGAACACGCTCTGCGAGTCTTTTATGAATAAGCGTCCGTTGTATTTCGATTACGCCGCCACCACGCCGGTGGATGAGCGGGTCATCAAGGTCATGGTCGAGTGTCTGGGTTTTACCGGCAATTTCGGTAACCCTGCGTCCAGCTCCCATGCCTATGGTCAGCAAGCCCGACAGTCGGTCGAGCACGCCCGGCAGCAGGTCGCCGATCTGGTTGGCGCTACGGCGCAGCAGATTGTCTGGACCTCCGGTGCCACTGAATCCAACAACCTCGCGCTCAAGGGCGTGGCCCAGGCCCGTGGTGTCAGCGGCGGGCACATCATTACCAGCCAGATCGAACACAAGGCGATTCTCGACACGGCGAAGCAATTGCAGGACGCCGGTGTTGCGGTCACCTACCTGGTGCCTGACGCCGAAGGGTTGATCACGGCGCAAGCGGTCAGCGAAGCGATGCGTGAAGACACCTTTCTGGTGTCGCTGATGCTGGTCAACAACGAACTGGGCACGGTCAACGATATCGCCGCCATTGGTGAAGTCGTGCGTGCACGCGATGCGTTGTTTCACGTCGACGCGGCGCAAGGCGCAGGCAAAGTGGCCATTGATCTGGCGCGCCTGCCGGTGGACCTGATGTCGTTTTCCGCGCACAAGATCTACGGCCCCAAAGGCATCGGTGCGCTGTACGTCGGCCCGCGCGCGCAACAACGCTTGCAGGCACAGATTCACGGCGGTGGTCACGAAGGCGGGTTGCGTTCCGGCACCCTGGCGACTCATCAGATCGCAGCCATGGGCGCGGCCTTCGCCTTGGCCGCCGATGTCTTCGATGAAGAGAAAGCCACGATCGTGCGCTTGCGCGAACGTTTGCTTGAGCAGTTGCTGAGCCTTCCCGGCGTTCGCCTCAATGGCAGCCCGGCCCAGCGCATTCCCCATACCTTGAGCCTGACGTTCAGCGAAGGTGAATTCAATTCTGCGGCGTTGAGCCATTCAATCGCTTTTTCTGCGACGTCGGCCTGCAACTCTGCCAGCAACGCCCCATCCCACGTGCTGCTGGCCCTGGGGCATGACGCCCGCTCGGCGAGTCGCACCATCCGCTTGAGTCTCGGCCGGTTCACCACCGATCAAGATATCGACCAAGCGGTGCAACTGATCAAAGCGGCCTGCGCCAGCGCCCCGGCATTCTGGCAGTAGCGCCTTAAAGCGCCGACTCAGATCGGCACTCAACAATAAGCTGAAGTGATTAGCAGGAGACACGATGAGTACGCAGCCTTCGATCAATGGATCGGTGCCACAGCGCCTGGCGCAAACCCGCGAACTGATGAGCCGCGAAGGCATTCATGCCTTGCTGGTGCCGTCGGCCGATCCGCACCTGTCGGAATATCTGCCGGGTTACTGGCAGGGACGGCAGTGGTTATCGGGCTTCCATGGCTCGGTCGGCACACTGATCGTGACCCCGGATTTTGCCGGCGTCTGGGCCGACAGTCGTTACTGGGAGCAAGCGACCAAGGAGCTCAAGGGCAGCGGCATCGAACTGGTCAAGCTGCAGCCGGGTCAACCTGGCCCGTTGGATTGGCTGGCCGAGCAAACCCCTGAAGGCGGCGTCGTCGCGGTGGACGGTGCGGTGATGGCCGTGGCGTCGGCACGTACGCTGGGTGGCAAACTCGAAGAGCGCGGCGCCCGCCTGCGTACCGACATCGATCTGTTGAGCGAAGTCTGGAGCGACCGCCCGACGTTGCCGAATGAGCCGATCTATCAGCATTTACCGCCGCAGGCGACGGTCAGCCGTGGCGAGAAACTGGCGAAACTGCGCGAGGTGTTGAAGGATCGTGGCGCTGACTGGCATTTTGTCGCGACCCTCGATGACATCGCCTGGTTGTTCAATCTGCGCGGCGGCGACGTGTCGTTCAACCCGGTGTTCGTGTCCTTCGCCTTGATCAGTCAGGAACAGGCCACCCTGTTCGTTGCCCTGAGCAAAGTCGATGCTCAACTGCGTGCGGTGCTTGAACAAGACGGCGTGACCCTGCGCGATTACAGCGAAGTGGCTGCGGCCTTGCGCGCCGTGCCGAGCGGCGCGAGCCTGCAAGTCGATCCGGCGCGCGTCACCGCCGGTTTGCTGGACAACCTCGACAAAGGCGTAAAACTGGTTGAAGGCCTGAACCCGACCACGCTCGCCAAGTCGCAAAAAAGCCTGGCCGATGCCGAACATATTCGTCAAGCCATGGAGCAGGACGGTGCCGCCCTGTGCGAATTCTTCACTTGGCTGGACTCGGCCTTGGGTCGTGAGCGCATCACCGAACTGACCATCGACGAACACCTCACTGCCGCGCGCACTCGACGTCCGGGCTACGTGTCGCTGAGCTTCAACACCATTGCCGCGTTCAACGCCAATGGCGCGATGCCGCACTACCACGCGACCGAAGAAGAGCACGCGGTGATCGAGGGTGACGGTCTGTTGCTGATCGACTCCGGCGGTCAGTACCTGGGTGGCACCACCGACATCACGCGAATGGTGCCGGTCGGTACACCAACGGCTGAACAGAAACGCGATTGCACACGCGTGCTCAAAGGCGTGATCGCGCTGTCCCGCGCGCAATTCCCTCGGGGGATTTTGTCGCCATTGCTCGATGCCATCGCTCGCGCGCCGATCTGGGCTGAGAGTGTCGACTACGGTCACGGCACCGGCCATGGCGTCGGCTACTTCCTCAACGTTCACGAAGGTCCGCAGGTCATCGCCTATCAGGCTGCTGCTACTCCGCAGACCGCGATGCAACCGGGCATGATCACCTCCATCGAACCAGGTACTTATCGTCCGGGCCGTTGGGGCGTGCGTATCGAGAACCTGGCGCTGAACCGAGAGGCGGGTTCCAGCGAATTTGGTGAGTTCCTCAAGTTCGAAACCCTGACACTGTGCCCGATCGACACCCGTTGCCTGGAGCCGTCGCTGCTGACCCTGGAAGAGAAACAGTGGTTCAACGCTTACCACGCCGAAGTGCGCGAGCGCTTGAGCCCGTTGCTCGAGGGCGCGGCCCTTGAGTGGTTGAACACCCGTACTGCGGCTATTTGACGGGTTGGAGTTCAGGCGCTTGTTCGAGCGCCTGACTCATGTAGTCGACAAAAGCCCTGACCCTGGCGGATTGGCGACGATTCGCCGGGGACACGGCATGGATCGGCAGCGACTGTGCCGTGTAGTCTTGTAAAATCGCCTTCACTCGACCGGCCTGCAGATCCTCGCTGAACAGCCACACCGGCGACAGCGCAATGCCCAATCCCCCCAGCACCAACTCGCGAATTGCCTCGGAGTTGTTGCTTTGCGCATTGCCCCTGATACGCACTTCGTGGCGTTGGTTGCCTCTTTCGTAATTCCATAGGTTCTGACTGTTCAGCAAATTGAACTGCAGGCAATTGTGCGCGCCGAGTTCTTCCGGGCTGTGCGGCTCGCCGTGTTGCTCAAGGTAGTCAGGCGCTGCAACCGTAATCCGGTGCGTGGTACCGATGTGACGTGCGAGCAGACTACTGTCGCTCAACTCGCCGATTCGGAACGTCACGTCCAGCCCTTCACTGACCAGGTCCTGATTTTGATCGCTGAGTTGCAGGTCAATCTGAACCTGAGGGTGCGCTTTGAGAAACTCAGGGAGTCGCGGTGCAATGTGCAAGCGCCCGAAACTCACGGATGAACCGATTTTCAGGTTGCCGGCGACGGATTCGCGTCCCGATCGAAAACGCTGTTCCGCCGCGTCCACGGCAGCCAGGATTTGCCGGCATTCGTTGTAGTAGCGCTGACCTTCATCGGTCAGTGACAGTTGGCGGGTGCTGCGGCTAATCAGCTTGGCGCCCAGTCTGGTTTCCAGCGCCCTTAGTAGCTTGCTGATGGTGGGCTGGCTGGTCTGCATCTCCCGGGCAACAGCCGAGAAGCTGCCACGTTCGACGACCCGAACGAAAGTGGCCATTGCGTTAAGTGTGTCCACGGGAGTTCTCATTGATGCCATATGGGCATGATCACTATAGCGATACGGCGTCTTATCGGCATGAGTGAACGGGGTGAAGATTACTCCCACACCCACTTCTGACGGGATTTGCCGAAATGACTGACTTACTTGAAATGCGCGCTCTGATGGTGCCCTCGGCCAATGGGCCTTTACGCTTGGTTTCCCTGCCGCGGCCTGTGCCGGGGGCGGGCCAGGTGCTGGTGAGGATCAAGGCCAGCGGGGTGAATCCGCTCGATACCAAGATTCGTTCGGGGCAGGCGGCTCATGCACGGCAGCCATTGCCGGCTGTGTTGGGCATGGACCTCGCGGGGATCGTTGAGGCGATAGGAGAGGGCGTCAGTGGATGGCTGCCGGGTGATGAGGTCTATGCGATGGCGACCGGAATCGGTGGTGCGCAGGGCTCCTTGGCTGAGTTCGCGGTAGTTGATTCGCGGCTTCTGGCGCACAAGCCGAAAAATTTGAACATGCGCGAGGCGGCAGGGTTGCCTTTGGTATTGATCACGGCGTGGGAAGGGCTGGTTGATCGGGCTCGGGTTCGGGCCGGTCAGAAAGTGCTGATTCACGGTGGTGCGGGTGGTGTCGGGCACGTGGCTGCGCAAGTTGCCCGGGCTTTCGGTGCAGAAGTGTTCGCGACGGGTTCAACGGGTAACAAGGGGCTTATTGAAAGCTTTGGCGCAACGTTCATCGATTATCGTGCGTCTTCGGTGGAGGAGTATGTGGCTGAGTTCACTTCGGGGGAGGGCTTCGATGTGGTCTATGACACGGTGGGCGGCGGGGTATTGGATAATTCATTCAAGGCAGCTCGGGTTTATGAAGGGCATGTAGTGAGCTGTCTGGGCTGGGGACAACATAGCCTTGCGCCGTTGTCATTTCGTGGGGCGACTTATTCCGGGGTGTTTACGCTGTTGCCTTTGTTAACCGGTAAGGGGCTTGAGCACCATGGGCAGATTCTTCAGGACGCGACTCGGCTGATAGAGGCGGGTCAGTTGAAACCGTTGCTCGATCCTCGGCAGTTCACGCTGGAAACTGCCGAGGCTGCTCATGAGTTGATCGTTTCAGGAGGTGCGCAGGGGCGGTTGGTGGTCGAGATTTAATTCAGGGCTTCAACCACGAAGTCCAGCCGATCCTGGCCGAAGAACAACTGATTGCCGACGAACATGCTTGGCGCGCCGAATACACCGCGTTGTACGGCTTTCTCGGTATTGTCCTTGAGGACAGCTTTGACTTCCTCGTCGGCTGTCAGGGCGAGTACTTCGTTGGGGTCAAATCCGTGGTGTGTCAACACAGCTGCGACGGTGGCCGGGTCATCGAGGCTGCGGCCTTCGACCCAGAGGGCCGTGAACAGACAGTCGATAAACGCCATGAAGCGCTCGGGATGACGTAACTGAATCCCGGTCACCGCACGCATGAGCATCAGGGTATTGATGGGGAAATGTGGATTGAATTTGAGTGGCACGCCATAGCGCTTTGCATAGCGGTCGAGGTCTTGAAACATGTAGCGGCCCTTGGCCGGGATCACCGCCGGCGAAGCGTTACCGGTGGCCTTGAAGACGCCACCCAGCAGCATGGGCGTGTAAACAAGTTGGCTGCCGGTTTGCTCGCAGATTTTCGGGAGCTGGGTATAGGCCAGGTAGGTGGCCGGGCTGCCGAGGTCGAAATAGAACTCCACGGTTTTGCTCATGGTCGGTGCGCTCTGTTTATTGTTGTAGGGGAGGGCTTACCAGCGTTCGCTCCAGGGCCGTAAATCCAGTTCGAACGTCCAGGCGTCCCGTGGCTGGCTGTGCAGGTACCAATAGTTCTCGGCGATGTGCTCGGGGTTGAGAATTCCGTCTTCATCCTTGGTCGCGTACTTTTCCGGAAAGCTCTCGCGGATGAAATCGGTATCGATAGCCCCATCGACGACGACATGAGCAACGTGGATATTCATGGGGCCAAGTTCACGCGCCATGCTTTGGGCCAGGGCTCGAATTCCGTGCTTGGCACCGGCAAATGCTGCGAATCCCGCGGCACCGCGCATACCCGCGGTGGCTCCGGTGAACAGGATAGTGCCCCGTTGACGCTTGGCCATGCGCTTGGCGACTTCACGAGCGTTGAGAAAACCTGAAAAACAGGCCATTTCCCAAATCTTGAAATACTTGCGGGCCGTTTCTTCAAGAATGCTGCAGGGCACATTCGCGCCGATATTGAACACAAACGCTTCGATGGGGCCGATCTCGCTTTCGATCTGTTCGACTAGCGCGATCACCTCTTCTTCCTTGCGCGCATCACAGGCAAAACCGTAGGCGTCACCGCCGTTGGCTTTGATGGCGTCGACCAGCGGCGGAAGTTTGTCTGCGCTGCGTCGGGTGACGCAGGCGACGTAACCTTCCTGGGCAAAACGCTTGGCGATTGCGCCGCCAGTAGCATCACCCGCGCCGACAACCAGTACGACCTTCTTGTTATTCATAGGTTGATCCCTTTGCTAAACGATCGTTAACTGAACGAACGTTATGCTACGATTTGGCACGCGTCAAGACGATCAATCCTGAGGAGAGGGCAATGCGCTACTCGGCCAGTCACAAGTTGGAAACCAAAGAGAGGCTGCTGGAAAGCAGCGCGGTGTCAGCCAAGAAGTCAGGTTTTTCCACGGTCGGTGTCGACGGTTTGATGAAGGCGATCGGCCTGAGCGGCGGGGCTTTCTACAGTCATTTTTCGTCGAAAGACGAACTGTTCGCTTCAATCGTCGAGCGTGAGCTGTGCCAAAGCCTGGAGCGATTAAGCGCCGATCAGGGGCGCGAAAAGCTTGAGCGGTGCCTCAAGCATTACTTGAGCATGGCGCATGTCGAGCATCCAGAATCCGGCTGCGCATTACCCGCGTTGGGTGCAGAGATCGCTCGTTCGGATGTGCTGGTTCGCCAGCAGGCGGAGCGCTGGATTTGTCAGCTACAGGAGAGTTGGGCGCGCATCCTGGAGAGCGACAGCCTGGCTTGGGCCATTTTGTCGCAATGCATCGGTGCTTTGGTGGTCGCGCGGATGCTGGCGACGCCAGACATCCAGCGGAATGTATTGAAGTCCAGCTACGATGAGATTGGCCGCCAGATTGCCGGGCGGCATCAATCTACTTGCAAATGACGATCATGCTGCGGCTGGTGTAGCCGGCGGGATTGAGGCCGAACGGATAATCGCCTGGTTCTTCCACCGCGTCCCCCGACTTGGCGATGACCTTGTACCCCTTGGGTGCGCACGAGTTGGCGGCGCTGGTGTAGCACTTGTCCCACGAGGATGAGAGCCCTGAACAGTTGATATGCAGCCCTTTCTTGCCATGCTTGACTGATGTTTTCGAGGTCGCCGCGCAGCCCGCAACTGCAAGTACGGCGATCAATATCAAAATTCGTTTCATTGCTGTCCTTATAGCGTTCCCGGATCTTGCGCCCGGGTCTGGCTGCATTCGCTTTCGCTGAAGCGTTCTGATGTCCCTATCCTGAAAAAATCCATGTCTGGCGCTGGGTTACGGGCCTAAACATGGCCTAATTGAGCGGTAATTACCAGACCCGCGTCAAATCCTGTATCAATCTGCCGCAACCGCTGGCTTGGCACTGCTGCCCATGGTCATGGTCGCACCCACGGAAGCCAGAATGATGCACAAGATAGCCATCCACTGTGACAGTGAGAGGTACTCTTGGAGGAACAGCAGGCCTGACAACGCGCCAATCGCCGGTTCGATGCTCATCAATGTGCCGAATGTACGGG
This sequence comes from Pseudomonas sp. GW821-FHT10C09, assembly GCF_059415465.1. Lineage (NCBI taxonomy): Bacteria > Pseudomonadati > Pseudomonadota > Gammaproteobacteria > Pseudomonadales > Pseudomonadaceae > Pseudomonas > Pseudomonas sp. GW821-FHT10C09. The sequence goes on from NZ_JBWKNG010000022.1 coordinate 124,385, forward strand.
CGGGCATTCGGGTGAGCGCGACCATCTCCAGCGTGTAGGGCAGGGCGGTGGACAGAATGGCTACACCAATGGCCACGGGGATCAGCGACGGAGTCAGCAGCGCGGCGCCGGCGTGGACGATGCCGATAGGGGCCACGAACAATGCCGCAATCATCACGCCCAATGCGGCGGTCTGCACACCGTTGTCGGCGCCGGCCTTTTGCCCGAAAAGAATGTACAGCGCCCAGCAGACACCCGCGCCCAACGCATAGCCGGCACCTTCAAGGTCAATCCCGGCACTTGTCGCGCCTGTAGGTATCAAGAGCAGCAAGCCGATAGCCGCGAGTGCTATCCATAAAAAGTCGATCGCACGCCGCGAAGCGTAGATCGCCACTGCCAGAGGCCCGGTGAATTCCAGGGCTACGGCAATGCCCAGGGGGACGGTGCGTAACGACATATAGAAGAGGAAGTTCATGCCGCCCAGCGCCATGCCATAGATGATGACGGTGCGCAGGGATTTTGCGGTGAGCTTGGCCCGCCATGGCCGCAGCATGAGCAGCATGATCACACTGGCGAACATCAGACGCAGGGTGGTGGTTCCTTGAGCGCCAATTACCGGGAACATGCTTTTGGCCAGGGACGCTCCGGACTGGATCGAGGCCATGGCTATTATTAGCAGGCCTACCGAAAACAAGGTCGAGGCAAGGCTGCGAGGCTGATCATTCATTGCGTGGCATCGTCCGAAAATGGAAGCGAGAGTGTTGATGTAGTGCGGTTGGGCAATATAGTGCGCATTCGTGGCGGGCGCGTCTATATATAGCAGTGATTTTGGATTGATCGATAGAAAAACCAAATCAGCGCTTGACGGCAGATTCTGGATGTCTATAATTCGCCCCACTTCCGGCGCAGTCGAAACGGAAAACTCCTTGGTAAACAAA
>NZ_JBWKNG010000023.1:0-113376 GCF_059415465.1 Pseudomonas sp. GW821-FHT10C09
TAACGCGAACGAGGTGATCCTCGGGGATCAACTCTTCCAGCGATACCGGAAACAGGCTGGTCTGGCTGCGGGACTGTCCCTGGATGTAGGCCATAACGAAAAATGCTCCGTATCTTTCGATACGGAGCATTTTCTTCGAGCGCTGCGCAGATTGCTAGGTTTTCACACAGCCTGTTTCGGCGGGTTTTTATGTAACTCAAACGCTGAAACGTCTTAGTTAACCTTAGCGTTCAACTCACCCTTCAAATACCGCTGATACATCCCTTCCAACGAGATCGGCTTGATCTTCGAAGCATTACCGGCAGTACCAAACTGGTTGTAACGGTCGATACACACATCACGCATCGCCGTCACGGTCGCGCCGAAGAACTTACGCGGGTCGAACTCGCTCGGGTTGGTGGCCATCAGGCGACGCATCGCACCGGTGGATGCCAGGCGCAGGTCGGTGTCGATGTTGACCTTGCGCACGCCGTGCTTGATGCCTTCAACGATTTCTTCAACCGGCACGCCGTAGGTTTCTTTGATGTCGCCGCCGTACTGGTTGATGATCGCCAGCCACTCTTGCGGAACCGAAGACGAACCGTGCATCACCAGGTGGGTGTTCGGGATGCGTTTGTGGATTTCTTTAATGCGGTCGATGGCCAGTACGTCGCCGGTAGGCGGCTTGGTGAACTTGTACGCGCCGTGGCTGGTACCGATGGCGATGGCCAGGGCGTCGACTTGGGTGCGTTTGACGAAGTCAGCGGCTTCTTCCGGATCGGTCAGCATTTGGCTGTGATCCAGAACGCCTTCGGCGCCGATGCCGTCTTCTTCACCGGCCATGCCGGTTTCCAGCGAACCCAGGCAGCCCAACTCGCCTTCTACCGAAACGCCGCAAGCGTGAGCCATGGCCACGGTTTGTTGGGTGACACGGACGTTGTAGTCGTAGTCGGTCGGGGTCTTGCCGTCTTCGCCCAGGGAACCGTCCATCATTACCGAGCTGAAGCCCAGCTGGATGGAGCGCTGGCAGACGTCAGGGCTGGTGCCGTGGTCCTGGTGCATGCACACCGGGATGTGCGGGAATTCTTCGATTGCCGCCAGGATCAGGTGGCGCAGGAACGGGGCGCCGGCGTATTTGCGAGCACCGGCCGAAGCCTGGACGATCACCGGAGAGTCAGTCTTGTCAGCGGCTTCCATGATGGCGCGCATCTGCTCAAGGTTGTTGACGTTGAAGGCTGGAACGCCGTAGCCGAACTCGGCTGCGTGGTCCAGCATCTGGCGCATGCTGATAAGTGCCATTGTGTGTGTCTCTCCCGGTTTGGGTCGTTAATCGTGCCAGCCTGCCGTAGCGGCGGCGGCTATTCAAGTTATTGCAGATCGGGGGTTGGTCCGGGCTGCGAATTCGGTGCTGCTCAAATCTCAAGAACCTGCACAGATCCTCTGTGGGAGCGAGCCTGCTCGCGAATGCGGTTTCACATTCAATATTGATGCAAGCTGATCCACCGCTTTCGCGAGCAGGCTCGCTCCCACATTTGGATCTGCTTCCACATTGGATCTGTGGTGTGTCAATTACTGCGCTTTACAACCGCGGCCAATCAAATCATTGGTGGCGACCCAGTAAACCAGGCCTTCCTCACCTTTTACGTGAAACGCCAGCATGTCATTGCTGTACAGCGAACCTTCGGCGCCCGGCTCCTGTTTCAAGCGGTACACCTGATCGGCCCCGCCGAGGCGCACGTCGACTTCCTTGCGGCTGTCGTCGGTGTAGCGCCACAGCACTTTGGCCTGGCTGTCGCAGGTCCAGGTGGTCCAGTTATCCACAGGGGCGGACGACTGAAACAGGTTCAACTGAGCGCAACCGGCCAGCAACGCCAACGCCGTAACGGCGATAAAACCTTTCATCCATGTTCCTCGACTGACAGCGCACGCCGCCAGCCCTGAGTAATGAGTCAGACCCGTCAAGGACAACCATGTTCCTTGGCGGGTGTCTGTGTCTCGTATTTATCCAGGCCATCGGGACCGGAACGCTTGTTGAGCACAGGATTGGTTTCCGCTTGCCAGTCGGCCTGGTAGCAGCCTTTTTCCTGCGACTGCGGCGCGGGCTCCGGCGTGGCTTTCGGGTTACTCCCGCAAGCCGCCAGCATGCCCGCCGCGATCAACAGCGTTAACGTCTTGACCATGTAAACACTCCTTTGCCTGGTCAAATGGGCGGCCTCAGGCCTTGGCCCGGCTTTCCAGGACTTCAACGGCTGGCAACACTTTGCCTTCGACGAATTCGAGGAACGCGCCACCGCCGGTAGAAATGTAGGAGATCTGATCGGCAACGCCATATTTATCGATGGCCGCCAGGGTGTCGCCGCCGCCAGCGATGGAGAACGCCGAGCTTTGCGCAATGGCCTGGGCCAACACTTTGGTGCCGTTGCCAAACTGGTCGAATTCAAACACACCGACCGGGCCGTTCCACAGAATGGTCTTGGACGACTTCAGCAGCTCGGCGAAATTCGCCGCGGTCTGCGGGCCGATGTCCAGGATCATGTCGTCGGCAGCCACGTCAGCGATCAGCTTGACGGTCGCAGTGGCGCTTTCAGCGAATTCCTTGGCAACCACAACGTCCACCGGCAGCGGCACGCTGACTTTGGCAGCGATTTCGCGAGCCGTGTCCAGCAGGTCCGGTTCGTACAGGGACTTGCCGACCGGGTGACCGGCAGCCGCCAGGAAGGTGTTGGCAATGCCGCCGCCGACGATCAGCTGGTTGCAGATCTGGCTCAGGCTGTTCAACACGTCGAGCTTGGTCGAGACCTTGGAGCCGGCAACGATGGCAGCCATTGGCTGGGCCGGGGCGCCGAGGGCTTTGCCCAGTGCGTCCAGCTCGGCAGCCAGCAATGGGCCTGCGGCGGCGACTTTGGCGAACTTGGCCACGCCGTGGGTCGAACCCTCGGCACGGTGAGCGGTGCCGAAGGCGTCCATCACGAACACGTCGCACAGGGCGGCGTATTGCTGGGCCAGTTCGTCAGCGTTCTTTTTCTCGCCTTTGTTGAAGCGTACGTTTTCGAACAGCACGATGTCGCCGGCTTTGACGTCGACGCCCCCCAGATAATCAGCAACCAGCGGCACTTCGCGGCCCAGAGCCTTGCTCAGGTAGTCAGCCACTGGCTTGAGGCTGTTCTCGGCCGAGAATTCGCCTTCGGTCGGACGGCCAAGGTGCGAGCAGACCATCACGGCCGCGCCTTTCTCCAGGGCCAGCTTGATGGTCGGCAGCGAGGCCAGGATTCGCGCATCGCTGGTGACAACACCGTCCTTGACTGGGACGTTGAGGTCTTCGCGAATCAGTACGCGCTTACCTTGCAGATCGAGGTCGGACATCTTCAACACGGTCATGGGTCGCAATTCCTGAGTTACTGTTTTGGAGAAGCTGTTGGAGTAGCTGTTTGCAGATAGTGTTCTGCAACGTCCAGCATTCGGTTGGCAAACCCCCATTCGTTGTCGAACCAGGCCAGGATGTTCACCAGCCGCGGGCCGGAAACTCGGGTCTGACTGGCATCGACGATGGCCGAATGTGGGTCATGGTTAAAATCACAACTGGCGTGAGGCAACTCGGTGTAAGCCAGAAGGCCTTTGAGCGGGCCACTGGTGGCGGCCTCGCGCAGAATCCGGTTGACCTCGGTGGCGTCGGTGTCGCTGACGGTCTGCATCGTAATGTCGAGGCAAGACACGTTAACCGTCGGCACCCGTACGGCTTTGGCCTGAATTCGCCCGGCAAGTTCCGGCAGCAGGCGTTCGATGCCGCGTGCCAGACCGGTGGACACCGGGATCACCGACTGGAACGCCGAGCGGGTACGGCGCAGGTCTTCGTGGTGATAGGCGTCAATCACCGGCTGATCGTTCATCGCCGAGTGAATGGTGGTGATCGACACGTATTCCAGACCGATGGCCTGATCCAGCAGACGCAACAGCGGCACGCCGCAGTTGGTGGTGCAGGACGCGTTGGATACCAACAGCTCGTCGCCGGTCAAGCAATCCTGGTTCACGCCGTAGACGATGGTGGCGTCGACATCCGCCTCGCTGGCCATCGGCTGGGAAAACAGCACACGCGGCGCGCCGGCATCGAGGAAACGCTGGCCATCGGCACGGGTGTGGTAAGCGCCGGAGCACTCCAGCACCAGATCGACGCCCAACGACGCCCAGTCGATGCCTTCGGGGGTGGCACTGCGCAGGACCTTCACGCAGTCGCCATTAATATGCAGACAATCGCCCTCAACCCGCACTTCGCCGGGAAAACGCCCGTGAGTGGAGTCGAAACGTGTCAGGTATTCGATGCTGGCCATGTCAGCCAGATCGTTGATCGCGACAATTTCAAACCCGGCCTTTTCGCCTCGCTCAAACAACGCACGCAAGACGCAACGACCAATCCGGCCGTAGCCGTTGAGTGCAACTTTGTAAGGACGCGGTTGAGGCATGGGGTTCTCGATAGACGCAGTCAGACGAAATCTCGTTAACAACACACCCCCTGTAGGAGCTGGCTTGCCAGCGATTGAGCCATCAGATGCAACATTGCTGTCGACTGAAAAGACGCTTTCGCTGGCAAGCCAGCTCCTACAAGGGATTGCGGTGGTCATGAAACCACCGCGTTGGGCTTAGTCTTCCAGCAGCTCTTCAGCCTGACCCAGGATGTTTTCCAGGGTGAAGCCGAACTCTTCGAACAAGGCAGGCGCAGGCGCCGACTCGCCGTAGGTGGTCATGCCGATTACGCGACCTTCCAGGCCCACGTACTTGTACCAGTAGTCCGCGTGAGCGGCTTCGATGGCGATACGGGCGCTGACCTGCAACGGCAGAACCGCTTGCTTGTAGTCGGCGTCCTGAGCATCGAACACGCTGGTGCAAGGCATCGAGACGACGCGCACTTTGCGACCCTGTTCGGTCAGCTTGTCGTATGCCTGAACGGTCAGGCCGACTTCAGAACCGGTGGAGATCAGGATCAGCTCAGGCTCGCCGTCGCAGTCCTTCAACACGTAACCGCCACGGGCGATGTCGGCGATTTGCAGGGCGTTGCGATCCTGGTGCTGCAGGTTCTGACGCGAGAAGATCAGCGCCGAAGGGCCGTCCTTGCGTTCCAGAGCCAGCTTCCAGCACACGGCCGATTCAACGGCATCGGCCGGGCGCCAGGTGTCGAGGTTCGGCGTGCTGCGCAGGCTGGTCAGTTGCTCGATTGGCTGGTGAGTCGGGCCGTCTTCGCCCAGACCGATGGAGTCATGGGTGTAGACGAACACCACGCGCTTCTTCATCAGCGAAGCCATGCGTACCGCGTTGCGTGCGTATTCCATGAACATCAGGAAGGTCGCGCCGTAAGGCACCAGACCGCCGTGCAGAGCCACGCCGTTCATGATCGCGCTCATGCCGAATTCGCGAACGCCGTAGTACATGTAGTTGCCGCTGGCGTCTTCAGCCGTAACACCTTTGCAGCCTTTCCACAGGGTCAGGTTGGAACCGGCGAGGTCAGCGGAGCCGCCCAGCAGTTCAGGCAACAGCGGGCCGTAGGCGTTCAGTGCGTTCTGGCTGGCTTTACGGCTGGCGATGGTTTCGCCCTTGGCCGCGACTTCAGCGATATAAGCAGAAGCTTTTTCCGCGAAGTCAGCCGGCAGCTCGCCGCTCAGGCGACGCACCAGTTCGTTGGCCAGCTCAGGGAATGCAGCGGAGTAAGCAGCGAAACGCTGATCCCACTCGGCTTCGGCCGCTTTACCGGCTTCCTTGGCGTCCCACTCGGCGTAGATGTCAGCCGGGATTTCGAACGGACCGTGGTTCCATTTCAGAGCCGCGCGGGTCAGGGCGATTTCCGCGTCACCCAACGGGGCGCCGTGGCAGTCTTCTTTGCCTTGCTTGTTCGGCGAACCGAAACCGATGGTGGTCTTGCAGCAGATCAGGGTTGGCTGATCGCTTTTGCGCGCGGTTTCGATCGCGGTCTTGATCTCTTCCGGGTCATGACCGTCGACGTTGCGGATCACCTGCCAGTTGTAGGCTTCGAAACGCTTAGGGGTGTCGTCGGTGAACCAGCCTTCGACTTCGCCGTCGATGGAGATGCCGTTGTCATCATAGAACGCGATCAGCTTGCCCAGGCCCAAAGTACCGGCCAGGGAGCCGACTTCGTGGGAAATGCCTTCCATCATGCAGCCATCACCCAGGAACACGTAGGTGTGATGGTCGACAACGTTGTGGCCAGGACGGTTGAACTGCGCCGCCAGGACTTTTTCAGCCAGGGCAAAACCTACGGCGTTCGCCAGGCCTTGGCCCAGTGGACCGGTGGTGGTTTCAACGCCTGGGGTGTAGCCGAATTCCGGGTGACCCGGGGTACGGCTGTGCAGCTGGCGGAAGTTTTTCAGGTCATCGATCGACAGGTCGTAGCCGGTCAGGTGCAGCAGCGAGTAGATCAACATCGAGCCGTGGCCGTTGGACAGCACGAAGCGGTCACGGTCAGCGAACGATGGATTGCTCGGGTTGTGCTTCAGGTAGTCACGCCAAAGTACTTCGGCGATATCCGCCATACCCATAGGGGCACCGGGATGGCCGCTGTTGGCTTTTTGCACGGCATCCATGCTGAGGGCACGAATGGCGTTGGCACGCTCACGACGGCTGGGCATCGCTGTTCTCCTGCGGATATTGAATCGAGAGTGAATAAAACGAATCGGAAAAAAGGCGAGCATTTTCCCTCACCGGGCCGCCTCGGGGCAATGACAGATAGTCATCTGGAGGCGTTTTTCCATGTGATAACGGCGGTTTCGACGGGTGAAACCTTTCCGCTGTCCGTTTGTTGACAGAACCTAACGTCGAGAAGTGCCATCTATCGAGCAATATCAAAACTTTTTGATATTGCTCTTGCAGTGATTTCGACCCGTCACTAGACTGCTGGCCTTATGAATTTACGCGTGCCTTCCATTCAACATGACGATTGCGACGAGCTGGCGGCCCTCTGCAAGGCCGGCGGCGACCCTCTGCGTCTGAATGTATTGCGCGCACTGGCCAACGATTCGTTCGGTGTGCTGGAACTGGCGCAGATCTTTGGCATCGGCCAGTCCGGCATGAGTCACCACCTCAAGGTATTGGCCCAGGCCGACCTGGTGGCGACCCGCCGTGAAGGCAACGCGATTTTCTACCGTCGCGCCCTGCCCCACACCGACCTGCTGGGCGGCAAGCTGCACGCTGCGTTGCTGGAAGAAGTGGACAACCTGACCCTGCCGGCTGATGTGCAGTCGCGGATCGGTCAGGTGCACGGGCAACGAGCGGCGGCCAGCCAGGACTTTTTCTCACGGGTTGCGGAGAAATTTCGCGCCCAGCAAGACTTGATCGCCGGCCTGCCGCAGTACCGCGAAAGCGTGGTGGCCTTGCTCGACAAGCTGGGTTTCGGCAAGGGTGCCACGGCCATTGAAGTCGGCCCCGGTGACGGCGAGTTTCTGCCGGAACTGGCGCGCCGCTTTACTGAAGTCACCGCGCTGGACAACAGCCCGGCGATGCTCGAACTGGCACGCCAGGTCTGCGAACGTGAAAAGCTGGCTAACGTCAGCCTGCAATTGGCCGATGCATTGAACGGTGTCAGTCTTCAGGCCGACTGCGTTGTACTGAACATGGTATTGCACCATTTCGCCGCGCCGGCCGAAGCGCTCAAGCACATGGCCGACTTGCTGCAACCGGGCGGTAGCCTGCTCGTGACAGAGTTATGTAGCCACAACCAGAGTTGGGCCAGGGAGGCCTGCGGTGATCTCTGGTTGGGGTTTGAACAGGACGATTTGGCCCGTTGGGCCACCGCTGCGGGACTCGTTCCCGGGGAAAGCCTCTATGTAGGCTTACGTAATGGTTTCCAGATCCAGGTCCGCCATTTTCAGCGACCGGCTGGCGACACTCACCATCGGTAAATTCAGGAAAACATCGAGATGAGCGAATACTCCCTCTTCACCTCCGAGTCCGTGTCTGAAGGACATCCGGACAAAATCGCCGACCAGATTTCCGATGCGGTGCTGGACGCCATCATTGCTGAAGACAAGTTCGCCCGTGTGGCGTGCGAGACTCTGGTAAAGACCGGCGTTGCAATCATCGCCGGTGAAGTGACCACGTCGGCCTGGGTCGATCTGGAAGAAATCGTGCGTAACGTGATTCTGGACATCGGCTACAACAGCTCCGATGTCGGCTTCGACGGCGCCACTTGCGGTGTGATGAACATCATCGGCAAGCAGTCCCCAGACATCAACCAGGGTGTTGACCGTGCCAAGCCTGAAGATCAGGGTGCCGGCGACCAAGGCCTGATGTTCGGCTACGCGAGCAACGAAACCGACGTGCTGATGCCAGCACCGATCACCTTCTCGCATCAACTGGTTCAGCGCCAGGCCGAAGCCCGTAAATCCGGCCTGCTGCCTTGGCTGCGCCCGGACGCCAAGTCGCAAGTGACTTGCCGTTACGAAGGCGGCAAGGTTGTTGGTATCGACGCCGTTGTTCTGTCGACCCAGCACAACCCTGAAGTGTCGTACAAAGACCTGCGCGAAGGCGTGATGGAGCTGATCGTCAAGCACGTACTGCCTGCCGAACTGCTGACCAAAGACACCCAGTTCCACATCAACCCGACTGGCCAGTTCATCATCGGTGGCCCGGTTGGCGACTGCGGCCTGACCGGTCGCAAGATCATCGTCGACAGCTACGGCGGCATGGCTCGCCATGGTGGCGGCGCGTTCTCCGGTAAAGATCCATCGAAAGTTGACCGTTCGGCTGCCTACGCCGGTCGTTACGTGGCCAAGAACATCGTGGCTGCCGGCCTGGCCGAGCGCTGCGAGATTCAGGTTTCCTACGCGATCGGTGTTGCCCAGCCTACGTCGATCTCGTTGAACACCTTCGGCACCGGCAAAATCAGCGACGACAAAATCGTCAAACTGGTTCGCGAAGTGTTCGACCTGCGTCCATACGCAATCACCACCATGCTCGACCTGCTGCACCCGATGTACCAGGAAACCGCAGCGTACGGCCACTTCGGTCGCACCCCGGCGACCAAGACCGTGGGCGAAGACACCTTCACCACGTTCACCTGGGAAAAAACCGACCGCGCCGACGACCTGCGTCTGGCTGCCGGTTTGTAAGACTTTCCCGGCGGTACCAAAAGCCCTGCACGGTTCGCCGTGCGGGGTTTTTTATTGGGTTTCACTTTGGACCGTGGCGCGCCCTTCGCGAGCAGGCTCGCTCCCACAGGGTTTTGTGCACGCCACAGATCTAATGTGGGAGCGAGCCTGCTCGCGAAGAGGCCCGTCCAGTCACACCTGAAACACCAGGCAAAACACCCACCCTTCCCGCCCGAAAATTTTGACTAGCCTTCAAGCACCCCACCTGAGCAAGGACGCTCACGATGCTTCTGCGCCTGTTTTCCGCTGTCTTCCTGACCTGGTTTTGCCTGAACTCAAAAGCAGCCGAGTGCCCCGACTGGTCACCCTCCCGCGCCCTCGACGAAATCACCGCCCTGCAACATCAAATCGACGTGTGGGACGACGACTACCACCGGGGTGGACGCTCACTGGTCGCCGACGAAATCTACGACCAGTCCCGCGCACAATTAATCGAATGGCGCGAATGCTTTGGCTTGGCTCTCACGCCCGAACCCTTGCGTACTGCCGCTGGCAAGATCACCCACCCCATCGCCCACACCGGCCTCGACAAACTCCCCGATGGCCAGGCGGTGGAAAGCTGGCTGCGTGATCGCGAAGACATATGGATACAACCCAAAGTCGATGGCGTGGCCGTGACGCTGACCTACCGCAACGGCGTGCTGCATCAGGCGATCAGCCGTGGCGACGGCGTCAATGGCCAGGACTGGACGGCCTCGGCGCGTCTGATTCCTGGCATCCCCCGACAACTCGCGCAACCTGTGGACATGCTGGTGCAAGGCGAACTCTATTGGCAGCTGACCGACCACGTACAAGCCATGGCCGGAAGCCAAAATGCCCGTTCCACCGTGGCCGGTCTGATGACGCGCAAGGTGCTCGCTCCTGAACAAGCCGCCGGTATCGGATTGTTTGTCTGGGACTGGCCCCAAGGCCCGACGAATTTGCCCGAGCGAATAGCGGCTCTGGATAAGTTGGGGCTCCCTAGCACTTTGCCCTACAGCCAACCGGTCAGGACAATGGCCGATGCGCAACGCTGGCGTGATCACTGGTATCGCTCGCCGCTCCCATTTGCCACTGACGGTGTTGTCCTGCGCCAAAGCCAGCGACCTTCGGCGCAACGTTGGCGAGCGAAATCACCCCACTGGGCCATCGCCTGGAAATACCCTTTCGCACAGGTACTGGCCGAGGTGCGAACAGTCGACTTCAAGGTCGGGCGCACCGGACGAATTACACCGGTACTGAACCTGAAACCGGTGACACTCGATGACCGGCAGATCAAACGCGTGAGCGTCAGCTCCCTGCAGCGCTGGGAGAAACTGGACATCCGCCCCGGCGATCAGGTGTCCATCAGCCTGGCCGGACTGACCATTCCCAGACTCGACAGCGTTGTGCATCGCAGCACCGAACGCCCCGAGCTGAAGATTCCGCTGACGGCCGATTACCATCATTTGAGTTGCTGGCAGCCGACGCCGGGATGTGAAAGCCAATTCCTCGCACGACTGGCGTGGCTCAGCGGCAAGCAGGGGCTGGCCTTGCCTCATGTTGGCCCCGGCACCTGGGAGAAACTTTTAGAAACAGGCCGTCTGAACAGCCTTCTGGATTGGTTGACCTTCGACGCTCAAGAGCTTGCTACCATTAACGGCTTCGGCGAACGCAGCAGTGCTCGTCTTTTAAACAGTTTCAACAGTGCTCGACAGCGCCCCTTCAGTCGTTGGCTGAAAGCCTTGGGTTTACCACCGACGGGGCAGGCGCAGCTTGCCGACTCATGGCAGGCACTGGCGAACCGAAACACCGAACAATGGCAGGCTGAAGCCGGTATCGGCCCGGGACGCGCGGCGCAATTGAGCGCGTTTTTTCGCGACCCGCAGGTCCTGGCCTTGAGTGAAACATTACGGGTTGCCGGGATTGACGGTTTCTAGAGACCGGCAATCCACTGCAGCCGGGAACCCCCAGAGGCAGATGCGCTCAAACGCCCATCGCCACACTGACCTGCTTGCCTTTGTACATGGAGCTTTTATGAAATTTCTTTCACCGCTCGCCCTGTTGACCCTTTGCAGCGTGCTGGCCGCTCCACTGATGGCGGCTGAAGAAGCCCCGGAACTGACCGGCTGCGCTGCCAAGAAGCAGGGCATCATCAACCAGATCGAACTGGCCAAGTCACACGGCAACGCCGATCAGCAAGCTGGCCTGGAAACCGCCTTGAGCGAAGTCACGGCGCATTGCACCGACGCCTCGCTGAAGAAAGAACGGGAAAACAAAGTCCTCGACGCCAAGCATGAAGTCAGCAAACGCCAGGCCGACCTCGACAGCGCCATGAAAAAAGGCGACCCCGACAAGATCAACAAACGCAAAGACAAACTCGCCGAGTCCCGCAAGGAATTGCAGGACGCGCTCGACGAGCTGGATAAGTAAAAGTCAGTTCAGGACTCAATGATCCCGAAACTGTTTATGGCAAGCACTGCAGGCATCTTCGACTTTCTGCACCGCCGGCCCCAGGTTGCTGGCCTTGTAAGGTTGAACCTGGCTGGCGATCACCAATTCACCGGTGGCGGCTTCAAGGTTGCGGGACATTTCCTGAAAACGTGCCTGCTGTTGCCAGACAGTGTCCTTGGCGCTGGTGTGATCTTCTTCGCGCACCTGCGGAAAATGTTTCCACGGCTCATGGGACAGCGCATCGAGTTTTACGGCGCCGTCGGCGAATTTCTGACCATCGAACGGAATGCGGCCACGCAGCATGCCGCCCAGGTCTTCGCCGGTCTTGAGCATCTGTTTGAAGATCGCCTTGCGTTGACCCAGCGGCGAATTCGGGTCGACGCCGCCGCAAGCGGACAACGTCAGGCAGGCCAGCAATACAACAGAAAGTCTTTTAAGAGTCATGGTGGCTTCAGGTCACGGGAAACGGCGGCCAGTATCCTCGCGTCATCGACAAAGACCAATAGCCCTATTATCAATACGGGTTGTTTGAGCGCATGGAGCACTCAGGCGACCGGCAAAGGAATTACTCCATGAACAGCCGTTTCAAGGCATGGCGTCACCACCTCGCGTGGACTCTTCCAATGGTGGCCGTTCTCGCCGGCTGCACCGGCGGCGATAACAACAAACCAAAAACCCACGCACTGGCCACCTATTCCAGCGCCACCTGGGAAGCACTGCCGGCGGTGTCCGACAGCGATCTGGTCGCCGGCTTCGGTTCGTGGCGCAGCGCGTGCAATCGACTCAAGGCCGACCCGGTCTGGGGCGCGACCTGCACCGCCTCCGCCAACGTGCCGCAAACCGCCACGGATATTCGCGCCTTCCTGAAACAGAACCTGGACGTCTACGGCCTCCGTGCCGCCAATGACAACCCCAACGGCTTGATCACCGGCTATTACGAACCGGTCTACCCCGGCAGCCTGACGCAAACCACAGCGGCGAACATCCCGGTGTACGGCGTGCCCGAAGACATGATCATCGTCTCGCTGGACAGCCTCTACCCGGAACTCAAGGGCAAACGCCTGCGCGGTCGACTGGAAGGGCGAGTGCTCAAGCCCTATGACGATGCGGCAACCATTGAGACCAAAGGGGTCAAGGCCCCGGTGGTGGCCTGGCTGACTGACCCGATGAACCTGCAATTCCTGCAAATCCAGGGCTCAGGGCGGATTCAGCTCGATAGCGGTCAGCAGCTGCGCATCGCTTACGCCGACCAGAACGGCCACCCGTACCGGCCTATCGGCCGCTGGCTGGTGGAGCAAGGCGAGCTGAAGAAAGAAGACGTGACCATGGGCGCGATCAGCAATTGGGCCAAGGCCAACCCGACGCGGATTCCCGAGCTGCTCGGCAGCAACCCCAGCTATGTGTTTTTCACCCGTAACCCGGATAGCAACGAAGGGCCGCGCGGCTCGTTGAACGTGCCGCTCACTGCCGGCTATAGCGCAGCGGTTGACCGCAAAGTGATTCCGCTCGGCAGTCTGTTGTGGTTATCGACCACCAAACCGGATGGCACTGCACTGGTTCGTCCAGTGGCCGCTCAAGATACCGGCGGCGCGATTGCTGGCGAAGTGCGTGCGGATCTGTTCTGGGGCACAGGCGAGGCGGCCGGGCAATTGGCCGGGGATATGAAGCAGCAGGGGCAGATCTGGATGTTGTGGCCTAAAGGTGCGGCGTTGCCGCAGGTGCCTCAGGTGGCTGATGCGGCGAACACCAAACCCTGAGATTTGCATGGGCAGTTAAATAGCTATCGCGAGCAGGCTCGCTCCCACAGTGGATCTTCGGTGAATACAAAATGTGTGACCGAACACAGTCCAGTGTGGGAGCGAGCCTGCTCGCGAAGGGGTCGGCAAAACTACCAAAGCTCTATCAGACCGAAACCACAAAGAAACTCACAATCAACCCCATCCCCACAAACCACACCAACGACCGCAATACCGCCCAATCCGCCAGGTAGCAAATGATGTACAGCAACCGGCTGGTGATGAACAACACCGACAGCACATTGATCGTTACCAACTCGGCATTGCCGGCCAGATGCGCCACGATCACCGCTGCCGCGAACGCCGGGGTCACTTCAAAACTGTTCAGTTGCGCAGCATGCGCGCGTCGACCCAAACCATTAAGTGACTCGAGAAAATCCCGGGGATCATGGTTGTCCTTCAGCCCATACCCGCCACTGGCCTTGGCAATCGCCGTGCAGACATAGGGCAGGAAAATCGCGATCAAAATGCACCACAGCGCAACTGTCATAAAGCAGTCCTTTCTTCAGTTTGGAAATTCGGGTTTCGGTTAAAACTTCATCACCAGGATGCCGATCAGCACCAGCCCACAGGCTAAGAGCCGTGGCCGCCCGAAAGGTTCTTTCAGGTAGCGCATGCCGAACAACACCACCAAGATCACGCTGATCTCACGCAACGCCGCCGCTTCGGCGATCGAGCCCAGCTGCATGGCCCACAGCACCAGAGCGTAGCTGAACAACACGCAAAACCCGACCGCCAACCCCAGCCGCCATTGCTCCCGCCAAAACAGCTTGAATGCCGGCCGCTTGCGCACCAGCGCCAGCAACGGAAATGGCCAGGCACTGAGCAACGTGACCCAGACCAGATAATCGAGCGGGTGTGACCAGCGCCGCAACGCCTGGCCGTCGATGAAGGTGTAGCAGCCAATGCACAGACCGATCAGCGCCACCACCGGCAGCATCGACCACGGCAAACGTGCGCCGCCACCGCCCTGCCACAGCAGGCACAGCATGCCGAACGGGATCAGCAGGATTCCGAAGATCTGCTGATTCGTCAGCACTTCCCCGGCAAAGATCAGGGTCAGGGCCAGCACCACCAACGGCGACAACCCGCGCATCAACGGATAGACCAGCCCCAGGTCACCGACCCGATAGGCCTGAATCAGCAGATAGCGATACAGCAATTCGAACGCCGCCGAGGCCAGGATCCACGGCCAGATTTCAATGGGCGGCACGTTCACAAACGGCAACATCACGGCGACAAACAACATCGCCACGCTGTCCATGCAGGCCACCACCAACAAGCGCTCCGCACTGAATTTGATCAGGGTATTCCACGCCGCATGCAACAGCGCCGCGACTAACACCAGTGCTGTTGCAAGCACGGCACACTCCTTTATTTTTTTGTTCCCGGCGGAAAGCGCCCAGATATTTGATTCGTGATATGTCAGCAGCTGTTTATACTGCAAGCGACCACGCCGCACTCAGTTGCGCACAGACTAATTCCAATAATTTCTGTCCATGCCCGCTCTCCCCGAGAACGGTCGTCGGCATGCGTATGCCTGATCACAGCGTCAAGACTACCGACAGAGACCTTGCGCATGCCACTCGCCTTGCTTGCCCTCGCTGTTGCCGCGTTCGGCATCGGCACCACTGAATTCGTCATCATGGGCCTGCTGCCCGACGTCGCTCGCGACCTCGCCGTCAGCATTCCACACGCCGGCCTGCTGATCACCGGCTACGCCCTGGGCGTGGTGTTCGGCGCGCCGATTCTTGCGATTGGCACCGCCAACATGCCGCGCAAGGCGACGTTACTGGGGATGACGCTGATGTTCATCCTCGGCAATGTCCTGTGTGCCTTGGCGCCGAACTACGCCACCCTGATGGCGGCTCGCGTGGTCACTGCGTTGTGCCACGGTGCGTTTTTCGGCATCGGTTCGGTGGTCGCGGCCGGGCTGGTCGCGCCGAACAAACGGGCGCAAGCCATTGCGATGATGTTCACCGGCCTGACGCTGGCCAATGTGCTGGGCGTGCCATTGGGCACCGCGCTCGGGCAGTACGCCGGCTGGCGCTCGACCTTCTGGGCGGTCTCGGTGATTGGCGTGATTGCCGCCATCGCGCAATGGCTCTGGCTGCCGAACCACATCGCCATGGACAAGGCCAATCTGGCCAGCGAGTTCAAGGTGCTGGGCAAGGTCAATGTGTTGCTGGCGCTGGGCATGAGCGTGCTGGCGTCGACCAGCCTGTTCAGCGTGTTCACTTACATTGCGCCAATCCTGCAGGACATCACCGGCGTCAGTCCGCATGGCGTGACGATTATGCTGTTGTTGTTTGGCGTGGGTTTGACTGCAGGAAGCATGCTCGGCGGTCGACTGGCGGATAGTCGTTTACTGCCTTCGCTGGTGGGCATGGCGCTGGCTGTAGTGGTGGTGCTGGCGGCGTTCTCGCAGACCAGCCATTCGGTGATTCCGGCGGCGATCACGCTGGTGCTGTGGGGGATCTTTGCGTTCGCCCTGTGCCCGATCCTGCAACTGTTGATCATCGATCAGGCACACGACGCGCCCAACCTCGGCTCGACGCTGAATCAGAGCGCGTTCAACCTGGGCAACGCCGCGGGCGCGTGGATTGGTGGGCTGGTGGTTGCCAGTGGCGCCGACCTGGCGGACTTGCCGTGGACGGGTGCGCTGGTCAGTGGTTTGACGGTGCTGACGGCGTTGTTCTTTATTTATCTGCAGCGTCGTGGTGCGGCTGCGGTGAATGTGTCCGGCTGATTGAGTGCTTTGCTGCTGAAATAGCTTTCGCGAGCAGGCTCACTCCCACATGAACCGAGTCCTTCCCTGTGGGAGCGAGCCTGCTCGCGAAGAAGCTGACGCGGTGTACCTGCCGTTACTTCTCTTCGCGCTCGCGTGAATCCGCTACCTGATCCGCACTCTTCTTCGGCGGCCCGCTCTCGCTGCGAATCTGCGCATGACTGATCAAGGCAAAGATGCAGCTGCCGCCGATGATATTCCCCGCCAACGTCGGGCCGGCGAACACCAGCCAGAAATCCTTCCACGGCAACTCGCCGGCAAACACCAGGTACGACACCTCGGCCGAACCGACCACGATGTGGGTGAAATCACCCAGTGCCATGAGGTAGGTGATGAGGATGATGATCCACATCTTCGCGCTCTCCATGGACGGAATCATCCAGACCATGGTGGCGATCATCCAGCCCGAGACGATGCCCTTGGCGAACATCTGGCTGGCGTGGTTTTCCATGACTTTGCGGCCGATTTCGAGGAAGGCCACGTCGGTCTTCGTATCGAAAATCGGCAGGTTCAGCATCACGTAGGCCACGAGCAACGTGCCGCACAGGTTGCCTCCCAGCACCACAGTCCAAAGCCGCAGTAATCGACCGAAGTTGTTCAGTGTGGGTTTGGTCATGACCGGCAACACGGCGGTCAGGGTGTTTTCGGTGAACAACTGCTGGCGGGCGAGGATCACCGCAAGAAAACCGGCGCAGTAGCCAAAACTGGCGATCACCTTAAAGTGCTCGCCGTCCGGCAATCGTGAATTGAGCAACCCCATGGCCATCAGCGACAAGCCCATGGTCAGGCCCGCAGCCAGCGCCGACCACCACAGCGCCGCGACGCTGCGCTCGAGCTCCTGGTCGCCCTGGGTGCGGATGATTTCGTGCAGTACCGCCGCACGAGGCGGCTGGTTTTTGTCGACGTCGTGCTGTTCTTCAGCCGAGAGGTTCGGGGTCTTGCCGTCTTTTGGGGTGTCCATAGCGTTCCTGAACCGGTGGTGTGTCATGTAGGTACGACACGCGTGGTTCGGCGCTGTTCAGTAGTCAGTCAAATCATCATTGACGGCGGTGCCGCCTTCGCGAGCAGGCTCGCTCCCACACTGGATCCCTGTCGATCACAAATGCTGTGTTCACTGAATATCTATGTGGGAGCGAGCCTGCTCGCGAAGGCCGCACCACCGATGTCACTCGCTGGCGACATCATCCTGAAACTGGTCTTTGACGTACTTGATCTCGGTACGCCCGTGCGGCGCCGGCAAGCCGTCTTCGCCCAGGTTGACGAACACCATTTTCTCGACCGTCAGGATGCTTTTGCGGGTGATCTTGTTGCGCACTTCGCAGGTCAGGCTGATTGACGTGCGACCAAACTCGGTGGCGGTAATGCCCAGCTCGATGATGTCGCCCTGGCGCGAGGCGCTGACGAAGTTGATTTCGGAAATGTACTTGGTGACAACGCGCTGGTTGCCCAGCTGAACGATGGCATAGATTGCCGCTTCTTCGTCGATCCAGCGCAACAGGCTGCCGCCGAACAGCGTGCCGTTGGGGTTGAGGTCTTCAGGTTTTACCCATTTGCGGGTGTGGAAATTCATATTCACTCCTGAGCGTCTTGCGAAATGATGGGGGGCATCATGGCAGAGCCCGGCCGAGAGCTCTATTACGCATAGACTATGGTCTCGATTACCGTTCAGACATTGCCCCACATAAACGCTTTGGAAGTATCGCTCACACGGCTATAATCGCCACCGTTTCAAAACGGTAACGTTCCATTGATACCGTTTTCCCGCCACCTGTCCGAGGGGCGCTGCAGCAGGTTCGACCTGTCAGGCTCGGATGGGGCGTTGCTTGGTCGTTATCGACCAGACACTAAACGCACAACGGCGCCCATTCGCATACATTACGAATGGAGGCTCATCATGAGCGCTGTTATCACGCCTGCAGATTTTAACGATTACAAAGTGGCCGACATGTCCCTGGCTGCCTGGGGCCGTCGCGAAACCATCATCGCCGAATCCGAAATGCCTGCCCTGATGGGTCTGCGCCGTAAATACGTTGGTGAGCAGCCGCTCAAAGGCGCGAAAATCCTCGGCTGCATCCACATGACCATTCAGACTGCCGTGCTGATCGAAACCCTGGTTGCCCTGGGTGCCGAAGTACGTTGGTCGTCCTGCAACATTTTCTCGACTCAAGACCAGGCCGCTGCCGCTATCGCTGCTGCCGGCATCCCGGTTTTCGCCTGGAAAGGCGAGACTGAAGAAGAGTACGAGTGGTGCCTGGAGCAAACCATCCTCAAAGATGGCGCGCCTTGGGATGCCAACATGATCCTCGACGACGGCGGCGACCTGACTCAGCTGCTGCACGACAAGTACCCACAGGTTCTGGACCGCGTCCACGGCGTGACCGAAGAAACCACCACCGGCGTTCACCGCCTGCTGGACATGCTGGCCAAGGGCGAGCTGAAAATCCCGGCCATCAACGTCAACGACTCGGTAACCAAGTCCAAGAACGACAACAAGTACGGCTGCCGTCACAGCCTGAACGACGCGATCAAGCGCGGTACCGACCACCTGCTGTCCGGCAAGCAAGCGCTGGTCATCGGTTACGGTGACGTGGGCAAGGGCTCCGCTCAGTCCCTGCGTCAGGAAGGCATGATCGTTAAAGTCTCCGAAGTTGACCCGATCTGCGCCATGCAAGCCTGCATGGACGGCTACGAGCTGGTTTCGCCGTTCATCGACGGCATCAACGACGGCACCGAAGCAAGCATCGACAAAGCGCTGCTGGGCAAGATCGACCTGATCGTGACCACCACCGGTAACGTCAATGTTTGCGACTCGAACATGCTCAAAGCCCTGAAGAAGCGCGCTGTTGTCTGCAACATCGGTCACTTCGACAACGAAATCGACACCGCTTTCATGCGCAAAAACTGGGCGTGGGAAGAAGTGAAGCCACAGGTTCACAAAATCCACCGCACCGGCCCGGGCGCTTTCGACGCTCAGAACGATGACTACCTGATCCTGCTGGCCGAAGGCCGTCTGGTTAACCTGGGTAACGCTACCGGTCACCCAAGCCGCATCATGGACGGTTCGTTCGCCAACCAGGTTCTGGCGCAGATCTTCCTGTTCGGCCAGAAGTACGCCGACCTGTCGCCAGCCCAGAAAGCCGAGCGCCTGACGGTTGAAGTACTGCCGAAGAAACTCGACGAAGAAGTGGCCCTGGAAATGGTCCGCGGTTTCGGCGGCGTTGTGACTCAACTGACCAAGACCCAGGCCGACTACATCGGCGTGACCGTTGAAGGTCCGTTCAAGCCGCACGCTTACCGCTACTGATTCGCTGACGGCAATAGCGGTGTTCTGATACACCGCGTTGCCTGCATCGCCAGCAAGCCGGCTCCTACAGGGGAGCGGTCGTACGCGGGTAACGTGTACGAAACAAACCCTGTAGGAGCCGGCTTGCTGGCGATTGCGGACAAACCAGCCCCACAGGCTTACGCGTTTTAAAGGATATGACCATGTCCCAAGACCGTCGCTACAGCTTCGAGTTCTTCCCTACGAAGACCGACGCTGGGCATGAAAAGCTGCTCGCCACTGCCCGTCAGCTGGCCACGTATAACCCCGATTTCTTCTCCTGCACCTATGGCGCTGGCGGTTCGACCCGTGATCGCACCCTCAACACCGTGTTGCAGCTCGAAAGCGAAGTCAAAGTCCCTGCCGCCCCGCACTTGTCTTGCGTAGGCGACAGCAAGGACGACTTGCGCGGCCTGTTGGCCCAGTACAAGGCTGCCGGCATCAAGCGTATCGTTGCCTTGCGCGGTGACCTGCCTTCGGGCATGGGCATGGCCAGCGGCGAAATGCGCCACGCCAATGACCTGGTCGAATTCATTCGTGAAGAGACCGGCGATCATTTCCACATCGAAGTCGCCGCTTACCCGGAAATGCACCCGCAAGCTCGCAACTTCGAAGACGATATCGCCAACTTTGTGCGCAAGGCCAACGCTGGCGCCGACAGCGCGATCACCCAGTACTTCTTCAACGCCGACAGCTACTTCTACTTCGTCGAGCGTGTACGGGCCGCGGGTGTGAACATCCCGATCGTGCCGGGGATCATGCCGATCACCAACTACAGCAAACTGGCGCGTTTCTCTGACGCCTGCGGCGCAGAAATCCCGCGCTGGATCCGTAAACAGCTGGAAGCCTACGGCGACGACACCCAAAGCATTCAAGGCTTTGGTGAGCAAGTCATCACCGAAATGTGCGAACGCCTGCTGCAAGGTGGCGCACCCGGCCTGCACTTCTACACACTGAATCAGGCTGAAGCGAGCCTGGCGGTGTGGAACAACCTGAAGTTGCCGCGCTGAAACAGTGCAAAACCCTGAAAAGGCTCTGGCGAAATCCAGGGCCTTTTTTATGGAATATGCCTTGTGCCAGAGCTTCTGGATCCAGTTTCTGGCTCTTTATGATTTCTCGTCGTAATCTCAAGCCATGCCCCTGATTTCGCAATGTCTGACAGTGCTGCTTTTTACTTGCCTGAGCTTCGCCGCCCGGGGCGAGAAGCTGCGCATTGTCACCGAACCATGGGCGCCTTACGTCTATGAGGAAGACGGCAAGGCCCTGGGACTGGATTACGAAACCACGGCCATTGTCTTCAAACGCCTGGGGATCGAAGTGGACTGGCAGTTCCTGCCGTGGAAACGCTGCCTGTCGATGCTCGAAACCGGGCAGGCGGACGGCGCGCTGGACATTTTCCACAGCGATGAGCGTGACGCGACCCTGCTCTACCCCGTGGAGCCGCTCTCGGAAGTCGAATTCGTGATGTTCTACGCCAATGACAAACCCCATCCGTTTCGCACCCTCGACGACCTGAAAGGCCTGACCATCGGCACCTCGCCGGGCTACCTCTACAGCAAGGATTTCAGCGACTCCACCCTGTTCACCCGTGAACCGGCGCCGACCCATGAAGCCAACTTCGGCAAGCTGGTACGCGGACGGATCGACCTGCTGATCACGGATCGCCGGGTCGGCCAGCACTTGCTCGATGAATTGGGTATCCGCGGCAGCATCACTGAAAACCCGACCGTTATCAGCCACCAGAGCCAGTTTCTGGCGGTACGCAAAAATGCCGGCATGGACCTGCTGGTGCAGCGTTTCGGTGCCGAACTCAAGCGTTTCAAGCGCGAGCCCGCCTACGCGGAGTTGAGCGCCCGTTACGGCGCCGATCCGGGCGCTGATGTGAAAGCCGCTACTGCTGCCTCGGCCACCGTAAAAACCGTTGAGCAGCAGGAAAGCGGCGCGCAGTGATTGCTCTGTTATACTCCGGCCTTCCCGCCAGGCTCACGCCCGGACGCTCGGACTTGTTCAAGGCATCTCGACCCCGCTACAGCGCAGCTCTTCAGCCCGCGCGAGCGCTCCAGACGAGCTTTCAAGGCCCAGCAGGACCGGACGGGATTGCGTTCCTCATAAACGCCATTCGCGCCAGGCAAGACTCCCATTGGGCCAAGCCCTAACTAAAACAGGATTACTCATGTCCTTTGCTTCCCTCGGTCTCTCCGAGGCTTTAGTCCGCGCCATCGAGGCAGCGGGCTATACCGAGCCTACTCCGGTGCAACAGCGGGCCATTCCCGCCGTGTTGCAAGGTCGCGACCTGATGGTCGCGGCTCAGACAGGTACTGGTAAAACCGGTGGCTTCGCCCTTCCGATCCTGGAGCGGTTGTTCCCTAACGGTCACCCGGACAAATCCCAGCGTCACGGCCCGCGCCAACCGCGCGTCCTGGTCCTGACCCCGACTCGCGAACTCGCAGCCCAGGTCCACGAGAGCTTCAAGGTCTATGCCCGTGACCTGAAGTTCGTCAGCGCCTGCATCTTCGGCGGCGTCGGCATGAACCCGCAGGTTCAGGCCATGTCCCGCGGTGTTGACGTGCTGGTGGCCTGCCCTGGCCGCCTGCTCGACCTCGCCGGCCAAGGCAGCGTCGATTTGTCCCACGTGGAAATCCTCGTGCTGGACGAAGCCGACCGCATGCTCGACATGGGCTTCGTCCATGACGTGAAGAAGGTCCTGGCCCGCCTGCCGGCCAAACGGCAGAACCTGCTGTTCTCGGCGACGTTCTCCAAGGACATCACCGACCTCGCCGGCAAGTTGCTGCACAACCCGGAACGCATCGAAGTCACGCCGCCGAACACCACGGTCGAGCGTATCGAACAGCGCGTATTCCGCCTGCCAGCCAACCACAAGCGTTCGCTGCTGGCGCACTTGATCACCGCAGGCGCCTGGGAACAGGTGCTGGTGTTCACCCGCACCAAGCACGGCGCCAACCGCCTGGCCGAGTACCTGGACAAACACGGCCTCAGCGCCGTCGCGATCCACGGCAACAAGAGCCAGAACGCCCGCACCAAAGCCCTGGCTGACTTCAAGGCCGGTGAAGTGCGCATTCTGGTTGCTACCGACATCGCCGCTCGCGGCCTGGACATCGACCAGTTGCCACACGTGGTCAACTTCGAACTGCCAAACGTCGACGAAGACTACGTGCACCGTATCGGCCGTACTGGCCGTGCCGGTCGTTCGGGCGAGGCGATCTCGCTGGTCGCTCCGGACGAAGAGAAGCTGCTGAAAAGCATTGAGCGCATGACCAAGCAGAAGATTGCCGACGGCAACCTGATGGGCTTCGACTCCAGCGCTGTAGAAGCCGAGAAACCTGAAGTCCGCGAGCGGCCGGATGTGCGTAACCCGCGCAACCCACGTGGCCCGCGCGGCGACGGTCCGAACGGCACCGGTGGTGGTGGCGGTCGCAAGGACAAAGGCAAAGACAAGGGCGGCAAGGAAAAACCTGCTGCTACTGGTCGTGGCGATCGTCCGGCCCGTGAACACAAGCCACGCGAAGGCACCCCGGCGCGCGAGCAACAGCGTCCGGCGCCACGCGCTGCCGCGGCTGACCGTGCTCCAGACGAGTTCCTGGACGACGATATCGATAACTTCGGTAACCGCGTTGATTACGTCCCTCAAGCCAAACCGGCTCAGGGCCGTGGTCGCCGTCCGGGTGCTCCGGCACAAGGCACGACCGCTGGCGCAGGTGCTCCGCGCACCGGCGGCAAGCCTCAGGGTCGCCAAAGCGGTCCACGCAGCAGCGACGGCGCCACCACCGGCACCCCGCCGGCCAAGCGCAGCGGTCCACGCAGCGGTGCGCCACGTGACGGTCAGGCCCGTCGCGAAGAAGGCCGCAACCGTCGTCCGGCCCGTGACGATCAGCCACGTTCGGAACCAGCCGTGCAGAACCCGCGCGGTCCAGCGCCGAAGATCATTCACAAGGAGTCGAAAACCGATCGTTTCCCGACTCCCGAGCAACTTGATCAACTGCCAGGCCGTCCACGCGGCGAAAAACCAGCGTTGCTGACCCGCAATCGCTAAGTTTTTCCCGCCATGAAAAATGCCCCTGATCTCACGATCCGGGGCATTTTTTTGGCCTGACAAAAAACGCCCCCGACCGCAAGGTCGGGGGCGTTCTTGTGTCTGCGGCGAAAATTACTTCGCTTTCACACCTTCAAAGGTGACGTACAGATCAACTGCATCAGACTGTGGACCCAGGTCCATCATCTTGCCGAAATCAGAACGCTTGATGCTGAAATTGCCTTCAAAGCCGGCACGGTAGCCGCCCCATGGATCCTTGCCTTCACCCAGGAAAGTGGCCTTGACCACGATTGGCTTGGTGACACCCGCAATGGTCAGGTCGCCAGTCACGTCGGCAGTGACTTTACCGTCGGCGTTTTTGCCGGTGGTTTTAACGCTGGTGGACTTGAACGTGGCCTTAGGGAAATCAGCCACTTTCAGGAAGTCTTTGCTGGAGATGTGCTTGTCACGCTCAGCGTTGTTGGTGAAAACGCTCGCCGTGTTCACGTTGAACTCGATCTTGCTGTCTTCTGGCTTGGCAGCATCAAAGCTGAACGTGCCGTCGATGTCCTTGAAAGTACCGGTGATGTAGCTGTAACCCAGGTGGCTGATCTTGAAGTCGACGAAGGCGTGTTGGCCAGTTTTGTCGACGGTGTAGTCAGCAGCCATTACGTTGGCGGACAACAGGGCGGAGCCGATTGCCAGAGCGGCGAGAGTCTTTTTCAACATGTCTTGTATTCCTTGAGGGGCTAAGTTGAACGTCAGGCTTTGCGACCCAGCATTCGTTTCAGGGTCACATCACGGTCGATAAAGTGGTGTTTCAATGCTGCCAACGCATGGAGACCGGAAAAAATTACCAATGCCCATGCCAGGTAGAGATGAATCGCACCTGCGTTATCTGCCTGGTCCGGTAGCCCGGAAACCAGTGCAGGCACTTCAAACCAGTCAAACACCGGAATCCCGACACCCTCTGCGGTGGAAATCAGGTAACCGGCAATCATCACAGCGAACAAACAGAGATACAAAAACGCATGCCCGAACTTGGCGCCAAGGCGCGTCATCCGGCTGTAGCTGCTCAGCGTTGGCGGCGGTGGGCTGATAAAGCGCCACAACACGCGCAACACCATGACAGCCAGCAGGATCAGACCGATGCTCTTGTGCAGGTCAGGTCCTGCCTTGCGCCAAGGGTCGTAGTAGCCGAGACCGACCATCCACAGACCCAGACCGAACAAACCGAACACTGCCAGCGCTACGCCCCAGTGCATGAAGATGCTGACCCAGCCGTAGCGAGAGGTAGAGTTTCGTAGTTGCATTGCCGAGTCCCTGTAAGTGCTGGCCCAAGACTATCGAGTTATCTATCGAATTAAAGCGGAAAATTTCGCTTTGAAATATCGAGAAATACGATCAAGAGCTTGAAATAGGCGTGTTAAGGAAAGATTAAAGACCACTGTATGAAAAAAGATGACGCCCAACTAAAGAACACCTGCTCGCCGGGATTTATTCAATTCTTAGTAGCGGTTTTTCTTCAGGCATAAAAAAACGCGGCATCTCTGCCGCGTTTCTTAGTCCAGACGCTTACTGCGCCTTGGTTTCCGTTGCCGGGGTTGCAGCCGGTTTAGCGGCTGGTTTTTTTGCCGGTTCGGTTTTCTTCACCGGGGCCTTTTTGGCTGCCGGTTTTTTCGCCGGGGTTTTGGCCGGTGCCTTTTTCGCAGGCTCGGCTTTCACTGGCGTTGCAGGCTTCGGTGCTTCCACCGGTGCCACTACCGGAGCAGGTGCTGGGTCCGGCGCAGGTGGTGTGTAAGGCGCAGGTGCCTTGACCGGCTCTGCCTTCTTGTCGTCATCCGAACCACCGAACAGGTTGCTGAAGAAGTTACCTTTCTTCGCCGCCACTGCGCCGGCCGCTGCTGCCGGCACCACTTTCGCCGGTTCAAACGATTTGCCCGCCGCCAGGTCTTCTACCTGACTGGCTGCACGCTGGCCGGTGCGCAATGCGCCTTCCAGGGTGCCCGGGTACAAGGTGTCGGTGTGTTCGCCGGCGAACGCTACGCGCTGGATCGGACGCTCCCACAGGCGCCAGTACTTGCTGATCTGGCCCGGGCCGAAGGCCAGGTAAGCGCCACCCATCGACGGGTCGGTGCTGTAGCGGCGGATTTCATAACCGGTGAACGAACCGCGCGCTTGTGGATAAAAGGCGTGCAGGCGAATCAGCACCTGATCGACCATCTGCTTGTCGCCGAACGCCTGCATCACCCGAGCGTTGTCGCCGGACAGGTTGATCACCACGTTGGCGCCACCCTTCAACGCCGGCTCGACCCACAACATGCCGAGGCCGGTGTTGCTGAAAATCTCGCCGGACATGCGCGCCTTCGGTTCCCATACCGGCGTCTTGAACTTCAGCATGATCTGGTCGCGCCAACCGTAGTTGGTACCTTTGATGGCGCCCATGTGCTGGGCATCCAGCGACGGAGTCATCTGGATCTTGTTCAGTGCGCGCAACGGCACCGCCAACACCACGTAGTCAGCCTGATAACCGACCGAGCCGACTTTGACGGTCACGCCGTCCTTGTCCTGGGTAATCGAGGAGACCGGGGAGCTGGTCTTGATGGTTTTCAGCTGTTTGACGAACGCCTGGGCCAGCACCGTGCTGCCGCCCACCAGTCGCGAAGCACGCAGGTCACGATCGGACGTGCCACGGTAAACACGGCTTTGTTGCGCGTAGTACAGCAGCGACAGGCGCGAAGGCTCGTCGTAGCGGGAACGAATCTGCTGATTGATCAGCTGACGCGCAGTGGCTGGCAGGTTCTGCTTGTCGAGCCAGTTGGAGACGTTGATCTGATCCAGCGTTTGCAAAGTGCTGGTGGCGAGCGGGTTCTGCGGATCGTCAATCGAGCGCGCCAGATCATCCAGGGTTTTTTCGTAGCGCTTGAGCGCGTCGGCGGTGGCCGGTTGCTTGGTCGCCAGATCAGCCGCGGAGAAGTATTCGCCGTCGATCAGATAACTTGGGGTACGCACGAATTCCGGGGCTGGCGTGGTGCTCAGCTTGAAGGTCGACACGTATTTGTTCAGCACCGGTTGAGTCTTGTCGTTGCCGATCCACTCGCTGGTGGCCATGCCGGAGCGACCGCCCAGGCTCGGTTTGGCTTCCAGCAGGGTGACCTGCCAGCCTTTGTTCTGCAGCTCGTAAGCCGCGGTCAGGCCAGACAGCCCGCCGCCGATCACGATCGCGGTTTTATCCTTGGCCAGCGCAGACACGCTGAACAGCCCCAACATCACCAGCGCACAGGCGCGCAGCCAACCGACAGACATTCAGCGAACTCCGGAAATACATGAGGAAATAGCAGTTTTACGAGTCAGGCGACTCCAGGAACCGCGAAGGATACGTCAGGCTTCAGACGCCCGCCAGCAACGTCTATCGCCCCATACAAAGTAGCTCAATCGTCACAATGGGTTGTCCCGGCGCGACGCATTGCATAGGCTTGCGCGATTGTTTACCCGCCTACGTCACGGGTAGCCTCGAGGAGACAGAAAATGGGCCTGAATAAACAGTGGATGGAACGCGATCTCAAGGTGTTGTGGCATCCCTGCACCCAGATGAAAGATCACGAACAACTGCCGCTGATCCCGATCAAGCGCGGTGAAGGCGTTTGGCTGGAAGACTTCGAAGGCAAGCGCTACCTCGACGCTGTCAGCTCCTGGTGGGTCAACGTGTTTGGCCACGCCAACCCGCGCATCAACCAGCGCATCAAGGATCAGGTCGATCAGCTGGAGCACGTGATCCTCGCCGGTTTCAGCCACCAGCCGGTGATCGAGTTGTCCGAGCGCCTGGTGAAGATGACCCCGGAAGGCCTGACCCGGTGCTTCTACGCCGATAACGGTTCGTCCTGCATCGAAGTCGCGTTGAAAATGAGCTTTCACTACTGGCTCAACCGCGGCCAGCCGAACAAGAAGCGCTTTGTCACCCTGACCAACAGCTACCACGGCGAAACCATGGCGGCGATGTCGGTCGGCGACGTGCCGCTGTTCACCGAAACCTACAAGGCCCTGCTGCTGGACACCATCAAGGTGCCGAGCCCGGATTGCTACCTGCGCCCGGATGGCATGAGCTGGGAAGAACATTCGCGCAACATGTTTGCAGCCATGGAACAGACCCTGGCGGAAAATCATGACACTGTCGCGGCGGTGATCGTCGAGCCGCTGATCCAGGGCGCTGGCGGCATGCGCATGTACCACCCGGTGTACCTCAAACTGCTGCGCGAAGCCTGCGACCGCTATGGCGTGCACCTGATCCACGACGAAATCGCCGTCGGTTTCGGCCGCACCGGCACGATGTTCGCTTGTGAACAGGCCGGCATCCGCCCGGACTTCCTCTGCCTGTCCAAGGCCCTGACCGGCGGTTACCTGCCGCTGGCGGCCTGCGTGACGACCGAAGACGTCTACAGCGCCTTCTACGACGATTACCCGACCCTGCGCGCCTTCCTGCATTCGCACAGCTACACCGGCAATCCGCTGGCCTGCGCGGCGGCACTGGCGACGCTGGATATCTTCGAAGAAGACAACGTCATCGAGAACAACAAGGCCCTGGCCCAGCGCATGGCTTCCTCTACTGCGCACCTGGCTGATCATCCGAACGTTTCGGAAGTGCGCCAGACCGGCATGGTGCTGGCCATCGAGATGGTCAAGGACAAGGCTACAAAAGAAGCCTATCCGTGGCAGGAACGTCGCGGCTTGAAGGTGTTCCAGCACGCACTGGAACGCGGTGCTTTACTTCGTCCGTTGGGCAGCGTGGTGTATTTCCTGCCGCCGTACGTGATCACGCCGGAGCAGATCGACTTTCTGGCCGAAGTGGCCAGCGAAGGGATCGACATCGCGACGCGCAACAGCGTCAGCGTGGCGGTGCCGAAGGACTTCCACCCCGGCTTCCGCGATCCGGGCTGATTTATTTTTTTGAGCTTTTGTGGTGTCAGGGCCGACGCCTTCGCGAGCAGGCTCGCTCCCACAGTTAACCGAGTTCCCTGTGGGAGCGAGCCTGCTCGCGAAGGCGTCGCCATGAACTACACCTGAATTACAGAGACCCCAAGATGAGACTGTCCCGCTTCTTTATCGACGCCCCCCTGAGCACCGGCGAGCACGAGTTGCCCGAGGCCCAGGCCCATTACATCAGCCGCGTGCTGCGCATGGCCGAGGGCGATGCGTTGCAGCTGTTCGACGGTTCGGGCCACGAGTTTCGCGCCACGCTGGTGGAGGTCGGCAAGAAGCGCGTTGTGGTGCAGATCGATGAGTCCTTCGCCGGGCAAGTCGAGTCGCCGTTGGCAATCCATCTCGGCCAGGGCCTGTCCCGCGGCGAGCGCATGGACTGGGCGATTCAGAAAGCCACCGAACTGGGCGTTACCGAAATCACCCCGATCTTCAGCGACCGCTGCGAAGTCCGCCTCAAGGACGAACGCGCCGACAAACGCCTGATGCACTGGCGCCAGGTGGCGATCAGCGCCTGCGAGCAGTGCGGGCGTTCACGGGTGCCGGTGATTCATCCGCCGCTGCTGCTGGCGGATTGGTTGAAGCAGACTGAAGCCGAGTTGAAGTTGGTGCTGCATCCGGTGGCTGAGCCGTTGGTCAGTCACGCCAAACCTGCGACGCTGGCGTTTCTGATTGGCCCGGAAGGCGGGTTGTCCGATGCTGAAGTCGAGCAGGCCAAAGCCAGCGGCTTCCACGCCGCCCGCCTTGGGCCTCGGGTGTTGCGCACAGAGACTGCGCCGGTGGTAGCTTTGGCGGTTGCCCAGCAATTATGGGGTGACTTCTAGGGCCCTTTCGCGAGCAGGCTCGCTCCCACATTGAAATGCACTCCCCTGTGGGAGCGAGCCTGCTCGCGAATGGCCGCGACCCAATCTAGCGGCCGATCCGGCTGCTACTGAACCGGATCGCTCACCGGGTGGGCGATGATTGCCTTGAGTTCGCTGGTCATCGGGAACTCAAGGTTCAACCCCTTCGGCGGGATCGGCTGTTCAAACCAGCGCTGGTAGATGCCGTTGATCTCGCCCGAGCTGTACAAATCAGCCAACGCGCCATTCACCAGGGCAAGGAATTGCGGATCATCCTTGCG
The DNA here is from genome assembly GCF_059415465.1 of Pseudomonas sp. GW821-FHT10C09. Taxonomy (NCBI): domain Bacteria; kingdom Pseudomonadati; phylum Pseudomonadota; class Gammaproteobacteria; order Pseudomonadales; family Pseudomonadaceae; genus Pseudomonas; species Pseudomonas sp. GW821-FHT10C09. The sequence continues at coordinate 29,574 of NZ_JBWKNG010000023.1, forward strand.
CACCATGCAGCTGTAGATTTCCCGCGATTGCTCCTCCCCGACCACCACCCATTTATGCGGATCATGCGCCTTGGCGCGTTCGCCGTAGAGCAGTGCGTCGTCCATGTAGAACGCCGCCGCCCGACCGGACTGCAGCATCTGGAACGCTTCGCCGTGGTCCTTGGCGCTGATCACGAACATATCGATCTTGTTGTCGACGTTGTAGCTCTTCAGAAAGCGTTCGTTGGTGGTGCCGGCGGTGGTCACCACATTCTTGCCGCGCAGGTCGGCGAAACTCTTGATCCCGCTGTCCCTGGCCGTCAGCAACTGACCTTTGACGTAGATGAAGCCGTAGGAAAACGCTACTTGCTTCTGTCGTTCGGCGGTCACGCCCGTGGAGCCGCATTCGAGGTCGACGGTGCCGTTCTGCACCAGTGGAATCCGCGTCTGCGAGGTCACCAGGGTGTATTTCACTTTCAGCTCAGGCAGCTTCAATTGCTGGCGGATACGCTCGACAATCTTGCTCGCCAGATCCACTGAATAACCCATCGGCTGACCCGTGTGATCGCCCACATAGGAGAACGGCACCGACGCATCGCGGTAACCCAGCGTGATGCTCTTGGCAGTGGCAACCTTGTCCAGCGTGCCGGTCAGCGGCGCTTCATTGGCTTGAACCTGACTGCCCAGTAACAGCCCGAGGGTGCAGCCGAGCAACGTGATTTTTTGCATTGTTATTCTCCGTTGTGGGTGTTGGGTGCTGATGGATTCAGATGCGGGCGGCCGGGTGGCTGAAACCCAGCAGGTCGATGGACGTCTGGCGCTGACTGATCAGCTCGCTGAGCAACTGGCCGCTGCCACAGGCCAGGGTAAATCCCAGCGCGCCATGACCGAGATTCAGCCACAGATTGCGGTAAGCCGTGGCGCCCAAAAGTGGCACGCCGCTGGGGGTCGCCGGACGCATGCCGGCCCACTCCACGGCCGCATCGTAATCGCCGGCATTCGGCAACGTGTCGCGGGCCTGGCGCTTGATCAGGCTCAAGCGTTCAGGATCGACAGCCGGGTCGAAGCCGACAATGTCGACCATCGCTGCCACGCGCAATTGGTCACCGATGCGCGCATACACGATCTTGCGGTCGTAGTCGGTGATGCTCAGGTCGGGCGCCCGGTGTTCGGCACCAATCGGCAGCGTCAGGCTGTAGCCCTTCAGGGGATAGAGCGGCAGTCGCAGGCCGGGCAGTGCCAGCAACGGACTGCGATGGCCGGCGGCGATCACCAGTTGCTCGACCGGCAACACCTTGGCGCCCAACTCAATGGCGCTGACCGCACCATTGCTGTGTTGAATCCCGGTCACCGCGTGCCCGAGGTGAAATTCGCAACGGCCGGACGCCTTCAGTCGCGCCACCAGTTGCTGGCAAAAGCCATGGCAATCGCCGACCTCTTCGTCCGGCGTATAGATCGCGCCGACAAAAGGTGCATCGGCCAGCGCCGGCTCCAGCTGCGCGCACTCGGCGGCAGATAACACCTGCTGTTGCTGCGGATCGGCCAGGCCTTGGCGCGCTTTCCCGAAGCTGGCCGGGTTGCGGAAGGTCACCAGTTTGCCGTTGCGCCGCCATTGGAAATCGCTCAGCCCATCGTCTTCGCGCCAGGTTTTCAGCGTGCCCTGGCTGAACAGCGCCAGGCGCAGCAAATGCGCGGCGTTCTCACGGTTGACCGAGCGGCGGCACGCGGCGAGGAACGATGCCATCCAGCGCCATTGCACCGGATCGAGCCGTGGGCGCAGCTTCAACGGCGAGTCGCCGCGCAACATCCAGCCAATCGCCTGCAACGGCACGCCGGCGTCCGCCAGTGGCGCCACGTAGCGATAGGACAACTGGCCGCCGTTGGCGAAACTGGTTTCGCTGCCCAGCGAATCCCGGGCCTCGACCACCGTCACCTCGAAGCCGTCGCGCACCAGCGCATACGCCGTTGCCAGGCCAATCACGCCACCGCCGATGATGCACACACGCTGAACCATGTCCGTCCCTAAAACCGTTGTGAAGGCGAGGCCGAGGTTAGAGCCAGGTGACAGGCGGCGAACAATGAATAAAGATGCCGAACCCATAAACAAAGGTTATGGACTTGCCATGCGTCTTCGTCATATCGAGATATTCCAGGCCATTCGCCAGACCGGTTCGATCAGTGCCGCCGCGCAATTGCTGCACGTCTCGCAGCCGGCGGTGACCAAGGTGTTGCAGCACGCCGAGCAGCAACTGGGTTTTCCGTTGTTCCTGCGGGTGCGCGGCAAATTGCAGGTAACGCCGGAAGCGCTGGAGTTGGAGCGTGAAGTCGACAAAGTCACCGAAAGCCTGCAAGGCGTGCGGCGCCTGGCCCAGAGCTTGCGCCGCGAGCCCGGCCATAGCCTGCGCATTGGCGCCACTCCGGCGCTGGCCCTGTCATTGTTGCCGCCGGCCATCCACGAGTGGACCGAGCGCTACCCGGACATCGCCTGCGAACTGTCCAGCGCCCATAGCCGCGAACTGATGCAGAACCTACTGATGCGTGAAGTGGACGTCGCCCTGACCCTGCAACGACCGGATCATCCGGGGCTCAAGGCCCAGGCGCTGGCGTCCGGCGTGCTGGTGGCGCTGGCGCCCGCGGGATATTGGTCGGCGGCAGAGGCCGGCACACCGTTGCCGTTGATGGCGCTGGCGGATGCCCCGCTGATTGGTTTGTCCAGCGCCGACCCGTTGGCGGCCCGGCTCGACAGTTACCTCGAAGCGGTGGAGCCGCCGCCCCGGGTACGCATCGCGGTGCAGACCTATTCACTGGCCCGGGCGATGGTGGAGTCTGGCGCAGGGTTGGCGGTGATCGACCCGTTCACCGCACTCGGCGCCTCCCCCACCGCGACGGCGATTCGCCCGTTGACGCCGCCGCTGCCAATCACCCTTTACGCAGTGACCCGCACTACGGAACCGCCGCCTCACACGTTGAATGATCTGTTGCAGGTATTCAGCCGCCGCGCCCAGGAACAACTGGATCGCCTGATCCCTGCGCAGGATTAAATGTGGGGGTCTAGAGGACGTAGAAGAAAATCGCCACAAAGTGCAGCAGGCTCCCGGCAATCACGAACAAATGCCAGATCCCGTGGGCATGGCGCAGTCGATGATCGAGGGCAAAAAAGATAATCCCCACGGTGTACAAAATCCCGCCCGCCGCCAGCCACGCAAACCCCGCCGCGCCCAACGCCGCCAGCAACGGCTTGACCGCCACCAGCACGATCCAGCCCATCACCGCGTAGATCACGATCGACAGAATCCGTGCTTCCGAGCGCGGCTTGATCTCTTGCAGGATGCCGATCAGCGCCAGCCCCCAGACAATCCCGAACAGCGTCCAGCCCCACGGCCCGCGCAGGGTCACCAGGCAGAACGGCGTGTAACTGCCGGCGATCAACAGGTAGATCGAAAAGTGATCCACCTTCTGCATGATCGCTTTCTTGCGCCCGCGCACGCTGTGGTAAACGGTCGAGGCGCTGTACAACACCAGCAAGGTGAAACCATAAATCGCCACGCTGACGATCTTCCACGGGCTGCCATCCATGCTGGCGATCACCAGCATCCACACCACCCCGACCGTTGCCGCCACTGCCCCGACCAAATGCGTCCAGGCGTTCAATCGTTCCCCGTGATACATGCGTCGCTCACCTCAACATTCGTTGCAACATCGCGCAAGGCTCAGGCCTTGAGGGTAAAAGCGCAATGTTTCTGATTGTCGCGCCCCTAAATCCTTTGAGCCAAGGGCGGCCCAATTGGGCACAATCAAGTCATTCCAAAAAGAGTCTGCCTCATGCTGATCGATGAAGAATTGACCCTGAAAAAACTCGAGGTGTTCCTGGCCTTCATGCGCACCGGCAACCTGGCCCGCGCCGCTGCCGAGTTGCAGACCAGCAATGTCAGCGTGCATCGCGCCATCCATTCGCTGGAAAGTGCCTTGCGCTGCCCGCTGTTCAAACATGAAGGCCGCAACCTCACACCACTGGAAAGCGCTTACGTACTCGAAGAACGCGCGCAGAAGCTGATTCAGGACGTGGTCGAAACCGTGCGCCTGACCCGCGAAGCCGCCGGTTTTTCTGCGGAACGCTTCAAACTTGGCTCGCTGTATTCACTGACGGTGAAGACCGTGCCGCAGCTGATCATGGGCCTGAAGATCCGCCGCAGCGAACTCAACATCGACCTGATCCTCGGTTCCAATTTCGACCTGTTGTACAAGCTCAAGAACATGGAAGTCGACGCGATCCTGGTGTCGCTGGACGAGAGCGTCAACGACCCGGACTGCGAGCAGATCCCGCTGTTTTCCGACGACATCTTTCTCGCGACACCCGCGGATTCGAAGTTTGCCCAACGCACCGAGGTCGATCTGGCCGAAGTGCGCGACGAGACGTTCATTACCCTGACCCAGGGCTTCGCCACGCACCAGGACGGTAATCGGGTGTTCAAGCAGGCGGGGTTCGAGCCGAAAGTGGCGATGCAGGTCAACGACATCTTCACCCTGCTGAGCATGGTCAGTTCAGGGGTGGGTTATGCGTTGCTGCCGGGGCGGATTGCGGCGGTGTATGAGAACCGGGTGAAGCTGATTCCGTTGCAGGAAAAGTATCGGTTGCAGCAGCACATTGGCGTGGTGTTCTTGAAGGCCAAGGAGCGCGATCCGAACTTGCTGGCGCTGTTGGCGGAGTGCCGGATGTATGCCAATCGCCAAGTCTGAAACCGTGTCGCGCCCTTCGCGAGCAGGCTCGCTCCCACATTGGAATGCATTTCCCTGTGGGAGCGAGCCTGCTCGCGAAGGCGTCGGTACATTCAGAAGCGATGCTTCAATTTAGCCGACAATCCCGCGAACAATGAAGTACAGCAGCGAAGGCCCCAGCAAGCACCCAAGCCCGGTGTGGAACGTCGCCGTCAACGCGCCATAAGGCACCAGCCGCCGATCCGTCGCCGCCAACCCCGCTGTCACGCCGCTGACCGTCCCGGCCAACCCGCCAAACACCATCGCCGACCGCGGGTTATCCAGGCCCATCCAGCGCGCCGCCATCGGCGTGCCGACCATCACCAGAATCGCCTTGATCAACCCGGTGGCTATCGACAGCGCCACCACATCGGAACTCGCACCAATCGCCGCCCCGGTCACCGGTCCGACGATGTACGTCACCGCGCCCGCACCAATCGTGGTCATGCTGATCGCATCGCGATAACCAAACGCCCAGGCCATGCTCGCGCCAACAATGAACGGCAGGATCGTGCCCAGCAACAACGCGATCACACCAATCAGCCCGGCCTTCTTCGCTTCGGTGGCTTGCACTTCGAATGCCGTGGCAACGATGGCAAAGTCGCGCAGCATCGCGCCGCCCATCAAACCGATGCCCGAGAACAACGTCAGGTCCGCCAGGCCTTTTTGCCCTCCGGTCATGGTGCCGCCGACCCAGGCCAGTACCAGGCCGATGACGATGGCAATCGCCGAGCCGTGAATCCGCCCGTAGGTGAGGCGTTTGGACAACACCACCGACACCCACATGATCACGCCAACAAACGCGAACGCGGTGACCAGGCCATTAGCGGTCAAGCCTTTATCAATGAGTTCCCACATATCAGCGACCTCCTACGGGTGTGCCGACCGGGGTGACTTCCACCGGTTCATCGGGCAAGGGTTCGCCTTTGTGGGTCCGGCTGATCAAGGCAATCGTGCAGCCGCAGATCACCACTGAACCAATCGCCGCGAGCACTGCCACCGGGCCACCGTGCAGCGCGGTGACGACGTTCTGTTGCGCGGCCATCGCGACCACCACCGGAATGTACATGGCGCCCCAGAAGCCGACGCCCATCTCGCAATCCTTAGTCATGCCCCCGCGCTTCTGCATCCACAACCGCGCGCAAATCAGCAGGATCATCGCGATCCCGACCCCGCCGACGTTGGATTTGACGCCCAGCAACACGCCCAGCGCATCACCCATGATCACCCCTGCCAGCGTACAGATCGCCAACAGCGCCACACCGTAAATAATCATTGTTGTAGTCCTCAAAGTGCATCGTCGAATGTTGTTTTTGTTGTTCGAAGGCCTGAGTCCGGGTCTAGAGTTGGCGGCTTCCCTCCTCACGCAACAGCGCCTGCAAGGTGTCGAGCCGCGCACCGTCGAAAGCGATCACGGTGCCCTGCTCGAATACCCGGCGCGCCAGCCCGGTCAACACCGCACCGGGCGGCAATTCAATCTGAAGTCTTACGCCGCGCTCATAAGCGCTTTGCACCGTGCCGCGCCAGTCAACGACACGGCACATGTTGAACGCGAGGTCATCGCGCAAGGCGTCAGCGTTGATGATGGGCCGGGCGCGACTGCCGCTCAGGTAACCCAAGGTCGGCGTTTTCAGTGACACCTTGGCGAATGCTTCGGCCAGAATTTTTGCCGGTGCATCCAGTAGCGGGCAATGCGAAGGCACGCTGACCGCCAGCCGCTTGGCCAGACCTGCACCCTGACCTTTCGCCAACGCCGCCACCGCTTTCATGGCCTCGTCGCTGCCGGCAATCACCACCTGGTTATCGGCGTTGATGTTGGCCAGGTAAACCGGCGTGTCGACGCTGTGAACCTGCGCCAGCAAACTTTCCACTGTGGATAATTCCAGACCGATGATCGCAGTCATGCCGTAGCCCTGTGGATAAGCCTGCTGCATCAACTCACCGCGCAGGCTGACCAGACGCAGCGCATCGCCGAAGCTCAAGGCACCGGCCACCACCGCTGCCGGGTAAGCGCCGATGGACAATCCGGCCGCGTAATCCGGCGCCATGGCCAGTTGACGAGAAGCCGCGACTCCGGCGATCAACAGGCAAAGCTGAACCGCCCGAGTTGCCTTCAACGCTTCTGCAGAATCGAGCCGTAAAACGTCTTCACCCAACACGTCACTCGCCTCGTTCAGCGTTTCGCGAGGCAAACGCTGGAGCATGCCCGGCTGCTGCGCGCCTTGGCCCGGGAACACCAGCAAACTGCTCACGCCGCTTGCTCCTGCGGGTTCCACGGATCAAGCACCAGACAGGCTTCGCTGGCATTTTTCAGCAACACACGATGAGCCGAACCGGCCCATTCGCGCAGGGCCACAGCACCGAACGGTGTCTGCAACTGCATGTCCACCTGGCACTCGGCAGCCTGCAGAATCTTCACCAGTGCCAGCGCCTCGGAACGGCCCAGCGCTTGCGGCGTGCGCAGGATCAAGTCGAGATCGCTGCCCTCGTGCAACGCCGCAAACCCGCTGGCCAATTCAAACCCGGCACTGCCGCTGACACCCCACACCCAACCACAGTCATCGAGTATCGGCCGCAGATGATTGAGGGCGCGCACGGCCGGCAAATCCCGATCAATCGAGACCTGGCAAAGGTCTTCCGGTTTGACCCGACGCTGAATGCCATTGACCGGCATCAGCGTCGCAAAACGTTGTTCACGCAAACGCCCACGCACGCCGACCGCGACCAGACCCGCCGCGCTCAACGCGCGCCGAACCACCACGGGATGGCCCGCGCTCAGGGACTCGGTCACCCACGCAGGCGCATCCGCAGGCAACTGCTCCGGGGTCATGCCCCAGAGCAGATCGTGGGCCAGAGGCGTGTTCACCACTGCGCTCTCAGGAGTTGGCGAACCTTGCTCGAAGCGGCACGGTTGCTTGCGCCCAAACGGCTGCTCAGATCGCGACCGCTGGCAGCCACATCGCCAATCGCCTGGTTCAGGCATTCCGTCACCCGCGCCAGATCGGCCGCCGTCGGCTGCTCAATCTGTTCCACCGACAGGGTTTCCCACAGCAAACCGAGACTGGCATAGCTGTCGATGTCATAGGCCATCGGCGGCACACTGGCGGCCAACGCTTCAAGTTCTTCAACGCTGCGCAAGGTCACTCGCGCCGCCGAAGCCTTGCCCATCGCATGCACCATCACCCCAGGATCACGCAGGGCGATCAGCCGATTGGCCTGATACCCATGGGCCAGAAATGCCCCGGACATCGCCTTGCCCACCAGCAAACCAATCACCGCGTGACCCGCCAACCGGGCACGGGCATAACTGTCTGCCGCACCGGCCAATGCCTGATGAATGCCGAGGGCTTCTTCGCGTCGGCCATAGGCCTGGCTCGGCACATCGACGATGGCGATCACGGCGCGCTTGTGCGGCTTATCCACATCAGCGGCGATCACTTCATCCACCGCTTTCGCCAAGCCCCACCCTTCCAGCAAACCGACCTCACCGTTACGCGCACGGACAAAACGATTGTCGGGATCCGCCACCACCGCGATAAACCGCACAGGTTGATCACCCAGCACACCATCGGCCACCTTCAATGAAGCCGGCAAACCTTCGACCGGTTTCGTCCCGGCACTCAAGGCGTTGAACCAGTTCAAACCTCTCAGCGAATAGGTGCTCATGAGCGCGCTCCTTGATACAGATCGCGAACCGTCGCCGGTTCGATTTGCGGCGCGGCGTCCAGACGGGCCAGCCGTTGCAGGTACAGATCAGCCTGACGACTGCGTTGTTGCGTCGGCAACCCCTGCTGCAGCAATTCACTGACGTATTGCTGAATCTGCGCCACATCGTCGGCGGCATAACGATCCACCAGACCGCTGGCGAAACGCTGTTCACCCCCGGTCAGGCTCCAGATGAAAGGACGGTCGCGGGAGTCGTATTCCTCAAGACCGGCTTCCTGTTCGATGACTTGCGGACCGTTCAGACCCAGACGCGCTTCCTGGGTCACCAGCAAATAGCTGCACAACCCGGCGGCAATCGACATACCGCCAAAGCAGCCGACGCTACCGGCCACCACACCAATCACCGGTTGGTATTGGCGCAGGTCGACAATCGCCGCATGAATATCGGCAATCGCCGCCAACCCGAGGTTGGCTTCCTGCAAGCGCACGCCGCCGGTTTCCAGCAGCAGTACAGCGCAAGTTGGAATGCCGTTACGGTTGTCTTCGGCGGCCAGTTCCAGCGCGCCCGCCATCTTCGCCCCGCCGACTTCACCAAGACTGCCGCCCTGGAAGGCGCCTTCGATGGCGGCGATCACCACCGGCAAACCACCGATGCTGCCCTTGGCGATCACCACGCCGTCATCGGCTTGCGGCACCACGCCCTGGCGCTCCAGCCACGGCGACATGACGCGTTGAAACGGGTCGAGCAACTCGCGGAAGGTGCCGGGGTCGAGCAAGGCTTTTGCGCGTTGCCGGGCGCCGAGTTCGATGAAGCTGCGTCTTTGCAGGGATGGCTGCAGGAGATTAGTCATGACCGATCTCCTCAAAACCTTGCTCCAGACGCAAGCGCACCACGCCCGGTGTCGCGCCGAAGTCATGGATGGCGATGTCCATCGCCGGCGGTGTCTGACCGTCGAACATCCGCGCGAACAGATGCTGCCAGCGCTGCTGCGCGCCATTGACCGAGGTCTGCACGTTGATGGTCAGCTTGCCGGCCTGACCCGGTTCGATCAGCACTTCCAGATCGCCCGAGCCGACACAACCCACCAGCGTGCGACCGCGTGGCGGCTGCCCGGCGGGGAATTCAAAGGATAAGGTTTCCATCAGAAAGCTCCGGACTCGAGGCGGTCGATAAACAGGCAGGCGGCGAGCAAGTCGGCAGCACCACCGGGCGAGGCATTCAACGCGATTAATTGTTCATCCAGCTCATGCAAACGGCGGCGACCGGCAAGACTGGCACTGCCACCCGCATCGAGCACGGCTTGCGCGCCGAGTTGCATGGTGTGCAGGCCTTGTTCGCCGGCACGGTAGAGCACGCAGGTGTCAGCCAGTCGGGTCATGATCGCCAGCAAGGCATCGAGACGGGCGTTCTGTTCACCGTGGCCGGCGGCGCGGCTGTGTTTGAGTTGTGGCAAGGCCCGTTGCACCACCGAAGGAAAGCCCAGCTGCGCTTCTTCACGGGCACCGCGAGCGCCGTAACGTTGGGCGACTTGGGCGCCGTGGCTCAATGGACGTGGCGCATAGCGGTCATCAAGCAGCGCAAGACGTGCAGCGCGCAAAGTGACGGCACCGGGCTGGGTGTCCGAGCTGTCCAGCGCGGCAGCCGTGACCAACAGGCCCAAGGCCCAGATCGCCCCGCGATGGGTATTCACCCCACCCGTGGTGGCGAGCATCGCTTGTTCCCCTTCCCGGCCAATCCGTCCCACCGCTTCACGCAGCGGCAAACCGATTTCGCCACATTCAATAGCGGCTTCGGCCATCTCCTTGAACGCAGACCAGAGTGACAACGCCGAGGCGTGCATCAGCCCCAGGTGCAAATCGGTGTGCGCGCCGTTGCCACGACGGTCGACCAGCGCCGGTTTCGGCGACAGGTCTGCTTCGTCGATCAGCGCATCCACCGCCAAATCGGCGAGCCGTTCCGCCAGGGTCAGAGTTTTCGGTTGCAGGTTGAGTGCGTGCATTACCAGCTCCTGAACTTGGCGGGCGGGTTGTAGAGGCCACCGGACCACTCGACCAGATCCGCCACGCTTTTCGCGGCGAGCAGTTCGCGGGTGGCGTCGGTGCGGCGGATGCCGAGGTCTTCGGGCAAGGCAATCAAGCCTTCGCGGCGCATGCGTGCGGTGTCTTTGGGATTGTGGCGCAGGCCAATGGCGGTCACCCCGGCGACGGCGGCGATCATCGCCTGGCGTTCTTCCAGCGAGCGCGCCTTGTACAGATACGCGATGCCTTCTTCAGTCAGCAGGTGGGTGACGTCGTCGCCGTAAATCATGATCGGCGCCAGCGGCATGCCGCTTTTCTTCGCCACGTCGATGGCGTCGAGGGTTTCGACGAAGGTCGGTTTGCCGCCCTCCTGGAAGGTCTCGACCATTTGCACCACTAATTTTTTACCGCGTTCAAGCAGCGGTTCTGGCCCGTCGGTGTGACGCATGTCGAGCCAGGCCGGCGTGCCGTGCCGACGACCGCGCGGGTCGTGGCCCATGTTCGGCGCACCGCCAAAACCGGCGAGGCGTCCGCGGGTCACGGTGGAGGAATGACCGTCGCCGTCGACTTGCAGCGTGGCGCCGATGAACAGGTCCACCGCGTATTGCCCGGCGAGCTGGCTGAACATCCGATTGGAACGCAGCGAGCCGTCACGCCCGGTGAAGAACACATCCGGCCGCGCGGCGATGTAGTTTTCCATGCCGAGTTCGGTGCCGAAGCAATGCACACTTTCGACCCAGCCGCTTTCAATCGCCGGGATCAGGGTCGGGTGCGGATTGAGCGTCCAGTTGCGGCAGATCTTGCCTTTGAGGCCGAGGGATTCGCCATAGGTCGGCAGGATCAACTCGATGGCGGCGGTGTTGAAACCGATGCCGTGGTTCAGGGACTGAACGTTGTGTTTTTCGTAGATGCCGCGGATCGCCATCATCGCCATCAAGATGTGCACAGGCTTGATGTGCCGTGGGTCGCGGGTGAACAGCGGTTCGATGTAGAACGGCTTGTCGGCCACCACCACAAAGTCGACCCACGAGGCGGGGATATCGACACGCGGCAAGTCGCTGACATCGTCGACCAACTGGTTGACCTGAACGATGACGATGCCGTCGCTGAACGCGGCGGGTTCGATCAGTGCCGGAGTGTCTTCGGTGCTGGCGCCGGTGTAGATGTTGCCGGCGCGGTCGGCCATGAAACCGGCCGAGAGCACGACGTTGGGAATCAGGTCGACCACCAGCCGCGCATAGAGCTCGATGTAAGTGTGGATCGCGCCGATTTCCAGCAAGCCATCTTCCAGCAACTGGCTGATGCGCAGGCTTTGCGTACCGGCGAAGGAAAAGTCGAGCTTGCGGGCGATGCCGCGTTCGAACAGGTCCAGATGCTCGGCACGGCCGACGCTGGGCATGATCATGTGCAAGTCGTGCAGCTTGGCGGGATCAGCCTTGACCAGGGAGCGGGAGAGGAAATCCGCCTGCTTCTGGTTATTGCCTTCCAGCACCACGCGGTCGCCGGGCAGGATCAAGGCTTCCAGCGCCGCGACGATGTTGTCGGTGGGCAGCACCACACCGTCGGCAAGATCCTTGACCAACGCCAGACGCCGCTGCTTTTCGCTGCGCCGCCGCGTCCATCGCGAGTCGGGGGATATTGTTGTTGTCATGACCACTCCACGGGTTCGCTGTCGTGGAGTCACCTTAAGAGTGTTGGGTGGGGGCATCAATCAAGCGCAGCGTCGGATCGTTACGCTCACCGTAACGAACACTCCCCTGTGGCGAGGGAGCTTGCTCACGCTCGGCTGCGTAGCAGTCGTAAAACCATTACGCAGGGTGCACCTGATACACCTCGATTGCAGGATTTGGGGCCGCTTCGCGACCCAGCGGGAGCAAGCCCCTCGCCACAGATTTGTCCAGTCAGGTCTGCGGTGTATTGAATGCTGCCTTCGCGAGCAGGCTCGCTCCCACATTGGATCTGCGGCGTACACAAAACCCCTGTGGGAGCGAGCCTGCTCGCGAAGGGGCCCGTCAAACCAATCCGGCACTCACCAGTAACTCTTCAAGCGCCAGCAAGTCCGGCACTTTGGCCACTTGCTCGCCCACCTGCACCGCTGCCTGCTCCAGCGAACACAGCGGCACGTCGACATAACTCAATTGGCTGTCGAGCTTGTACGACCGAGGAATCCCCTGCACCAGCAACGCAATGAACTTCAACGTCGGCCGTCCGCCCAGCGCGTTGAGAATCACGATCCGCGCCCGCTCGCCAATAACAATTTTCTGGCCACACGCCGATTCAAAACTCAGCAACGGAATCTGCCGGTCCCGCCACTTCACTAGCCCCAGGTACCACGGTGGCGTATCGAGGTCGAACGCCCCCGGTTGATAGTCGATCAGCTCCGCCACCGCGACGTTGGGCACGATCAGGTTGCGGTCGGCCAAGGGCAGCAACAGGCCTGTGAGGTTGCTGGTGCGATGCTCAAGCATGGGATTTGCTCCACAGGGCGATGCTTTCCAGCAGCACCGATTCCTGGTACGGCTTGCCGAGGTAATCGTTGACGCCAATGGCCATCGCGCGGTCGCGGTGTTTCTGGCCGGTGCGTGAGGTGATCATGATGATCGGCAGGTGTTGCAAGCGCTCGTCGGCGCGCACCTGGGTCGCGACTTCGAAGCCGTCCATGCGCGGCATTTCGATGTCCAGCAGCATCACGTCCGGCATGTGTTCTTCGAGCAGCAACATGGCGTCGACCCCGTCCTTGGCGGTCAGCACGTTCATGCCGTGGCGTTCGAGCAAGCGACTGGTGACCTTGCGCACGGTCACCGAGTCATCGACCACCAGCACCAGCAAGGGCTTGTGCGGCTCGACCTCGGTGTCCTGGGTCTGCGCCCGTTGCGGCGACGGCGCCTGCATGGCGCGGATCGGCGCCAACAGATCGAGAATCAGCACCACCCGGCCATCTCCCAGAATCGTCGCCCCGGACAAGCCCTGCACCGCGGCGAATTGCGGGCCGAGGCTTTTCACCACGATCTCGCGGGTGCCGGCCATGGAGTCGACCTGCACCGCAATGTGACGCTCGTTGCACTGCACCAGCAACACCGGCAACGGCAGGCTTTGGCCCAGCAGTTTCGGGCGGGTGCTGGTTTTCAGCAGCTCGCCGAGGTAGCACAACTCATAGTCCTGCCCGGCGTATTTGTACCGCGGAGGATCGAGTCGGTAATGCCCTTCAAGTTCGTTGGGCAGCACGCGGACGATGCCGTCGATGGTGTTCAGCGGGATCGCGTATTGGTCCTCAAAACACTGCACCATCAACGCACGGTTGACCGACACGGTGAACGGCAGACGTATGCGGAAATGCACGCCCTGCCCCGGCACCGAGTCGATGACCATGGTGCCGCCGAGCTGGCGGACTTCTTCATGGACCACGTCCATGCCGACGCCACGCCCGGAAATCTGGGTGATCTTCTCGGCCGTGGAAAACCCCGGTTGCAGGATGAACTGCAACACGTCGCGGTCGCTGATATCCGCATCTTCGGCGAGCAAACCACGCTTGATCGCCTTGCGCCGCACAGCGTCCAGCGGCACGCCGGCACCGTCGTCGCGGATATCGAAAATCATGTCGCCGCCCTCGCGGGACAAGTCGAGGGTGATCCGTCCCTTGGCTGGTTTGCCGGCGGCGATGCGCACCTCGGCCGATTCCAGCCCATGGTCCACGGCGTTGCGCAGCATGTGCTCCAGCGGCGGCGCCATGCGTTCGAGGACGTTGCGGTCCATCTCGCCTTCAGCGTTGCCGACGATGAATTCCACGTCTTTGCCCAGCTCGCTGGAGACCTGCCGAACGATGCGCTTCAAACGCGGCAGCATCCGTTCGAACGGCACCATGCGCGTGCGCATCAGGCCTTCTTGCAACTCGGTATTGATGCGGCCCTGCTGTTGCAGCAGGTTCTCCGCATCCTGATTGCGCCGGTCGAGGGTTTCCTTCAGGTCCAGCAAGTCAGAAGCCGACTCGAACAACGCCCGCGACAGTTGCTGCAATTGCGAGTGGCGGTCCATTTCCAGCGGGTCGAATTCTTCGTAGCCCAGGCGTTCGGCGTCGACTTGCTGGCGGCTGAGAATCCGCCCCTGGGTTTCGGTATCGAGCCGACGCAATTGGTCGCGCATCCGCTCGATGGTGGTTTCCATCTCGCTCAGGGTGACGCGCGCATCGTTGACCTGCTGTTCGATACGGCCGCGGAAGATCGAGGTTTCACCGGCCAGGTTGACCAGGTCGTCGAGCAGCTCCGCCGAGACCTTGACCATGTCGGCGCCCGCGTCGGCTTGCAGCGCGGGCGCCTCGGGCTTGGCGGCGACAGGCGCGACAACGGTCGGCTGGAGCACGGCCGGATGGCTGAAGTTCTTGATCGCGTCGATCAGCCGGTCAGCCGGCGGCAAGGGCTGTTCGGCACGGGTCGCATCGAGCATCTGCGCCAGGCGGTCGTGACTGCTTTGCAGCAAGGTGAACAACGCCGCACTCGGTTGCAGGGTGCCCGCCGACAGGCTTTCGTAGAGAAATTCCAGCTCGTGGGCCAGGTCGCCAATCGGGCCGATTTCGACCATGCGTGCACCGCCCTTGAGCGTGTGCAGGTCACGCAGCAGGGTTTCGATTTCCTGCCGGCTCGACGGTTCTGCTTGCCAGCGCACGAGGGCGGCGCCGGAGTTTTCGATGATGTCGAAACCTTCCTCGAGGAAGATTTCCAGCAACTCGGGATCATGCCCCGGCGAATCCTTGACCGGCGCGGGCTCCGTCACTTCGGCGGCGTTGACGTTGCCTTGGCGAAACTGGCGAATCGCCTCGATCAACTCGCTCGGCGTCCCCAGCGATTGTTGATTCTGTAGCTGCTCCAGCAGCACCGCGAGCCGGTCATGGCTCTGTTGCAGCAACTGCGCCAGGGTTTCGCTGTGGGTGTAACGGCGGTCCACCAAGCCTTCGTAAAGGCTTTCCAATTCGTGCGCGAGGTCGCCGACCGGCTCGACTTCAGCCATCCGCGCCCCGCCCTTGAGCGTGTGCAAATCGCGCTGCAAGGACGACAGCGGTGCGGCGTTGTCCGGATCACTCAGCCAGCGGTGCAGGGCCTGGCCGGCGCTTTCGAGGATATCCACGGCTTCTTCGAGGAAGATCGAAACGATTTCGTCGTCCAGATCCACCTGGGTCGCGGCCTGCTCCAGTTCGGCGGTGGCGCTGCCCAGTTCGCGAATGCTCAGGGTCCGGCTGCCATCACTGCGAATCAGGCCCATGGACGACGGATCCAGACTTTCATCGAGCAAACCGCGCAAGGCCCGGATGCGTTCCGGTTGCGGGCTGACTTCCTGGCCGGCAGCCAGTTCGTCGAGCATGTTGATCAGCGCTTCGTGAGCACTTTGTGCCTCATGGAAAAACCGTTCGCTGACCGCCAGGCTGCTCTCTTCCACCGCGCCATACAGGTCGAGCAAGGCTTCACAGAGGGCGTCCACAGGGTGCAGGTCGGCGAGGTGCGCGCCTTCGCCGAGGGTGGTCAGCTCATCGAGCAGCGCGGTCAGCTCCTGACGTTCGCCGGGATGCTGCTGCCAGCGCTGCAACAGGCTTTCGGCGTCCAGCAGGATGTCCATGCCCTGGGCCAGGAAGTTGTTGATCAGCTGCGGATCACGTTTGGTTCGCAGCGCGGTATTGGGTGTGCTCAACAGCGATTGCAGACGTTCGGCGAGCAACGCCTGGGTGCGCTCGATCAATGAGCGGGCACCGCGAATCTCGGCCAGCGGATCGGTCTTGAGCTGGCGCAAGCCGAGCCGGAACAGCCCTTCGGCTTCCAGCAACAACTCGACTTCGTCCAGGTCCAGCGCGATCAGGTGCGCCTTGTATTCGCGGGCCAGTTGGTCCAGCGGCGTCGCCAGCTCGGCAATCGGCAAGACCCCGGCCATCGAGGCGCTGCCCTTGAGCGTGTGCAAGGCGCGCTGCAACTCGTCGCTGGCCTGCAGCGGTACATGCTCGGCGGCCTGATCGAGAAAGCGGTTGAGGCTGGCCAGGTGGGTTTCGGCTTCTTTGCGGAAGATCTCCAGCAACAACGGGTCGAGGGCCGCGACGTCCTGTGTGTCTTCATCGCTGGCCGGCGCATCGCCCTTGGCGAGGGCGTGCGCACGCGCCGCCAACTGGTCGACATCGTTGCGTTGCCTCTGGGCATTGCCGGCGAACTCGGCTACCAGTTCCGGCAGTAAATCCAGCGCGTCGGTGAGCAGTTGCTGCACGGCGGCGCCCGGCGGAACGCTGTCTTCCAGCACGCGGTTGAGCAGGTTTTCCACCGCCCATGCCAGCTCGCCCAATACCAGTGCCCGGACCATCCGGCCACTGCCTTTCAACGTGTGGAAGGCGCGGCGCAATTCGCTCAGGGCGGGTTTGTCGTCGGGGTTGGCGGCCCAACGCGGCAAGTATTCATGGAGAATATCGAGGACTTCATCGGTCTCCTCGAGAAAGACTTCACGCAGCTCATCGTCCACCGGTTCTTCGTCGGCGGGCGGCGGTAACAGGCTGCCCGGCGTGGTCAGGGCCGGTGGATTGACTGAGGACACGGGACTGGCCAGCACATCGGCCAGCGACTGCACGATCTCGGGGTCATCGAGTTCCTGCTGGTCCTGCATCACCTGGGCTTCACTTGGGCTGAGCACATCGTCGAGCATCGGCACGTGCAGTTCGCTGGGGAAAAACCCGAGCGCTGCCAGGCTTTTTTCGGCGACATCGAGCAGTTTTTCGCCCGGTGCCTCGGGGTCGTCGCTCAGGCGTTCGAGGTAATACTCGATGCTGGAAATCACGTCTGCGAGGCTGTCCAGTTCCTGCCAACCGGGTTGATCCGGCTCCAGCAGCAAATGCTCGCGGATGAAGTGATTGCAGGTTTCGATCAGGCTCGCCGCCCGGCTCAACGGAATCATCGCCAACGCGCCGCGCACCTGGGTCAGCAACGCAGGCAACGCCTGCAGATGCTGACGATCCCAGTCGGCGTCGATGTAGTCGACGATCATATCCTTGGCTTCTTGCAGGCAGATGCGCGCTTCGCGGATGACGATCTGGTGGATCTGCGTCAGGTCGGTGGTCGGCAGGCGGCTTTCTTCCCGGCTCTCGGGTTCCACGGTGCCGACCATGCCGGCCAGGGTGGCTTCGACATAGAGTAAGGCGCCCGCGACGTCCATGAGGATCGCGTCGTTCGGTTCGCGCTGGCCCTGAACCAGGCTCAGTACCACCGCCAGTTGATCGATGATGACTTTGCGCGGCTGACCAAACCCCAGCACCGCCAGGGTGTCGGCGATCTGCCGCAGTGGCGCCAGCAGGCTGTCGAGGTCCGAAGTGTGCTGGCGGTCGCTGCGCACGAACAGGTCGAGGCGTTCCTTGACCCGCACCAGTTCTTCACAGAGCGCAGCCAGTACCGAACGCATGGCATCACGGTCGGGGCCGGCCAGTCGCGCCCGTTCTTCATCGACCATCGCGCTGTCGGGCAACGCATCGTCCAGTGAGTAGCGATCTTTCATGGTCAGCATCTGCCCGGTGGGATGGTCGGCCTTGGCAATGTAGAACAGCAAACTCTTGAGCAGCTCCGGCGGTGCCGGTTGATTGATGCCGTGGAAGCCTTGCTCCAGCAGACGCTTGAGCTCATGGTCGGCCTCCTTGAACAGGCTGCGTAACGCCGGACTGTTGGCGATCACGCCGGCGCGCATGCCTTCGACCAGCGCTGAGGCGACTTGCCACAACGGGCTCAGGGGCGCCCCTGCGCACAGCCCTTCGAGGCGTGAAAAAACCCTCGCCAGGTAATCGAGGTGGGTCTGGTCATCTTGCTCGCGCAGCAACCCGACCAGCGCCACCTGCAGCATCTGGCGTAATTTGCGCAGCACATTGTCGAAGTCCGCAGGCTCCAGCCGGGTCAGTGAAGCTTCGTCCAACGGCGGCAGATCCGCCAGTTGCGGACTGAACAGGCTGGTTTCCGAGAGCAGGGTTTCACCCCGGGCACTGCGCAAATCGTTGAGCAGCGGCAACACCACCAAGGGCAAGTCCCGGCGCGCACTTTGCACCCGGTCGAGGTAAATCGGCAGTTGCCCGAGGGCTTGCAGCAACAGGTGCAGCGCCTCATCACGATGGCTGACGCGGTCGTGCTGCAAGGCGCTGGTCAACTGTTCCATCTCTTCGGCGAGTAACGCCGCGCCGTAGAATTCGACCATCTGCAAACTGCCGTGAACCTGATGGATGTACGCCAGGCAATCGCTCAAGGCGTACAACGCCTGCGGGTCATCAAGCAGGGTTTCGATGGCTTGATGAGCCAGCTTCAGCGTTTCGGCAATCTCGCCTTTGACCCACTCAAGGGCCACATAGTCGTGCCGATCACCCATAACCACTCCAGTCCCTACGCCAATCAAAAATCATACGCCTGTGGACGGTTCACGCTTTGTCTGCCGCCTGCGCCTTGGCGGCCGGCAAGGTGAAGCCGGACACCGAACGCCGCAGCTGACTGGCCATTTTCGCCAGGTTGCCGATGCTCTCGGCGGTGGCAGTGGAGCCGGACGAGGTCTGCGAGGTGATCTGTTGAATCACGTTCATCGTCAGGGAAATCTGCCCGGCCGAAGAGGTTTGTTGCTGCGCCGCGTTGGAAATACTCTGGATCAACGCGGCGAGGGTCTTAGATACGCCTTCGATTTCTTCCAGGGCCACACCGGCATCCTGCGCCAGCCGTGCGCCACGCACCACTTCGGTGGTGGTCTGCTCCATGGAAATAACCGCTTCATTCGTATCAGTCTGGATCGCCCGCACCAGGGTTTCAATTTGTCGGGTGGCGGCGGACGAGCGCTCGGCCAGGCGCTGCACCTCGTCGGCGACCACCGCAAAACCACGCCCGGCGTCACCGGCCATCGACGCCTGAATCGCCGCGTTAAGCGCGAGGATGTTGGTCTGGTCGGCAATGTCATCGATCAGGCTGACGATGTCGCCAATTTCCTGGGAAGACTCACCCAGACGCTTGATGCGTTTCGCGGTGTCCTGAATCTGCTCGCGAATGTTGTCCATGCCGTGGATGGTGTTGTGCACCACCTCGTTGCCCTTGTTGGCAATTTCCACCGAGCGCTCGGCCACCGCCGACGATTCGGCAGCGTTGGCCGAGACCTGATCGATGGACTGGGCCATGTCGTTAATGGCCGTGGAGGCTTCGGAAATCTGCTGTGCCTGATGCTCCGAGGCCTGCGCCAGGTGCATGGCGGTGGCCTGGGTTTCCTGCACGGCGGCGGCGACCTGGCCGGCAGTGAGGTTGATGGTCGCCACCAGGTCGCGCAATTGGTCGACGGAATAGTTGATCGAGTCGGCGATGGTCCCGGTGAAGTCTTCCGTCACCGAGGCGGTGACGGTCAAATCGCCGTCCGCGAGGTCTTCGATTTCGTCCAGCAGGCGCATGATCGCGTTCTGGTTGCGTTCGTTCTTCTCGGCGGTTTCCTGAAGCTGGCGGTTGGTTTCGCGCACCATCACCAGACCGATCAGGATGATCGACATCAGCGCCAGCAAACCCAATACGTAGCCGCCGATGGTGTCGGTGTTGCGCCCGCCGGCGAGGTTTTCGAAACCGGTGGCCAGGTGCGAGGCTTCGTCGAGCAGGGTCTGCGACAGGGTAAAAATGTTGGTGGCCGACTCACGGACCTTGAACAGTTCGGGCGAGGTTTCGAGGATTTCATCCACCGAGCCCGAGACGAATTCGAACAGTTCGGAAATCTCGCTCAACCGGGCGCGCGCGTCGCGGTCCTCGACCTGACTGATGCGCAGTGCGACGTTGCCCTGAAGCATGCCGTTGAGCACCTGACCAAAACGCGCGGCGTCGCGGCCGAAGGCATCGGCGGCCTGCTGCGAGTTTTCGTCGCCGGACAGCACGGTGTTCACTGCGCCCAAAATGCGCTCGGCCAGCAGCGATTGACGCTGGGCCATCGCCACCTGAGCCGCCGGGGCGCCCCGTTGCAGGAGGATCTCGACGACTTTTTCGTACTCGACCTGCAACTGCGGGACGGTTTCGGCGAGTGTCGCGGCAACCTGATGCAGCGACAGCACGGTCTGTTCGCTGGAGAGAATGGCGTCGGTGTTTTTCAGCAGGCGTTCCCAATCGAGCTGCACGGCGCGCATTTCCGGGCGCACGGTGGACGGCGCGGGCGGCAGGCCGGTGGCCGGGTCGCCCTTCTTCAGGTAACCCCAACGCAAGGCAAAGTCGTTGCGCGCATCGCTGAGCAGCTTGAACGCAGCCGCTTTGCCGGCGGCGGCTTCGGTGGCGTTTTTGGCGATGCGCTGGGAGAGCACGCGCAGCTCGCCGGCGTGGCCGATGTACTGTTTGTCGTACGTCGCCTGGGTATTGAGGTAAGCGAAGTTGGCGAACAGCAGCATGATGAACACGATCAGCGCGATAAACAGCACGATGATCTGCGAGCGGCTGCGCGATCCTTCTGGCTTGCCTGTTTTTGCTTTTATCATCGGTCCTCGCCTGTTAACCAACCTTTAGAACCCGCCGAAGAACCTGTGGCGAGGGAGCTTGCTCCCACTGGATCAAACCGCCACGTGCATAAAGCCTTGCGACTGCGCCAGCGCAAACGGGCTGAACACTTGCCAGGCCTGCTCGCGCTGGAACCGGCCTTTGACGAACGCCGACATCGGCCCGCTCGCCTGATCTGCCGGTTCCAGGGTGTCTTGGGCAAAGTGCTGCAAGCCGAAGACTTCGTCGACCAGCAACCCGGCAAACACCTCGTTATGTTCCACCACCAACACCCGCCGCTGCTTGCGCGGCGCCGAGACTTCGTGGCCAAAGAAACCGCACAGATCCATGATCGGCAGCAGTCGCCCACGCAGGTTGGCGACCCCTTTGACCCAGGATTTGACGCCCGGCAACTGAGTGAAACGCGGTTCATGCAGGACTTCGCTGACCTCGCCCATGGGCGCGACGTACCACTCTTCGCCCATGCGAAAACCGATGCCGCTCCAGCTGTCCTGGCGGGTCGGTTGCGACGGCAGGTCCGCCGCCAGCAGACGACAGCGCTGGTCGATCTGCAGCAGCAGTTCGAAAGCCGTCAGCGACTCGGTCATGGCCCGACGATCAACCGGCCAGGACGTTGTTGAGGGTTTTGATCAGGGTCTCTTCATCGACCGGTTTGGTCAGGTAGTCCTTGGCGCCCTGGCGCGTCCCCCAGACCTTGTCGGTTTCCTGATCCTTGGTGGTGATGATGATCACCGGGATGTGCCCGGTGTCCGGGTCTTTGGTCAACTGGCGGGTTGCCTGAAAACCGTTGAGGCCAGGCATGACGATGTCCATCAGCACGGCGTCAGGTTTTTCCTGACGGGCCAGGGCCACGCCGTCGGCGCCGTTCTCGGCTTTCAACACTTCGTGACCGTGCTTTTCCAGCATGCCGGTCAGTTTGTACATTTCGGTCGGCGAATCATCGACGATCAGAATACGTGCCATGGTCTTCCCCATTCTTGTCGACGCCGGGCCCGTTGGCCGAGCGTCACTGTGCGTGTCCTACTGCGGCAAAACGGCGGCGAAGCCCGGAACATGGGCCTGGATCGCGTTCAGCAGTTCTTCCTTGCTGAAAGGCTTGGTCAAAAACTGGTCGGAGCCGACGATGCGCCCCTTGGCCTTGTCGAACAGCCCGTCCTTGGACGACAGCATAATCACTGGCGTGGACTTGAACGCACTGTTGTTCTTGATTAAAGCGCAGGTCTGATAGCCATCCAGACGCGGCATCATGATGTCGACAAAGATGATGCCGGGATGGTTATCGGCAATCTTGGCCAGCGCATCGAAACCGTCGATGGCCGTAATGACTTCACAACCCACATTCTTCAACAGCGTTTCGGCGGTACGACGAATCGTCTTCGAATCGTCGATCACCATGACCTTCAAGGCGCTGGAATGCTGATCCATAAATGCTCTACCGTCGCCTTTGCGAAACAAATTGTCCGTTTGGTGGCTGGAACCCTTGATGCTCAAGGGCCAGCACGGCATGGCAGCCTTTTTAGCACAGTCTCCAAATGCAATCTATCGGCCGGTCTTTGCGGTGGTTTTTCCTTGACCGGGAACACACTCAGCGCCACTCTGACGCCACTTTTTCATGTCCGTTTGGACCATTCATTTTCGAGGAAAAACCCATGAGCGTTCGCGTCGGGATTGTCATGGATCCTATTGCCAGCATCTCCTATAAAAAGGATAGCTCGCTGGCCATGCTGCTAGCCGCGCAGAAGCGCGGCTGGGAACTGTTCTATATGGAACAGCGCGATTTGTACCAGGGCGAAGGTGAAGCACGGGCGCGGATGCGACCGCTGAAAGTCTTCGCCAACCCGGAAAAATGGTTCGAACTCGAAGCCGAGACCGACGCGCTGCTGAGCGATCTGGACGTGATCCTGATGCGCAAGGATCCGCCGTTCGACATGGAGTTCGTGTACTCCACCTACCTGCTGGAGCAGGCCGAGCGCGCCGGCGTGCTGGTGGTCAACAAACCGCAGAGCCTGCGTGACTGCAACGAAAAGCTGTTCGCCACGCTGTTCCCTCAATGCACGCCGCCGACCGTGGTCAGCCGTCGCGCCGATGTGCTGCGTGAATTCGCCGCCAAGCACGGCGACGTGATCCTCAAGCCGCTGGACGGCATGGGCGGCACTTCGATTTTCCGTCACCGTGCTGGCGACCCGAACCTGTCGGTGATTCTGGAAACCCTGACCGCGCTGGGCACCCAACAGATCATGGGCCAGGCGTACCTGCCGGCGATCAAGGACGGCGACAAGCGTATCCTCATGATCGACGGCGAGCCGGTGGATTATTGCCTGGCGCGCATTCCTGCCGCTGGCGAAACCCGAGGCAACCTGGCGGCCGGCGGTCGTGGTGAAGCTCGCCCGTTGACCGACAAGGATCGCTGGATCGCCGCCCAAGTCGGCCCGACCCTGCGCGAGAAAGGCCTGCTGTTCGTGGGTCTGGACGTGATCGGCGAGCACCTGACCGAGATCAACGTCACCAGCCCGACGTGCATTCGCGAGATTGATAATGCGTTCGGCACCGACATCGGTGGCCTGCTGATGGATGCCATCGATCAGAAGCTCAAGGCTCGTTGATATAGAACAGCCAAGACACGATCAACATTGCGTTATCATGCGCGGCCTGTGAAAAACGCGATGTTGGTCTTCTTGTCATGACGCTCCCGTCCGATCTGCCCGCTGAACTCGCCCATCGTGGCGTGCGCCCGGCCGATCGCCTCGGTTTTACCCTGTTTCTCGCGGCGTTGATTCACCTGGCCTTGCTGTTGGGCGTCGGCTTTACGATGGTCGAACCCAAAACCATCAGCAAAACCCTGGAAATCACCCTCGCCACCTTCAAAAGCGAAAAGAAACCCGAAAAAGCCGATTTCCTCGCCCAGGAAAATCAGCAAGGCAGCGGCACCCTGGATAAAAAGGCTATTCCCAAGACCACCGAGGTCGCGCCGTTCCAGGACAACAAGGTGCAAAAAGTCACGCCACCGCCCGCCGCCAAGCCTGAAGTACAGGAAGCGCCGCCCAAGGCTGCCGTGACGACCATCGCACCGAAGCCGAAAAAAGCCCCGGCCAAGAACGAAGAGGTCAAGCCGACAACCAAAGCGGAAGTGGCCGCGCCGACGTTTGACAGTTCCCAACTGTCCAGCGACATCGCCAGCCTCGAAGCGGAACTGGCCAACGAACAACAGCTGTACGCCAAACGCCCGCGTATCCACCGCTTGAGCGCGGCCTCGACCATGAAAGACAAAGGCGCCTGGTATAAGGACGAATGGCGCAAGAAGGTCGAGCGCATCGGCAACCTCAACTACCCCGATGAAGCCCGCCGCCAACAGATTTACGGCAATTTGCGCTTGATGGTCTCGATCAACCGCGATGGCTCGCTGTATGAAGTGCTGGTGCTGGAGTCGTCCGGGCAACCGTTGCTGGATCAGGCGGCGCAGCGGATCGTCAGGCTTGCGGCGCCGTTTGCGCCGTTTACCGGGGACCTTTCGGACATCGACCGCCTGGAAATCATCCGCACGTGGAAGTTTGCGCGTGGAGACAGGCTCTCCAGTAACTGATCCACACAAAGCCCGCTCCCACATTTGATCTGTGTCGACTGCCAAAATGCGGCATCCCCAGCTTGTCAGTTTGCCCCTCCAACGCCACACTAGCGCTCATGAAGAACGTCAGCCCCAGCTACCTCAAGCATCACTTCCTGATCGCCATGCCTCACATGGCCGACCCGAACTTTGCGCACACCTTGACTTACATCGTCGAGCACACCGCCAATGGTGCCATGGGGCTGGTGATCAACCGCCCGCAAGACCTCAATCTGGCCGAGATCCTCGAGCAGCTGCGCCCGGACATCGAGCCGCCAGCGCTGTGCCGGCATGTACCGATTTTCATCGGCGGCCCGGTGCAGACCGATCGTGGTTTTGTCCTGCATCCCAAGGGCGAGAGCTATCAGGCGACCGTTGATCTGGCAGACGAACTGTCTCTTTCCACTTCCCAAGACGTGCTGTTCGCCATCGCCGACGGCGTAGGCCCGGCGAAAAGCCTGATCGCCCTCGGTTACGCCGGCTGGGAAGCCGGCCAGCTGGATGCCGAACTGGCGCAGAACGCCTGGCTGACCTGCCCGTACGACGCCGACATCCTGTTCAACACCAGCAGCGAACTGCGCCTCGAAGCGGCGGCCAAACATTTGGGCGTCAATCTCAGCCTGCTGACCAGCCAGGCGGGGCACGCCTGATGGCCCTGCGCCTGATTTTGGGTTTTGACTACGGCACCAAACAGATCGGCGTTGCAGTCGGCCAGGTGATTACCGGCCAGGCTCGCGAGCTGTGCACCTTGAAGGCGCAGAACGGCGTTCCCGACTGGAATCAGGTCGAAGCCCTGATCAAGGAGTGGAAGCCCGACGCCGTGGTGGTCGGCCTGCCCCTGAACATGGATGGCACCCCGAGCGACATGTGCCTGCGCGCGGAAAAATTCGCCCGGCGCCTCAACGGTCGCTACAACTTGCCCTTCTATACCCACGACGAACGCCTGACCACGTTTGAAGCCAAAGGCGAGCGACGTGATCGCGGCGGGCAAAAAGGCAGTTACCGCGACAACCCGGTCGACGCCATCGCCGCCGCCCTGCTGCTGCAAGGCTGGCTCGACGAAAACAGCGCACTGTTCGAGTCCTGAAGCAACGAATCCTCAAGAGCCGCCGCAAGCGACTCTCTATAGCGACAACCCGAGCCACCCTTCAAGCAGCATCCGGCTCGGGCCCAAGAAGGAGCAACCATGAGCCTGCCCAATCCCGCCGAACTGATCAGCCAGATGGCGATCCGTCTCAAGGCACACCTGGAACACCGTGGCATCAGCGAACCGCGTTACATCGGTATCCGTACCGGCGGTGTCTGGGTCGCCCAGGCGTTGCTCGAAGAACTGGGCAGCGACGCGCCGCTCGGCACCCTGGACGTGTCCTTCTACCGTGACGACTTCAGCCAGAACGGCCTGCACCCGCAGGTTCGCCCGTCGGCGCTGCCGTTCGAGATCGAAGGCCAGCACCTGGTGCTGATCGACGACGTGCTCATGAGCGGCCGGACCATCCGCGCCGCCATGAACGAACTGTTCGACTACGGCCGCCCGGCCAGCGTAACGCTGGTCTGCCTGCTGGACCTCGACGCCGGCGAGTTGCCGATCAGCCCGAATGTAGTTGGCGCGACGCTGTCGCTGGCCGCCCATGAGCGGGTCAAGCTGTCCGGCCCCGAGCTCAAGCTTGAACTGCAAGACCTCGCCCTTTAATCCGCCCTATTGAGAGTCCCCCTCGCGATGACGCCTCTAGATACCAAGCGCCCGCTGCAGCTCAATGATCAGGGCCAGCTGCGCCACTTCCTCTCGCTCGACGGTTTGCGCCGCGAGCTGCTGACGGAAATCCTCGACACCGCCGACTCGTTCCTCGAAGTCGGCGCCCGGGCCGTGAAGAAGGTCCCGTTGCTGCGCGGCAAGACCGTGTGCAACGTGTTCTTCGAAAACTCCACCCGCACCCGCACCACCTTCGAACTGGCGGCCCAGCGGCTGTCGGCAGACGTGATTACCCTGAACGTGTCGACCTCGTCGGCCAGCAAGGGCGAAACCCTGCTCGACACCCTGCGCAACCTGGAAGCCATGGCCGCCGACATGTTTGTCGTGCGTCACGGTGACTCCGGTGCCGCACACTTCATCGCCGAACATGTCTGTCCGCAAGTGGCGATCATCAACGGCGGCGACGGCCGGCACGCACACCCGACGCAGGGCATGCTCGACATGCTGACGATCCGTCGGCACAAGGGCGGCTTCGAAAACCTCTCGGTGGCCATTGTCGGGGACATCCTGCACTCGCGGGTCGCGCGCTCGAACATGCTCGCGCTGAAAACCCTCGGCTGCCCGGACATCCGCGTGATCGCCCCGAAAACCCTGCTGCCGATCGGCATCGAGCAATACGGCGTGAAGGTCTACACCGACATGACCGAAGGCCTCAAAGACGTCGATGTGGTGATCATGTTGCGCCTGCAACGCGAGCGCATGGCCGGTGGCCTGCTGCCGAGCGAGGGCGAGTTCTACCGCCTGTTCGGCCTGACCACCGCGCGCCTGGCCGGGGCCAAGCCGGATTGCATCGTCATGCACCCGGGGCCGATCAACCGCGGGGTGGAGATTGAGTCGGCGGTGGCCGACGGTCCGCACTCGGTGATCCTCAACCAGGTCACCTACGGTATTGCGATTCGTATGGCCGTGCTGTCCATGGCCATGAGCGGGCAGACTGCGCAACGTCAATTCGAGCAGGAGAACGCCCAGTGAAGCTCAGCATTCTCGGCGCACGCGTAATTGATCCAGCCTCTGGCCTGGATAAAGTGACTGACATCCACATTGAAGCCTGCAAGATCGTCGCCCTCGGCGCCGCCCCAGCCGGTTTTGTCGCCGTCGACACCCTCGACGCCCAAGGCCTGGTGGCCGCTCCCGGGCTGGTTGACCTGAACGTCGCCCTGCGCGAGCCGGGCTACAGCCGCAAAGGCTCGATCATCAGCGAAACCCGCGCCGCGGCCGCCGGTGGCGTGACCAGCCTGTGCTGCCCGCCGAAAACCAAACCGGTGCTGGACACCTCGGCCGTGGCCGAATTGATCCTCGACCGCGCCCGTGAAGCCGGCAACACCAAAGTCTTCCCGATCGGCGCCCTGAGCAAAGGCCTGGACGGCGAGCAACTGGCCGAGCTCGTGGCCTTGCGCGATGCCGGTTGCGTGGCCTTCGGCAACGGCCTGGACAGCTTCCGCAATACCCGCACCCTGTGCCGGGCGCTGGAATACGCGGCGACGTTCGACCTGACGGTGATTTTCAACTCGCAGGACCACGACCTGGCCGAAGGTGGCCTGGCCCATGAAGGCCCGACCGCCAGTTTTCTCGGTTTGCCGGGCATTCCGGAAACCGCTGAAACCGTGGCCCTGGCCCGAGACCTGTTGCTGGTCGAGCAAAGCGGCGTACGCGCGCACTTCAGCCAGCTCACCAGCGCTCGCGGCGTGGCCCTGATCGCTCAGGCCCAGGCCCGTGGGCTGCCGGTGACCGCCGATGTCGCGCTGTATCAGCTGATCCTGACGGACGAAGCCTTGATCGACTTCAGCAGCCTCTACCACGTCCAGCCGCCGCTGCGCACCCGCGCCGACCGCGACGGCCTGCGTGCGGCGGTGAAATCGGGGGTGATCTCGGCCATTTCCAGCCATCACCAACCGCATGAGCGGGATGCCAAACTGGCGCCGTTCGGCGCGACAGAGCCGGGCATCAGCAGTGTTGAACTGCTGCTGCCGCTGGCAATGACGCTGGTGGAGGATGGTTTGCTGGACCTGCCGACGTTGCTCGCGCGCTTGAGTGCCGGGCCTGCCGAAGCATTGCGCTTGCCGGCCGGTAAGTTGGCGGTGGGTGGGCCGGCGGATATCGTGCTGTTCGACCCTGCGGCGTCGACCGTGGCGGGTGAAACCTGGCTGTCCAAGGGTGAGAACTGCCCGTTCATTGGGCATAGCCTGCCGGGCGTGGTGCGCTACACCTTGGTGGATGGGCGGATTAGCCACCAGGCGTAACCGAGTTGCCTTCAATCGCGAGCAGGCTCGCTCCCACACTGGATCTGTGTCGTTCACAAATCCCCTGTGGGAGCGAGCCTGCTCGCGAAGGCTTACTGGAAAGCGCCTCTGTTCTGGGCGTTGCGCAGGGATACCTGGTCATTCAGCGTCCAGAAGTCATAGAGCACCCCGACAAAGAACAACCCGCCCGTCACCAGGTACAGCAACCCGCTGATCCACTTCCCCTGATACATCCGGTGTACGCCGAATACCCCGAGAAACGTCAGCAGAATCCACGCCACGTTGTATTCGATCGGCCCCGCGGTGAACCGAAGATCCGCTTCACGGTCCATTGCCGGAATCAGAAACAGGTCGATCAGCCAGCCAATTCCCAGCAAGCCAAAGGTGAAGAACCAGATCGTCCCGGTCACAGGCTTGCCGTAATAGAAGCGATGAGCGCCGGTAAAGCCGAAAATCCACAGCAGATATCCGATCACTTTGCTGTGCGTATCTTGATGCGCGGCGGACTGTTGATAGCTGTTCATGGAGCACCTCGATTCACACGATAGATAAATATTCTTTAAATCTTTGTGACTTTTTTACAGGTTGCCGACGTATGGCAGATGCTACCTTGATGTCCGTCAAAGCCTTATAGCACCTGACTTCTGTCCGACAATTGCGTCCATTTGCCGCTTGTTTGGTTCCATTGACCACCAGGTTGAATCGACCAACGGCCTCGGAAGGGCAAAAAAAGCTGTTATAAAGTTGCGCGTTCACCTATTCGAGCCCTGCCTAATGCGTCCATTTTTCAAGACATGGCTAACCATTTGCCTTTTGATGCCACTGGCCGCCCACGCCACCAATCGTGAGCAACGTCTTCCAAACGTTAATGGTTACACCCCAAAATCCCATGTTTCTGCTCCTTCGAGCAAAAACAAACAAAATGCAAAACACTCGGCCCAGCTGAGTGACAACAGCAAGCTTGTTCCGCCGATGGCGAGCAAGACCAGCAGCAACGTGCTGAGCCGCGCTGTAAACGTCCTCGGTACTCCATACCGTTGGGGCGGCAGCAGCCCAAGTAAAGGGTTCGACTGCAGCGGACTGGTGAAATATGCGTTCAACGACGCCACGTTTGACCTGCCGCGCACCTCTAACGCCATGGCCAGCGGTCACGGCGAGAAAGTCGATCGCAGCGATTTGAAGCCGGGCGACCTGATTTTCTTCAACATCAAGAGCCGTCGGGTCAATCACGTTGCCATCTACCTGGGCAACGACCGCTTCATCCACGCACCCCGTCGTGGCAAGTCGGTGACCATCGACACGCTGAAGAAGCCGTACTGGGAAAGCCACTACGTGGTTGCCAAGCGGGTTCTGCCGAAAGAACCGAATCAGATGCGCGTCGTTCAGCGCTGATCCGAAAATCCCGGGCCTGCCCCGGGATTTTTTTGTGCATGATGGCCCTTTCGCGAGCAGGCTCGCTCCCACATGGACTGCATCAATCCTGTGGGAGCGAGCCTGCTCGCGAAGGGACCCCGTGAGAACACCGCATCTCAAAAATTATCCGGCGACCGCGCCTTCTCCCGCGCATGCTCGCGGCTGATCAAGCCCTTGGTCACCAAGTCCTTCAAGCACATATCCAGCGTCTGCATCCCCAGGTTCCCGCCGGTCTGAATCGACGAGTACATCTGCGCGACCTTGTCTTCGCGGATCAGGTTACGGATCGCCGACGTGCCGAGCATGATCTCGTGCGCCGCAATCCGCCCGCCGCCGATCTTCTTCACCAGCGACTGCGACACCACCGCCAGCAACGACTCGGACAGCATCGAGCGCACCATCGATTTTTCATCCCCCGGAAACACATCCACCACCCGGTCGATGGTTTTCGCCGCTGAGGTGGTGTGCAGCGTGCCGAACACCAGATGCCCGGTCTCGGCGGCGGTCAGCGCCAGGCGAATGGTTTCCAGGTCGCGCATCTCCCCTACCAGAATCACGTCCGGGTCTTCCCGCAACGCCGAGCGCAGGGCCGTGGCGAAACTGCGCGTATCGCGATGCACTTCGCGCTGGTTGATCAGGCATTTGCGCGATTCGTGGACGAACTCGATCGGGTCTTCGATGGTGAGGATATGGTGATGGCGATGGTTGTTCAGGTAATCGATCATCGCCGCCAACGTGGTGGACTTGCCGGAGCCGGTCGGGCCCGTCACCAGCACCAGCCCGCGCGGCGCGTCGGTGATTTTTCGAAACACCTCACCCATGCCGAGGTCGTCCATGCTCAGGACCTTCGACGGAATGGTCCGAAACACGGCGCCTGCGCCACGGTTCTGGTTAAAGGCGTTAACCCGGAAGCGCGCCACACCGGGCACCTCAAAGGAAAAATCGGTTTCCAGGTGTTTCTCGAAGTCCACCCGCTGGGTGTCGTTCATGATGTCGTAGATCAGTTCTTGCACCTGTTTGTGGTCCAGGGCCGGCAGGTTGATGCGTCGCACGTCGCCGTCGACACGGATCATCGGTGGCAGGCCGGCGGACAAGTGCAAGTCGGATGCGCCCTGTTTAGCGCTGAAAGCCAGCAGTTCAGTGATATCCATAGCGCCCCTCAATTCCAGTAGAATGCCGCGAACCTTCAGACCGCTGGCGCACATTGAATGTCCACGATAGCAGACAACATTGCTCAGGTTAGTTCACGCATCCGTGCCGCCGCCCTGGCCGCCCAGCGCGATGAGCACAGCGTTCAACTGCTGGCCGTGAGCAAGACCAAACCCGCCGAAGCCCTGCGCGAAGCGTACGACGCCGGCCTGCGCGACTTTGGCGAGAACTACCTGCAGGAGGCCCTGGGCAAACAGCTCGAACTGGCCGACCTGCCCTTGATCTGGCACTTCATCGGCCCCATTCAATCGAACAAGACTCGCGCTATCGCCGAGCACTTCGCCTGGGTGCATTCCGTGGATCGATTGAAAATCGCACAACGCCTGTCCGAACAACGTCCTGCCGATCTGCCGCCCCTGAACATCTGCATCCAGGTCAACGTCAGCGGTGAAGCCAGCAAATCCGGCTGCACCCCGGCCGACCTGCCGGCCCTGGCCAAGGCCATCAGCGAATTGCCACGCCTTAATCTGCGCGGGTTGATGGCGATTCCCGAGCCGACCGATGATCGTGCCGAACAGGATGCCGCTTTTGCGGCCGTACAAAGCCTGCAAGCCAGCCTGAACCTGCCGCTGGACACACTTTCCATGGGCATGAGCCATGACCTCGAGTCGGCCATCGCCCAAGGCGCCACATGGGTCCGTATCGGTACGGCCCTGTTCGGCGCCCGCGACTACAGCCAGCCTTGACCACTTTCTTTTCTAAGGACCTGACATGAGCAAAACTCGTATTGCCTTTATCGGTGCCGGCAACATGGCCGCCAGCCTGATCGGCGGCCTGCGCGCCAAGGGTCTGGACGCCTCGCAAATCCGCGCCAGCGATCCGGGCGCCGAAACCCGCGCCAAGGTGGCTGCCGAACACGGCATCGAAGTCTTCGCCGACAACGCCGAGGCCATCCAGGATGCCAACGTCGTCGTATTGGCGGTCAAACCCCAGGCGATGAAAGCCGTGTGTGAAGCGATTCGCCCGAGCCTGAAACCGAATCAATTGGTGGTGTCGATTGCCGCGGGCATCACCTGCGCCAGCATGAACAACTGGCTCGGCGCCCAGCCGATCGTGCGTTGCATGCCTAACACGCCGGCGCTGCTGCGCCAGGGCGTCAGCGGTTTGTTCGCCACGGCTCAAGTGAGCATCGATCAACGCCAGCAAGCTCAAGAACTGCTGTCAGCCGTGGGCATTGCCCTGTGGCTGAACGAAGAGCAGCAACTGGACGCGGTCACCGCCGTTTCCGGCTCCGGCCCGGCATACTTCTTCCTGCTGATCGAAGCCATGACCGCCGCCGGCGTGAAACTCGGCCTGCCGGCAGACATCGCCGCGCAACTGACCCTGCAAACCGCGCTGGGCGCCGCACACATGGCGGTTGCCAGCGATGTTGACGCCGCCGAACTGCGTCGTCGTGTAACGTCGCCTGCGGGCACCACGGAAGCTGCGATCAAGTCATTCCAGGCCGGTGGCTTCGAAGCCCTGGTCGAAACAGCACTCGGCGCCGCTGCGCATCGCTCGGCCGAGATGGCTGAGCAACTCGGTCGCTAATCAGCTCTTACAAAGGAATCAACGATGCTCGGACTCAATGACGCTGCCATTTTCATCATTAAAACCCTTGGCAGCCTGTACCTGCTGATCGTACTGATGCGTTTCATCCTGCAACTGGTTCGGGCGAACTTCTACAACCCGCTCTGCCAGTTCATCGTCAAAGCCACCCAGCCGCTGCTCAAGCCGTTGCGTCGGGTGATCCCGAGCATGTTCGGGCTCGACATGTCGTCGCTGGTGCTGGCGCTGATCATCCAGATGCTGCTGATCGCGGTGATCCTGGCGCTCAAAGGCTTCATGGTCGACTGGCTGCTGTTGGTGCCGTGGGCCCTGATCGCGCTGTTCTCGCTGTTTTTGAACATTCTGTTCTACGCCATGATCATCAGCGTGATCCTGTCCTGGGTCGCCCCGGGCAGCCACAATCCGGGCGCCGAACTGGTTGCGCAGATTACTGAACCGGTCCTCGCGCCGTTCCGCCGGATCATCCCGAACCTGGGTGGTCTCGACATCTCGCCGATCTTCGCCTTCATCGTGATCCAGCTGCTGCAAAGCTGGCTGATCCCGCGCCTGGCGTACTTCGCCTTCATGCCGCAGGGGCTGCTCGGCTTGATCTGATGAGCTACTTTCGCTGGGAAGGTGACGACCTGATTCTGGAGTGTCACCTGCAACCGGCAGCCCGCAGCGATGATTTCTGCGGGCTGCACGGCGATCGCCTGAAAATCCGCCTGACTGCGCCGCCGGTTGAAGGCAAGGCCAATGCGTATCTGATGGCGTTTCTGGCCAAGGCGTTTGGGGTTTCCAAAAGCCAGGTCAGTTTGATCAGCGGCGAGTTGAACCGGCAGAAACGGGTGCGGATCTGTTCGCCGAAGAAGCTGCCGGAGTTGCCTGATCTGGCGCGTCCGGCAGGTTGACCACGTCATCGTTCTTCGCGAGCAGGCTCGCTCCCACAATGGAATGCGTTCCCCTGTGGGAGCGAGCCTGCTCGCGAATGGCGCACCTCGGTCTGACTGAATGAAATCAGGCCTGCCCTTTGCTTGCCGCTAACCCCACCGGTCTTTAGACTTACGCCTCATTTCAACGAGAGCAGGGTCGATGCCAACTGCCTTTCCCCCCGATTCTGTTGGTCTGGTGACGCCGCAAGTGGTGCACTTCAGCGAACCCCTGGCCCTGGCCTGCGGGCGTTCGCTTCCAGCCTATGACCTGATCTACGAAACCTACGGCACGCTGAACGCCACGGCGAGCAACGCCGTGCTGATTTGCCATGCGTTGTCCGGTCACCATCACGCTGCCGGCTTTCACAGCGCCGACGACCGTAAACCCGGTTGGTGGGACAGCTGCATCGGTCCCGGCAAGCCGATCGACACCAGCAAATTCTTCGTGGTCAGCCTGAACAACCTCGGCGGTTGCAACGGCTCCACTGGCCCGAGCAGCATCAACCCGGAGACCGGCAAGCCCTTCGGCGCCGATTTCCCGGTGCTGACCGTGGAAGACTGGGTGCACAGCCAGGCGCGACTGGCCGACCGTATCGGCATCAGCCAATGGGCGGCGGTGATTGGCGGCAGCCTCGGCGGCATGCAGGCGATGCAATGGAGCATCACCTACCCCGAGCGCATTCGTCACTGCCTGGCCATCGCCTCGGCACCCAAGCTGTCGGCGCAGAACATTGCCTTCAACGAAGTGGCGCGCCAGGCCATCCTCACCGACCCCGAATTCCACGGCGGTTCGTTCCAGGAAGCCGGCGTGATCCCCAAGCGCGGGCTGATGCTGGCGCGTATGGTCGGGCACATCACCTACCTGTCCGACGATTCCATGGGCGAGAAATTCGGCCGCGGCCTCAAGAGTGAGAAGCTCAACTACGACTTCCACAGCGTCGAGTTCCAGGTCGAAAGCTACCTGCGTTATCAGGGCGAAGAGTTCTCCGGACGTTTCGACGCCAACACCTACCTGTTGATGACCAAGGCGCTGGACTACTTCGACCCGGCAGCGAATTTCGACGATGACCTGGCGAAAACCTTCGCCAATGCCCAGGCCAAGTTCTGCGTGATGTCATTCACCACGGACTGGCGCTTCTCCCCTGCCCGCTCGCGGGAACTGGTGGACGCGCTGATGGCGGCCAAGAAAGACGTCTGCTACCTCGAGATCGATGCTCCGCAAGGCCACGACGCCTTCCTGATTCCGATCCCGCGTTACTTGCAGGCCTTCAGCAATTACATGAACCGCATTGCGTTGTGAGAAAGCCATGAGAGCTGATCTGGAAATCATCCAGGAATGGATCCCCGCCGGCAGCCGCGTGCTCGACCTCGGTTGCGGTGATGGCGAACTGCTGACCTGGCTGCGCGACAACAAGCAAGTGACTGGCTATGGCCTGGAAAACGACCCGGACAACATCGCCGAGTGCGTGGCCAAGGGCATCAACGTCATCGAGCAGGACCTGGACAAGGGCCTCGGCAACTTTGCCAGCAACAGCTTCGATATCGTGGTCATGACCCAGGCGCTGCAAGCCGTGCATTACCCGGACAAGATCCTCGACGAAATGCTGCGGGTCGGCCGCCAGTGCATCATCACCTTCCCCAACTTCGGTCACTGGCGCTGCCGCTGGTACCTGGCGAGCAAGGGCCGGATGCCGGTTTCCGAGTTTCTGCCGTACACCTGGTACAACACGCCGAACATCCACTTCTGTACTTTTGAAGACTTTGAGGCGTTGTGTCGCGAACGTGAAGCCAAGGTCATTGATCGGCTTGCCGTGGATCAACAGCATCGGCACGGGTGGGCCAGTAAGCTATGGCCTAATCTGTTAGGTGAGATCGGTATTTACCGCGTCAGCAGCCCCGGGCTGCAGGATCACAAGGTCGCGGTCTGAACCACGACATTCCAAGGAGAACGAACATGGGTCGTCTAGCGCTGTTTGTACTAACTGCCTGCCTGAGCGTCACCGCCATGGCCGCTGACGTCATCAAGGGCGAACGCCAGGAAACCTTCGGCGACACGACGGTGCACTACAACACCTTCAACTCCACGTACCTGACTCCGGACATCGCTAAAGCGGCCGGTCTGACCCGAAGCAAGAACCAGGGTGTGATCAATGTCTCCGTGATCAAGGACGGCAAGCCGCTGACCGCTGAAGTGAACGGTTCGGTCAAAGACCTGACCAGCCAGACCGTGCCGTTGAACTTCAAACAGATCACCGAACAGGGCGCGATTTACTACATCGCCCAATACCCGGTGGATCAGCAGGAAATCCGCACCTTCGAAATCAAGGTGCAGAACGGTGACAAAATCAACACCATCAATTTCAACCAAGAGCTTTTCCCCGGCGAATGATCAATTTCACGCAACTTGTACTGGCCAGCCATAACGCCGGCAAACTCAAGGAACTCCAGGCCATGCTCGGCGACTCGGTGCAACTGCGCTCGATCGGCGAGTTCAGCACTGTCGAGCCTGAAGAAACCGGCCTGTCGTTCGTCGAGAACGCCATTCTCAAGGCTCGCAACGCAGCGCGCATTTCCGGTTTGCCGGCGCTGGCCGACGATTCCGGGCTGGCCGTGGATTTCCTCGGCGGTGCGCCGGGCATCTATTCGGCTCGTTACGCTGACGGCAAGGGCGATGCGGCGAACAACGCCAAACTGCTCGACGCCTTGAAAGACGTACCGGAAGCCGAGCGCGGCGCGCAGTTCGTCTGCGTTCTGGCGCTGGTGCGTCACGCCGATGATCCGTTGCCGATCCTCTGTGAAGGCCTGTGGCACGGGCGTATTCTGCGGGCCGCCAGTGGCGAGCACGGGTTTGGTTACGACCCGCTGTTCTGGGTCCCGGAGCGCGATTGCTCCAGCGCCGAGCTGAGCCCGAGCGACAAGAACCAGATCAGCCACCGCGCCCGTGCAATGGATCTGCTGCGCCAGCGTCTGGGACTGAAATGACCCACGACTTATCCGCGTCACCGCTGATTTTCGGCGGCGACGCCCAATCGCCACGGGCGGCACTGCCAGTGCTGCCGCCCCTGGCGCTGTACATCCACATTCCGTGGTGTGTGCGTAAATGCCCTTATTGCGACTTCAACTCCCACACCGCCAGCCCGGTGTTGCCGGAAGAAGAGTACGTCGACGCCTTGCTCGCCGACCTCGATCAGGACCTGCACGCGGTGTATGGCCGCGAGCTGAGTTCGATCTTCTTTGGCGGCGGCACCCCGAGCCTGTTCAGCGCCGAGGCCTTGGGCCGTTTGCTCAAAGGCGTCGAGCAACGCATTCCGTTTGCCAGCGACATCGAAATCACCCTGGAAGCCAATCCGGGGACGTTCGAGCAAGACAAGTTTGTGGCGTACCGGAAACTGGGGATCAATCGCCTGTCGATTGGCATCCAGAGCTTTCAGGAAGAGAAACTCAAGGCGCTGGGGCGGATTCACAACGGTGACGAAGCAGTACGTGCCGCCGGCATGGCGCGTCAGGCCGGGTTTGATAACTTCAACCTGGACTTGATGCACGGCTTGCCCGATCAGTCGCTGGAAGATGCCCTGAACGACCTGCGTACAGCCATCGCCCTGAAACCGACGCACCTGTCCTGGTATCAGCTGACGCTGGAGCCGAACACGGTGTTCTGGAACCAGCCGCCGACGCTGCCGGAAGACGACACGTTGTGGGACATTCAGGAAGCGGGTCAGGCGCTGCTCGCCGATCACGGTTACGCACAATACGAAGTCTCGGCTTATGCGCAACCGGGTCGCCCGGCGCGGCATAACCTCAATTACTGGAGCTTCGGTGACTTCATCGGCATCGGCGCTGGCGCCCACGGCAAGCTAAGTCATCCGGACGGGCGCATCGTGCGCACCTGGAAGACCCGCCTGCCCAAGGACTATCTCAACCCGGCGAAAAGCTTCAAGGCCGGCGAGAAAGCACTGACCAACGATGAGATGCCGTTCGAGTTCCTGATGAACGCGCTGCGCCTGACCGAGGGCGTCGAATCGCGGCTGTATCCGGAACGCACCGGGATGACCCTGGAAAGCCTCGCCGAACACCGCCGCGAAGCCGAACAAAGTGGCTTGTTGCAGGTCGAACCGTCACGTCTGGCGGCCACCGAGCGCGGACAGCTGTTTCTCAATGACTTGCTGCAGACATTTCTGAGCTGATTTCAGCCTTAAGGGAAAACGAATGGATTTGATACTCGACCTGCTCGCCACCGTGTCCCGCTGGAGCCGCAGTAACCTGTCGGAAATCGCCCTGGCTTTGGTGGGCTGTCTGCTGGTGCTGTTCGGTTCGGATTTCAAGACCTGGGTCGAGCAACGCCTGGGCAGCATCGCCGGTGCCCTGCGCGTCCCGCTGATGGCCCTGTTGTGCATGGTCGGCAGCGGCGCCGCGTTGATCTACGCCACGCCGTGGGTTGTTCGCGGCCTGAGCCAGTTCAACAACTACAGCCTGGCACCGGTGTTGTTGGTGGTGCTGGTGCTGATCGGCGTGGTCGCTGACCGCCGCTGATTTCAGCTACAACCGAAAACAACTGTGGGAGCGAGCCTGCTCGCGAAGAGGCCATAACATCCAACATCTCTGTTGACTGTCAGACCGCTTTCGCGAGCAGGCTCGCTCCCACAGTTTTTATTGCGATAAGGCTTAGGACTGCTTTTCGAACTTCAGGTCCCACACGCCGTGCCCAAGACGTTCGCCGCGGCGTTCGAACTTGGTGATCGGGCGTTCGGTCGGGCGCGGTACGCACTTGCCGTCTTCGGCGAGGTTGCGATAACCCGGCGCGACGTCCATCACTTCCAGCATGTACTCGGCGTACGGCTCCCAGTCGGTGGCCATGTGCAGCACACCGCCGACCTTCAACTTGCTGCGCACCAGTTCAGCGAACGATGCCTGAACGATACGGCGCTTGTGGTGACGGCTCTTGTGCCAAGGGTCCGGGAAAAACAGCATCAGGCGATCGAGGCTGTTATCGGCGATGCAGCGGTTGAGCACTTCGATCGCGTCGCAATCGTAGACCCGCAGGTTAGTCAGGCCCTGCGTCAGCACGCCATTGAGCAGCGCGCCGACACCCGGACGGTGAACTTCCACGCCAATGAAATCCTGTTCCGGCGAGGCTGCCGCCATTTCCAGCAGCGAATGGCCCATGCCGAAACCGATTTCCAGCGAGCGCGGTGCCGAACGACCGAACACCTGATCGAAGTCCACCGGCGCATCGGCCAGAGGCAACACGAACAGCGGCGTGCCCTGCTCCAGACCTTTTTGCTGGCCTTCGGTCATGCGCCCGGCGCGCATCACAAAGCTCTTGATGCGGCGGTGTTGGCGCTCTTCGCCTTCTTCCGGCTGGATAGGCGTTTCGTTTGATTCAGTCATCAATGGCTCTTACTTGATCAGACCATCCAGCGGCGAGGAGGCGCTGGCATAGAGTTTTTTCGGCATGCGGCCGGCGAGGTAGGCCAAACGACCTGCAACGATGGCGTGTTTCATGGCTTCAGCCATCATGATCGGCTGCTGGGCGTGGGCGATGGCCGAGTTCATCAGCACCGCTTCGCAACCCAGTTCCATGGCGATGGTGGCGTCGGAGGCGGTGCCGACACCGGCATCCACCAGCACAGGGATCTTGGCTTCTTCGAGGATGATCTGCAGGTTGTACGGGTTGCAGATCCCCAGGCCCGTGCCGATCAGACCGGCCAGCGGCATCACCGCGATAACGCCGATTTCCGCCAGTTGACGAGCGATGATCGGGTCATCGCTGGTGTAGACCATCACGTCGAAGCCTTCCTTGACCAGCACTTCGGCGGCCTTGAGGGTTTCGATCACGTTGGGGAACAGGGTTTTCTGGTCGGCCAGCACTTCCAGCTTCACCAGGTTGTGGCCGCCGAGCAGCTCACGGGCCAAGCGACAAGTGCGCACGGCCTCGGTAGCGTCGAAGCAACCGGCGGTGTTCGGCAGGAAGGTGTAGCGATCCGGCGACAGGACTTCGAGCAGGTTCGGTTCGCCCGGGGTCTGGCCGAGGTTGGTGCGGCGCACGGCGAAGGTGACGATCTCGGCGCCCGAGGCTTCGATGGCCAGGCGGGTTTCTTCCATGTCGCGGTACTTGCCGGTGCCTACCAGCAAACGCGACTGGTAAGTACGACCGGCCAGGACGAAGGGCTTGTCGCTACGAACGATGCTCATGGGAAATCCTCTGTAGGGGTGAGGTTCTTGCAGAATTCTGGGCCCTTGCGGGCCGGGAGGCTAGCCGCCGCCGATGGCGTGAACGACTTCGACACTGTCGCCGTCGTTCAGCGTGGTGTCGGCATGCTGACTGCGCGGGACGATATCCAGATTGAGCTCGACCGCCACCCGGCGTCCGGTCAGTTCCAGACGGGTCAGCAGGGCCGCAACGGTTTCACCGTCGGGCAGTTCAAGGGATTCGCCGTTCAACTGAATGCGCATGCCGAATGCCGCCATCATTTTTAGGGGCTGGCATTCTAGCCCGATCAGTCTTGGCGACCCAAGCCATTCGTCATGAAATGGACCACCCGGTCAGCTCAACCGCCAGGCGGCAAGCCCCAGGCACGCCCAGCCCACCAGGAATGCGAGCCCGCCGAAGGGCGTAATGATTCCGAGCTTGCTGATGCCGGTCAGGGTCAGCAGGTACAGACTGCCGGAAAACAGCAGGATGCCGATGGCAAACGAGGCTCCGGCCCAGGTGATCAAACGCCCGGATATCTGCGTGGCCAGCAGCGCTACGCCCAGCAACGCCAGGGTGTGCACCAGTTGGTAAGTGACGCTGGTGTGGAAAATGGCCAGATATTCGGGGGTCAGACGGTTTTTCAGGCCATGCGCGGCGAACGCGCCGAGGGCAACGCCCGTGAAGCCGAAGAAAGCGGCCAGCATCAAAAAGCCACGCAGCATGAAGAACTCCAGTCAGACTCGATCAACAGGGTCTGTATAATGGCCCGCTCAACGGGTTCGGCCAAGCCATCTCTATGCTGCGTATATTTTTACGACGATTCACCAAGGCCGTGCTCTGGTTCGCGGGCGGCAGCGTCTTGCTGGTGCTGATCTTTCGCGTGGTGCCTCCGCCGGGAACGGCGTTGATGGTCGAACGCAAGATCGAATCCTGGTTCGACGGCGAGCCGATCGACCTGCAACGGACCTGGAAGCCGTGGGATGAAATCTCCGACGACCTGAAAGTCGCGGTGATTGCCGGTGAGGATCAGAAATTCCCGGAGCACTGGGGTTTTGACTTCGGGGCGATTCAGGCGGCACTGGCTCATAACGAGCTGGGCGGCTCGATTCGTGGCGCCAGCACGCTGAGCCAACAGGTGTCGAAGAACCTGTTTTTATGGTCGGGACGCAGTTGGCTGCGCAAGGGCCTGGAAGCCTGGTTCACTGGATTGATCGAAGTGTTCTGGCCCAAGCAGCGGATTCTTGAGGTGTACCTCAACAGTGTTGAGTGGGATGACGGGGTTTTTGGGGCGGAAGCTGCGGCGCGGCATCACTTTGGCGTGAGCGCTAAAAGCCTGAGCCGTCAGCAATCGAGCTTGCTGGCTGCCGTGTTGCCCAACCCAAGAGTGTGGAGCGCGAGCCATCCGACCAACTACGTCGCTCGACGGGCCGGGTGGATTCGGCAGCAGATGAGTCAGTTGGGGGGTGACAGTTATCTGTTGGGCCTCAATGATTCGCGGCGGGCACCTTGGGCTCAGTAGCCGAACACAATTCCCGAACACTGAAAATCCCCTGTGGGAGCGAGCCTGCTCGCGAAAGCGGTGGTTCATGCAATACAGGTGTCGACTGACACACTGCTTTCGCGAGCAGGCTCGCTCCCACATTGGTTTTGTGGTGTTGCAGAAAACCGGGCACAAACAAAAACGCCCCGATCAATGATCGGGGCGTTTTTTATTGCCGGTTCGCAGGTTATGCCGCGATCGACAGCTTGAGCTTGTTCATCGCGCTCTTCTCAAGCTGACGGATACGCTCGGCCGACACGTTGTACTTCTGCGCCAGGTCGTGCAGCGTGGCTTTCTCTTCAGCCAACCAGCGCTGATAAAGGATGTCACGGCTGCGGTCGTCCAGCACTTCCAGCGCTTCGTGCAGGTTGTGGTTGGAGTTGTCGCTCCAGTCTGCGTCTTCCAGCTGACGCGCCGGGTCGTACCGGTGGTCTTCCAGATAATTGGCTGGCGACTGGAAAGCACTGTCGTCGTCCGCTTCTGCGGCCGGGTCGAAAGCCATGTCATGGCCGGTCAGGCGACTTTCCATCTCGCGCACTTCCCGAGGCTCTACACCGAGGCTTTCCGCCACACGGTGGACTTCCTCGTTGTTCAGCCACGCCAGGCGTTTCTTCTGGCTGCGCAGGTTGAAGAACAGCTTGCGCTGGGCCTTGGTGGTCGCGACTTTCACAATGCGCCAGTTGCGCAGGATGAACTCGTGAATTTCCGCCTTGATCCAGTGCACAGCAAACGACACCAGACGCACACCCATTTCCGGGTTGAAGCGCTTCACGGCCTTCATCAGGCCGACGTTACCTTCCTGGATCAGGTCAGCCTGAGCCAGACCGTAGCCGGAATAGCTACGGGCGATATGTACAACAAAACGCAGGTGGGCGAGCACCATCTGCCGAGCCGCCCCCAAATCCTGCTCATAATAGAGACTCTCGGCCAGTTCACGCTCCTGCTCCGGCGTCAGCAATGGAATGCTGTTCACGGTGTGCACATAGGCCTCCAGGTTCGCACCCGGGACCAGAGC
This sequence comes from Pseudomonas sp. GW821-FHT10C09, assembly GCF_059415465.1. NCBI lineage: Bacteria > Pseudomonadati > Pseudomonadota > Gammaproteobacteria > Pseudomonadales > Pseudomonadaceae > Pseudomonas > Pseudomonas sp. GW821-FHT10C09. The sequence goes on from NZ_JBWKNG010000023.1 coordinate 71,900, forward strand.
ATATGCAGGTTGCAAAGAATTGGTCATACGACAAAACCTCCGACTTACAAACTCGTGCAGTTCAGCACTGCGAAAATTGACCGGAAACCGAAAGACAAGTTCCCATAAACGCTGAAAGGTCAATACGAGCAAAATGATACTACTTAGGCGCAAGCTCCCTCAGGTGGCGTGCGACTGCAATCCATGCACCGATATACCCCAACAGCACCGCGCCAAGCAAGAGAGACAGACCGTCGGCAACTGGCACTCCGGCCAGCGCGAAATCACTGCCGTACAAACCGGCCAGCCCAACCACCGCGTCGTTCAGCCAGTTCAGGCCGAACGCCAGTACGCCCCAAGACAGCATCCCCGCACCGAAGCCATACAGCGCGCCCATATATAGAAAGGGCCTGCGCACATAGCTGTCCGTGCCGCCGACGAGTTTAATCACTTCTATCTCTGTGCGGCGGTTTTCAATATGAAGACGAATGGTATTGCCTATCACCAAAAGTAATGCAGAAACCAGAAGCACGGTCAGACCGAAGACAAAACGGTCACCCAGCTTGAGGATGGCTGCCAGACGCTCGACCCAGACTAGATCAAGTTGCGCCTGTTGTACCTTCGGCAGCTCGGATAGTTTTTGTCTTAATGCTTCAAGCGCGGGCTTGTCGACTTCGTTCGGCGTCACCAGGACCACGCCAGGCAGCGGGTTTTCCGGCAACTCCTTCAGTGCCTCGCCCAGGCCGGACTGCTGCTGAAACTCTTCCAGCGCCTGGTCGCGTCCGACATATTCCGCATCAGCTACGCCTGGCATGCCTTTGATCTGCTCGCGCAGCGCCTCACCCTGTTCAGGACTGGCTTCCAGTTGCAGGTACAGGGAAATCTGCGCTGCACGCTGCCAAGACCCGCCCAGACGCTCGACGTTACTTAGCAAAAGTGACAGGCCCATCGGCAAACTCAGCGCAACGGCCATCACCATGCAGGTGAAAAAGCTGCCAATCGGCTGCTTGCCCAAGCGACGCAAGCTGTCCAGCAGACTGGCGCGGTGGCTTTCAACCCAGGCGCGAAACAACGTCGCGAAGTCCGGGCCGTCGTCATCGTCACGTTTTTTCTTCTGCGGTTGCGGATCGGCGGCCTTCGGGGCTACACGCTCGGCAACTTTGGGGCTGCGGGTCGCGCTCATTCGGCAGCCTCCCCGTCGCCGATCAATCGGCCACGTTGCAGGGTCAGCATGCGGTGACGCATACGGGCGATCAGCGCCAAATCGTGACTGGCGATCAGCACACTCGTGCCCAGGCGGTTGATGTCTTCGAACACACCCATGATTTCGGCGGCCAGGCGCGGGTCGAGGTTACCGGTCGGTTCGTCCGCCAGCAGCAAGGCCGGGCGGTGAACGATGGCGCGGGCGATGCCGACGCGCTGTTGTTGACCGGTGGACAGGTCGCCCGGGTACAAATCGGTTTTGTCCGAGAGCGCCACGCGTTCCAGGGCCGAATCCACGCGCTTGACGATCTCGGCCTTCGACAGACCCAGGATCTGCAAGGGCAGCGCGACGTTGTTGAACACCGTGCGATCGAACAGCAACTGGTGATTCTGGAACACCACGCCGATCTGCCGGCGCAGGTAAGGAATCTGCGCATTGCTGATGGTGGCGAGGTCCTGGCCGGCCAGCAGCAATTTGCCGGTGGTCGGACGCTCCATCGCCAGCAACAGGCGCAACAAGGTGCTTTTACCGGCGCCGGAGTGGCCGGTCACAAACAAGAATTCGCCCCGACGGACTCGAAAGCTCAGCTCATGCAAGCCGACGTGACCGTTCGGGTAGCGTTTACCGACCTGTTCGAAACGAATCATGAACGCTCCCGCTCGGCAAACAGTGCCTGGACAAAGGGTTCTGCTTCAAAAGTACGCAAATCGTCGATGCCTTCCCCGACGCCGATGTAGCGAATCGGCAGGCCAAACTGCTTGGCCAGGGCAAAAATCACCCCACCCTTGGCGGTGCCGTCGAGCTTGGTCAGCGCCAGGCCAGTCAGTTCGACGGTCTGGTTGAATTGTTTAGCCTGGCTGATAGCGTTCTGGCCGGTGCCGGCATCGAGCACCAACAGCACTTCGTGCGGCGCATCGGCGTCGAGCTTGCTGATTACCCGGCGAACTTTCTTCAGCTCTTCCATCAAGTTGTCTTTGGTGTGCAGACGACCGGCGGTGTCCGCGATCAGCACATCAATGCCACGGGCCTTGGCGGCCTGCACGGCATCGAAGATAACCGAAGCCGAGTCGGCGCCGGTGTGCTGGGCGATGACCGGGATCTTGTTGCGTTCGCCCCAGACCTGCAATTGCTCGACCGCTGCAGCACGGAAGGTGTCACCGGCCGCGAGCATGACTTTCTTGCCTTCAAGTTGCAGCTTCTTCGCCAGCTTGCCGATGGTGGTGGTCTTGCCGGCGCCATTGACGCCCACCACCAGAATCACGAACGGCTTGTTCTGCGAGGTGATTTTCAACGGCTGCTCGACCGGCTTGAGCATGGCAGCCAGCTCGGCTTGCAGGGATTTGTACAGGGCATCGGAATCGGCCAGTTCCTTGCGCGCGACCTTTTGGGTCAGGCGCTGGATGATCACCGACGTGGCTTCGACGCCAACGTCGGCGGTCAGCAGGCGGGTTTCGAGGTCTTCGAGCAGTTCGTCATCGATGGCCTTTCTGCCCAGGAACAAACTGGCCATGCCTTCGCCAATGCTGGCGCTGGTCTTGGACAGGCCTTGCTTGAGACGGGCGAAGAAGCCGGCTTTGGATTCTTCAGTACGCGGCGGCTCTACGGGCGTTTCTAAGGGCGCGACGACTGGTGCTGGTGCCTGGACAACCGGAGCAACCGGAGCAACCGGAGCAACCGGAGCAACCGGAGCAACCGGAGCAACCGGAGCAACGAAAGCAGGAACCAACGGTTCTGCAACAACCGGTTCAGGTTCGGTCACAACTACTGGCGCTATAACCGGTTCAACCACCGGAACCTGAACAGGCTCCGGCACAAACGCAATCGGAGCTGGAATCGGCGGCGTAATGTGCGGTGCCAACTCGTCTTCAACGAGGGCAACCGGCTCTTCGGCCACTGGCAGCGTCAGCCAGGGCTCGGCAATCGGGGTCAGGGTGGGTTGTGCAACGGCTTCGGCAACATGATCAGGCTCGACCACCGGTTGCAGCACCGGCTCGGCGATCGGCAAGACAATCGGCGCGAGCTCTTCTTCTATTACCGGCGCCGGCGCGGGCTCGGAAAGTGGCTGTGGCTGTTCGACGACGGTTTCCTGCGGCTTTTTGCGCAGCCATCCGAACAGGCTTTTCTTCTCGCCAGCCGCAGCTGGGGCTTTCTTGTCGTCGTTGGAACCAAACATGGAGGACGGCTATCTCACGGTAGCGACGCGCCAAAGAGCGCCTCGGCAAATAAATATTCGATGCAGAACAGACTGCGATTGATCCAGCTTGTTCACGCGCAACATTTTGTCGAGGTGCAACTCGCACCCCAAAGGTCGACTAATACGAAGGACTGGAACGGCATCGTCGGCGAAAACGCAGAGTTTAGCTGTCAAACTCATAGCTTGCGCCGCAAACCCAAACAACCTGCAGACCGATCAAAGGCCTGATAGGCGTGGCCGCCAGTAAAACGGACCGTTATCCTAGCACCCTCTCGCCCGCTGACGCTAAGACCAAGCGGGCAGCCCAACAGGTTTAAAAAACGAATGAATGCTCTAGCCCGCCGCGCTGCAGGCCTGCTGCTCAGCACAGTTTGTCTGCCACTGTCAGCCTTGGCTGCCGATCCACAACCCACCCACGAATTCACCCTCGATAACGGCTTGAAAGTTATCGTGCGCGAAGACCATCGTGCGCCGGTGGTGGTGTCCCAGGTCTGGTACAAGGTCGGCTCCAGCTATGAAACACCGGGTCAGACCGGTCTTTCCCACGCACTGGAACACATGATGTTCAAGGGCAGCGAGAAAGTCGGTCCCGGCGAAGCCTCGCTGATCCTGCGTGATCTCGGCGCCGAAGAGAACGCGTTCACCAGCGACGATTTCACCGCCTACTACCAGGTACTGGCCCGCGACCGTCTGGGCGTGGCCTTCGAACTGGAAGCCGACCGCATGGCCAGTCTGCGCCTGCCGGCTGACGAGTTCACCCGCGAGATCGAAGTCATTAAAGAAGAACGTCGCCTGCGCACCGACGACAAACCGATGTCCAAGGCCTACGAGCGCTTCAAGGCGATGGCTTACCCGGCCAGCGGCTACCACACGCCGACCATCGGCTGGATGGCGGACCTGGACCGCATGAAAGTCGAAGAACTGCGTCACTGGTACCAATCCTGGTACGTGCCGAATAACGCCACGCTGGTGGTGGTCGGTGACGTGACCCCGGACGAGGTCAAGGCCTTGGCCCAGCGTTATTTCGGCCCGATCGCCAAGCGCGACGTGCCCCCGGCGAAAATCCCGCTGGAACTGGCCGAGCCTGGCGAGCGCCTGATCACCCTGCACGTGCAAACCCAATTGCCGAGCCTGATGCTGGGCTTCAACGTGCCAAGCATTGCCACCGCCGAAGACAAACGCTCGGTGAATGCCTTGCGCCTGATCTCGGCCCTGCTCGACGGCGGCTACAGCGGTCGCATCCCGGCGCAACTGGAGCGCGGCGAAGAGCTGGTGTCTGGCGGTTCGTCGAGCTACGACGCCTACACCCGTGGCGACAGCCTGTTCACCTTGTCGGCCACGCCGAACACGCAGAAAAAGAAAACCATGGCCCAGGCCGAAGCCGGTCTGTGGAAGCTGCTTGAACAGCTGAAAACCACTGCGCCGTCCGCCGAAGAACTGGAGCGCGTTCGAGCTCAAGTGATTGCCGGTCTGGTCTATGAGCGTGATTCGATCACCAGCCAGGCCACGTCCATCGGCCAACTGGAAACCGTCGGCCTGTCGTGGAAACTGATGGACACCGAACTCAGCGATCTGGAAAGCGTGACCCCGCAAGACATCCAGAACGCCGCCAAGCTGTATTTCACCCGCGAACGTCTCAGCGTCGCCCATGTCCTGCCACTGGAGACGACTCATGAGTGAGCGCAAAAAACCACGCCTGGCCCTTATCGGCCTGATCGCTGTCGCCCTGATCGGCTCCGCCGTTTTCTACTTGTCCAGAACCGATGAGTCCAAGGCCAGCGAGGCCCTGGACAAAGCCAGGTCCAGCCAGAAGTTGCAATCGCTGACCGAACTCGACGGCAAGGCACCGAGCCACCGCACGCTCGACGTGCAGACCTGGAACACCGCCGAAGGCGCCAAGGTGATGTTCGTCGAAGCTCGCGAGCTGCCGATGTTCGACATGCGCCTGATCTTCGCCGCCGGCAGCAGCCAGGACGGCACTGCGCCGGGATTGGCGGTGCTGACCAACGCGATGCTCAACGAAGGTGTCGCCGGCAAAGATGTCGGCGCCATCGCTGAGGGTTTCGAAGGCCTGGGCGCTGACTTCGGCAACGGCGCATTCAAGGACATGGCGCTGGCTTCCTTGCGCAGCCTCAGCGCCAAGGACAAACGCGAACCGGCCCTGAAGCTGTTCTCTGAAGTAATCGGCAAACCGACCTTCCCCGCCGACTCTTTCGCGCGCATCAAGAACCAGATGCTCGCCGGATTCGAATACCAGAAACAGAACCCCGGCAAATTGGCGAGCCTGGAGCTGATGAACCGTTTGTACGGCGATCACCCTTACGCGCACTCCAGCGATGGCACGGCGAAAACCGTTCCTGCGATCACCCTGGCTCAGCTCAAAGCTTTCCACGAGAAAGCCTACGCTGCCGGCAACGTAGTGATTGCACTGGTCGGTGACTTGTCCCGCGCCGAGGCCGAGGCGATTGCCGCGCAAGTCTCCAGCGCACTGCCGAAAGGCCCGGCACTGGCGAAAATCGCGCAGCCGCAAGAACCGAAAGCCAGCGTCGGCCACATCGAGTTTCCGTCCAAGCAAACCAACCTGATGCTCGCGCAACTGGGCATCGACCGTGACGATCCGGACTACGCCGCCCTGTCCATGGGCAACCAGATCCTCGGGGGCGGTGGTTTCGGCACCCGTCTGATGAGCGAAGTGCGTGAAAAACGCGGACTGGCGTATGGCGTGTACTCGGGCTTCACCCCGATGCAGGCGCGCGGCCCGTTCATGATCAACCTGCAGACCCGCGCCGAGATGAGCGAAGGCACGCTGAAGCTGGTGCAGGACGTGCTGGCCGACTACCTTAAAACCGGCCCGACGCAAAAAGAACTCGATGACGCCAAGCGTGAACTGGCCGGCAGCTTCCCGCTGTCCACCGCCAGTAACGCCGATATCGTCGGCCAGTTGGGTGCCATGGGTTTCTACAACCTGCCGCTCAATTATCTGGATGACTTCATGCGTGAGTCCCAGAGCCTGACCGTCGACCAGGTCAAGACCGCACTGAACAAACACTTGAGCACGGACAAAATGGTCATCGTCAGCGCTGGCCCGACCGTGCCACAAAAGCCGTTACCGGCCCCATCTGATAAACCTGCCGAGCAGCCGCTCGGGGTTCCGGAGCATTAATGGCCACGCGCCCTAAAAAACCTGTTCACAACGTCCATAACGGCGTGAATCAACTGCGCATCATCGGCGGCGAATGGGGCAGCCGAAAGCTGAGCTTCCCCGATGCCCCGGGCCTGCGCCCGACGCCGGACCGGGTGCGTGAAACCCTGTTCAACTGGCTCGCGCCGTATGTCGCGGGCGCCAAGGTGCTGGACCCGTTCGCCGGCAGCGGTGCACTGTTCCTCGAAGCCCTGTCCCGTGGCGCGGCCATGGGCCAGGCGCTGGACGCCAGCAACATCGCGGTCGCCAGCATCAAGGAACACCTGGGTACACTGCGTTGCACCACTGGCCAGATTCAGACTGCCGACGCCCTGCGCTATCTGGAAACACAGACCGCCACGGCGTACGACCTGGTGTTCCTCGACCCGCCGTTCAACCAGAACCTGCTGCCGGGCGTTTGCGCTCTGCTGGAAGAGCGTCAGTGGCTGGCCGACGAGGCCTGGATCTACACTGAAAGCGAAAACGCGCCGTCGTCCCTCGGCTTGCCAGGCAACTGGCGTCTGCACCGTGAGCAGAAATCCGGGCGGGTTTACTACGCGTTGTGGCAACGTATGGCAGAGATTGCCGGTTAATCGACCGGCCTGAAAAGGTGCGCACCCGTTGCGCACCGCTGCATCGAGAGCAATCGTGTCCCATCCGCCAGACCGCTTCACCCCCGCCTTGGGCCTTGGCAATCCGCACTTGCAAACCTTGTGGGGACCGCTTTGGCGCAAAACCACGCACATCGAGCGCGAGCGCGAACGCTTGTGGCTCGAAGATGGCGACTTTCTCGACCTCGACTGGCACGGCCCTCACAGCGCGACGGCACCGCTGGTGCTGGTGTTGCACGGGCTGACCGGCTCCTCGAACTCACCGTATGTGGCCGGCGTGCAAAAGTCCCTCGCCACCGAAGGCTGGGCCAGTGTCGCGTTGAACTGGCGTGGCTGTTCGGGCGAACCGAATCTGTTGGCGCGCAGCTACCATTCCGGCGCCAGTGAAGACCTCGCCGAAACCATCCGGCACCTGCGGGCCAAACGTCCGTTGGCGCCGCTGTACGTGGTGGGTTACTCGCTGGGCGGCAATGTCCTGCTCAAGCACCTGGGTGAGTCTGGCAGTGACAGTGGCGTGGCCGGTGCGGTGGCGGTATCGGTGCCGTTTCGCCTCGACCAGTGTGCGGATCGTATCGGCCAGGGATTTTCCAAGGTCTATCAGGCGCACTTCATGCGCGAGATGCTCGCGTACATCAAGAACAAACAGCGCCAGTTCCAGCATGACGGACGCGAAGAGGGACTCGCTGCGTTGGCGGCGCTGGGCTCGCTGGAGAACATGCGCACCTTCTGGGATTTCGATGGCCGGGTCACGGCGCCGTTGAATGGTTTTATCGATGCCGACGATTACTACCGTCGCGCGTCGAGCCGTTATTTTCTTGGGGAGATTCGCACACCGACCCTGATCATTCAGGCGGCCGACGATCCCTTTGTCTTCCCCCACAGCCTGCCGCATGCCGATGAATTGTCGCCCTGCACGCAACTGGAATTACAGGCCAAGGGCGGGCATGTCGGCTTCGTCGATGGCTCGTTCCGGCAACCGGGTTATTACCTGGAACGGCGCATCCCGCAGTGGCTGGCCGCCGTGGGTCGCGAGTAGCCGATGGACGTCGATCAGGGCGAGTCGATCCGCTTCTGGCAAACGGCGCCGCTGGCCGGGGTCGAGTTGCTGTCCGCGCGTTACATCGAACACCGCTTCGCGCCCCATGTGCACGATGGTTATGTGATCGGCATGATCATGGCCGGCGCCCAGCGCTATCGCTATCGCGGCGCCGAACACCTGGCCGGCAGCGGCACCTTGGTGTTGATCAATCCGGATGAACTGCACACCGGCCACAAAGGCACCGAGGATGGCTGGCTGTATCGGGCGTTTTATCCGGACAGCGGCCAGTTACTGTCGCTGTTGGCCGAACTGGAATTGCCGACCCGTCACTTGCCCATGTTTGGCGCCACGCTGTACCGCGACCCGGATCTGGTGAAGGGTTTTTGCCAACTGCATCGTTTGCTGGAAAGTCCGTCCACGGCGCTGCAACAGCAAACGGTCTGGCGGGAAATGATGTTGTCGCTGCTGCAACGACACGCGGCAGTGCCGATTGCCGGCCAGCCCGGCAAGGAGCACCGCGCGGTGACACGGGCCAAGGAATTGCTGCATGCGCAATTGGCGGCGCCACCATCCCTGGAAGAACTGGCGGCGGCGGTGAATCTTTCGCCCTTTCACTTCGCCAGGGTGTTTCGCCGAGCGACCGGCATGCCACCGCACACCTGGCTGATGCAACAACGCATCGCCCAGGCTCGGGCGCTGTTGCAGAACGGGTGTTTGCCGCTGGAAGTGGCCACGCAATTGGGGTTTGCCGATCAGAGTCATCTGAGTCGGCAGTTCAAGCAGGTTTACGGGGTGGGGCCGGGCGCGTATCGAAGTGCCCGGCAATCGCTCAGGGATTGAGCGTGGCTCGCTCCCACATTTGGATCTGTGTTTATTCGCCGATGGCGATACCGTGTGCGGGATCGTTGATCCACTCGCTCCACGACCCGGCATACAACGCCCCCAACGGATAACCCGCCAGGCACAGCGCAAACAGGTTATGGCACGCCGTTACGCCAGACCCGCAGTACGCCACCAGATCGGCCGGCGAACGATCACCGAGTTTCGCGGCAAATCGCCGCTTGAGTTGATCGGCCGGCAAAAACCGCCCGTCACCGCCGAGGTTGTCGGTAAATGCCGCACATTGTGCCCCCGGAATGTGTCCGGCAATTGGATCAATCGGCTCCACTTCACCCTTGAAGCGGGGCAAGGCACGGGCATCGAGCAAGGTCAACTCAGGTTGGCCGAGACGCTGCTCAAGCTGTTGCGCACTCAAGATCAGCGCGTTATCCGGTTTGCCGCTGAAGGTGCCACGCTTGGTGTCGCACGCATCCAGACTCAGCGGCAAACCCGCCGCATGCCAGGCCTTGAGCCCGCCATCCAGAATAAACACGCCGTCACGCTTGCCCAACCACGCCAGCAACCACCAGGCCCGCGCCGCAAAGGCACCGGGGCCGTCATCGTACAAAACCACTTCGCTGTCAGCGTTGATGCCCCACGCTTGCAGGCGCTCAATCAAGTCATCCGCTTCAGGCAGCGGATGACGCCCGGTCACGCCCTTGACCACAGCCCCGCTCAAATCACGCTCGAGATCGGCAAACTTCGAACCGGCGATGTGCCCTTCGGCATAGCTGCGCTGGCCGTAATCCGGGTCTTCGAGGGCAAAACGACAATCGAGAATCACCAACCCCGGCTGGTCCTTCTTCAGGTCCAGTGCTTGCGGGCTGATCAGTTGCGCAATGGGCATAGCGGGCTCCTGTGACTAAGTCGTTGTTCGATCCTACTGCACTTCTTCGAGGGCTTGGGCCAATGGCACGTAAAACTCTTCGTACAGCGCATCCACCGCATCGCGCGCCTGATCGGTGACGAAACCGGCCTCAAGCACCAGCACCTGATACACGCCCCGTTTAATGGCTTGCTCGCTCAGGTGATTGGAGTTTTCCCGCGTGGTGCAGAGGAATCGCACCCAAGACGTCAGGATGATCCACGCATTCAGCGTCAGGGATTCGATCTGGACCTTGTCCATCTGCAGGATGCCGGCTTCGACGAAGCCCGCGTAGATGTGCGTGCCATGGATCAGGCAGCGCTGGGAAAACCGTCGGTAACGGGCGGCGAGTTCCGCATCGCTGTCGAGCAAGTGCTCGAGATCGCGATGCAAAAACCGGTAGCGCCACATGGCCGCCAGCAGTTCCTGAAGGTAGAAGCGCTTGTCGTCCACCGTCGAGGCACGCCCCTGAGGCGGGCGCAGGAAGCTGTCCACCAGGCTTTCGTACTCACTGAACAACACGGCGATGATCGCCTGCTTGTTGGGGAAGTGGTAGTACAGGTTGCCCGGTGAAATTTCCATGTGGGCAGCAATGTGGTTGGTGCTGATGCTGCGCTCACCCTGCTGATTGAACAGCTCCAGGCTGTTCTGCACGATGCGCTCGCTGGTTTTGATCCGAGGGGCCATGGCTTGAGCTTTAATTCAGAGTGCGATGACAGGCATCTTACGACCTATCCGCGAGTGGATAAAACAATGCTGTTCCAGGATGTCATTTGACTTTCTAGAGCATAGACTCTAAAAAGTCACTCATTACAATAAATCCGGAGCCGACCATGACTGCCGACATCGCCTACCTTCAGAACCTGAATCAGCCTCTGGAAGAACTGCAAACCCTGTTCGACGCCCAACGCGCCGCCTACGCCGCCAACCCGATGCCGCCGGCCGCCCAGCGCCAGCAATGGCTCAAAGCCCTGCGCGACCTGTTGAGCAGCGAGCGCCAGGCACTGATCGAGGCGATCAGTCAGGATTTCAGTCACCGCAGCGCCGACGAAACCCTGCTCGCCGAACTGATGCCCAGCCTGCACGGCATTCATTACGCCAGCCAGCACCTCAAAGGCTGGATGAAAGCCTCGCGGCGCAAGGTCGGCATCGCATTTCAACCGGCGGCGGCCAAAGTCGTTTACCAACCGCTGGGCGTGGTCGGCGTGATCGTGCCGTGGAACTACCCGCTGTACCTGGCCATCGGCCCATTGGTGGGCGCGCTGTCGGCCGGTAATCGGGTGATGCTCAAACTCAGCGAATCAACCCCCGCCACCGGTTTGCTGCTCAAGGAATTGCTCGCCCGGGTCTTCCCTGAAGACCTGGTCTGCGTGGTGTTGGGCGAAGCCGATGTCGGCGTCGCGTTCTCCCGCCTGCGTTTCGATCACCTGCTGTTCACCGGCGCCACCAGCATCGGCAAACACGTGATGCGTGCGGCGGCCGAGAACCTCACCCCGGTGACCCTCGAACTCGGCGGCAAGTCCCCGGCCATCGTGTCCCATGACGTGCCGCTGAAAGACGCCGCCGAACGCATCGCCTTCGGCAAAACCCTGAACGCCGGGCAAACCTGCGTGGCCCCGGACTACGTACTGGTGCCGGAAGACCGTGTCGAGGGTTTCGTCGAGGCTTATCGTCAGGTAGTTCGCGGGTTTTATCCGACACTGGCTGACAACCCGGACTACACCGCCATCATCAATGAGCGGCAACTGGCGCGTCTGAATGGTTACATCAGCGATGCCACCGGCAAAGGGGCACAGCTGATTCCGCTGTTCGACCAGGGTCAGGGCCGGCGCATGAGTCACAGCCTGCTGCTCAACGTCACCGACGACATGACCGTGATGCAAGACGAAATCTTCGGTCCGTTGCTGCCGATCGTGCCGTACAAGCATCTGGATGAGGCGTTTGCCTACATCAACCAACGCCCTCGCCCACTGGCGCTGTACTACTTCGGCTACAACAAGCGCGAACAGAACCGTGTGCTCCACGAAACCCACTCCGGTGGCGTCTGCCTCAACGACACGCTGCTGCACGTCGCTCAGGACGACATGCCGTTCGGTGGCATCGGTGCGTCGGGCATGGGCCATTACCACGGCCACGAAGGGTTCCTGACCTTCAGCAAGGCCAAAGGGGTGTTGATCAAGCAGCGCTTCAACGCCTCGAAGCTGATCTACCCACCGTACGGAAAATCCATCCAGAAACTGATCCAGAAGCTGTTCATCCGCTAACGATCACCACCACCGGGTAACAACAATAATGAGCCCAAGCCTGACCGATACACCCGCGCTGTCACGCCGCGGCCTGCTGAAATTCAGCCTCGGCGCCAGCGCCTTCCTGGCCACGGCCGGGTTGGGCGCAAGCCTCAGCGGCTGCTCGTCGAGCACTGCGGCGAACGGTTTCGTGATCCTGCGCAGCGGCGACCTGCTGTTTTTGCGCGCACTGATCCCGGTGATGCTCGAGGGCGCTATCGCTGCCGAGAAAATGCCGGCGTCGGTCGACCAGACCTTGCACTGCCTGGATAACAGCCTGAATCACCTGTCGCCGGAAATGCTCAAGCTGACTCAGCAACTGTTCGATGTGCTGGGGATGGCCGTAACGCGCGGACCGCTGACCGGGATCTGGGGCAGTTGGGAAAATGCCAGTGGTGATGAGATCCGGCGTTTTCTTGATCGCTGGGAAAACAGTTCGTTGAGCTTGTTGCGCATGGGGCATAGCTCGCTGCAGCAACTGGTGATGATGGCGTGGTACACCCGGGCGGAATCATGGGTGCATTGCGGGTATCCCGGTCCACCTGCGGTTTGAGACCGGGTCGATGCCATCGCCTCACCACCCAAAACAAAATAAAAAAGAGAACCTGAGAATGCCTGTACCCGACCCGTTCCGAGAAGGCCTGTCCCGTGGCTGGAAAACCTACAACGGCGCGCAACTGACCCAAGACCTGACCCTCGAAGCGGACGTCGCAATCATCGGCAGCGGTGCCGGCGGCGGCACCACGGCGGAAATCCTCAGCGCGGCCGGCTATAAAGTGCTGCTGATCGAAGAAGGCCCGCTCAAGACCAGCAGCGACTTCAAGATGCTCGAAGACCAGGCCTACACCAGCCTCTATCAGGAAGGCATCGGGCGCATGAGCAAGGATGGCGCGATCACCATTCTCCAAGGCCGCGCGGTGGGCGGAACCACGCTGATCAACTGGACATCGAGCTTTCGTACGCCCACGCCGACGCTTGAACACTGGGCCAGTGAGCACGACGTCAAAGGCCACTCTCCCGCCGAAATGGCGCCGTGGTTCGAGAAAATGGAACAACGCCTCGGCGTCGCGCCGTGGATGGTGCCGCCCAACGCCAACAACGACGTGATCCGCAAAGGCTGTGAAAAACTCGGCTACAGCTGGCACGTCATCCCGCGCAACGTGCGCGGCTGCTGGAACCTCGGCTATTGCGGCATGGGCTGCCCGACCAACGCCAAGCAGTCGATGCTGGTCACGACCATTCCGGCGACGTTGGAAAAAGGTGGCGAGCTGTTGTACCTGGCCCGCGCCGAAAAGCTGTCGATCAAGGATGGCAAGGTCACCGGCCTGCAATGCGTGGCGATGGACGACCGTTGCGTCGCGCCGACCGGGCGCACGATCACGGTCAAGGCGCGCCATTACGTCCTGGCCGGCGGCGGGATCAACAGCCCGGCGCTGCTCCTGCGTTCTGATACACCGGATCCGCACAAACGTCTGGGCAAACGCACATTCCTGCATTTGGTGAACATGTCCGCCGGGCTGTTCGACGAAGTGATCAACCCGTTCTACGGCGCACCGCAGTCGATCTATTCCGACCATTTCCAATGGCAGGACGGCACCACCGGGAAAATGGGCTACAAACTCGAAGTCCCGCCGCTGCACCCGGCGCTGGCGACCACCCTGCTCGGCGGTTTCGGCAAGGAAAACGCCCAGCACATGGAGCACCTGCCCCATACCCACGCGATGCTCGCGTTGTTGCGCGACGGTTTCCACCCGGACAGCCCCGGCGGCAGCGTCGAATTGCGCGGCGACAATACGCCGGTGCTCGACTATCAGGTCTCGCCCTATGCCTGGGACGGATTGCGCCGAGCCTTCCACACCATGGCCGAAATCCAGTTCGCCGGGGGCGCCAACGCGGTGATGCCGATGCACGCCGATGCCCGCTACGTGAAAACCCTGGCGGAAGCGCGCACGTTGATCGATGGCTTGAGCCTTGAGTTGTACCGCACACGCCTGGGCAGCGCCCACGTAATGGGCGGTTGTGCGATGGGCGAAGACCCGAAAAACGCCGTGACCGACAGCCTCGGCCGTCATCACCAGCTGAGCAATTTGTCGATCCATGACGGCTCGCTGTTCCCCACCAGCATTGGCGCCAACCCGCAGTTGTCGGTGTACGGGCTGACGGCGCAACTGGCCACTTCGCTGGCCGAACGTTTGAAAAACCCATGAAAAGGGAGAATATTCGTATCGTCTATAGTGCTTTCTTACCCAACAGGCGACTTGGCCGACCGGGAAGGCTGCGATACCATCCGACTCCCCAACGGACTCCCGCCAGGACGACGCGATGAACCGAGTGTTGTACCCAGGTACCTTCGACCCGATTACCAAGGGCCATGGCGACTTGGTCGAACGCGCCGCGCGCCTGTTCGATCATGTGATCATTGCCGTCGCCGCCAGCCCCAAGAAAAACCCGTTGTTTCCTCTGGAACAGCGTGTGGAGCTGGCCCGCGAGGTCACTAAACATCTGCCGAACGTTGAAGTCGTCGGTTTCTCGACGCTGCTCGCGCACTTTGCCAAAGAGAAGAACGCCAACGTGTTCCTGCGTGGCTTGCGTGCGGTGTCGGACTTCGAATACGAATTCCAGCTGGCCAACATGAACCGTCAGCTGGCGCCGGATGTGGAGAGCCTGTTTCTTACGCCTTCCGAGCGTTATTCGTTCATTTCCTCGACGCTGGTCCGTGAAATCGCGGCGCTGGGCGGTGATATCACCAAGTTTGTCCACCCTGCGGTGGCGGATGCCCTCACGGAACGCTTCAAGAAATAAAGCCGGACGCCGACTGTAGGAGCTGGCGAAGCCTGCGATCCGCAAAACGTCGCGCCCGCGTGCACTGCGGGCGCCAATGCGGCACAATTGCGCGCATTGGTTTATTGCGCCCGGGCCTGCCGCCCTGGCTGGAGTTAGCATGTCCCTGATCATCACCGACGATTGCATCAACTGCGACGTCTGCGAACCCGAGTGCCCAAACGCCGCCATTTCCCAGGGCGAAGAGATCTACGTGATCGACCCGAACCTGTGCACGCAGTGTGTCGGCCACTACGACGAACCTCAGTGCCAGCAAGTGTGCCCGGTGGATTGCATTCCGCTGGACGAAGCGCATCCGGAGACTGAAGACGAGTTGATGGAGAAGTACCGGAAGATTACCGGTAAGGCTTGAGATTTTTGCAGCCTGCCCTCTCGCTTTCGCGAGCAGGCTCGCTCCCACAGTTGATCGCGGTCTAATGTGGGAGCGAGCCTGCTCGCGAAGGCGTCATCAGCCACACCAAGATATACCTGCCTTCACTCCCGCTGCTCAAACCCCTCCCCGATACACCCCAGACACCGCACAAACGCCGCTTTCGCCGGGTCAACCACCAACGCCTGCCCCGCATCGCCAACGCCGCCACCGAGCGCGGTAAACGGCAACGACACCACAAACACCCCAGCACCAATCACCGTCGCCACGACCAGCAACGGTCGGGCAATCAGCAAATCACCGATCATGGCGTACGCCGGGGGATTCTGGATGGTGTAGAGCGGGTCGCCGCTGCCGTTGTTTGCCGCCAGCGCGCAGGCATTGGCGCCCAGCAGGCAGACAACGACAAGGGTTCGAAACAGGTTCATGGCACGGTCCTTATGCGAGGCAGTGAGAACACTGACTATAGACCGTGGGAGTTCTCAGCTCTGACAGCGCGGGCAAAAGACGCTGGCGCGCTGCCCGAGTTTCACATCCCGCAGCTCCGTGCCGCAGACCTTGCAGGGCTCATGGCCCCGGCCGTACACGAACAGTTCCTGCTGGAAGTAACCCGGTTGGCCGTCACCGCCGATAAAGTCGCGCAACGTGGTGCCGCCGCGCTCGATGGCGGCGGCGAGGATGCGTTTGATCTCGATCGCCAGTTTCAAATAACGCGCCCGGGAAATGCTCTTGGCTTCGCGGCGCGGATCAATGCCAGCGGCGAACAGCGCTTCGGTCGCGTAAATATTGCCGACACCGACCACCACGGCGTTATCCATGATGAACGGCTTGACCGCCATGGAACGCCCGCGAGATTGCTGGAACAGGCGCTCGCCATCGAACAGGTCGGTCAACGGCTCCGGCCCCAGGCGAATCAGCAATTCGTGGTTGAGCGGGTCAAGGCTCCAGAGCATCGCACCAAACCGTCGCGGGTCGGTATAACGCAGCGCCAGGCCGGATTCCAGCTCGATGTCCACGTGCTCATGCTTGGCCGCCGGCAGGCCAACTTCCACCAGGCGCAAATTCCCCGACATACCCAAATGGCTGATCAACGTGCCGACTTCGGCATTGATCAGCAGGTATTTGGCGCGCCGCTCCACTAGCACGATGCGCTGCCCGGATAACCGCACATCGAGGTCTTCGGGAATCGGCCAGCGCAGGCGCCGGTCACGCACGATCACCCGACTGACCCGCTGGCCTTCCAGGTGCGGCGCAATTCCGCGGCGGGTGGTTTCGACTTCCGGCAGTTCAGGCATGGTGCACTCGAATCAGGCTATCCGGGACTCAGTGGTGAGCGCCAAGGTCGCGAATGGATTGCTTGAGCGTCTCGAAGTCGTAATCCGAGAGGCCGACATAGTCGAGCACCAGATGCCCGATGCTGTTCCATTCGTGGTCTTCGTTCTGGTTGCCCAGCACTCGATAGGATGCACAAATGTGTTCGGCCATCTTGAGGATCGCCAGCAGGTTCTTGAGCTGGGCATTGCGCGACGACTCATCGCTGAAAATCGCCAACGCGTTGTGGTGATTGGCGATCGCGGCGGTCACATGGTCCGGCAGGCGCCAGGATTTGGCGGTGTAGTAACCGACCACGGCATGGTTGGTGTTGAACTCGCGGTTCTCGGTGTCCACCACTCGGCATTCGGCGCTGGCGTTGGCATAGGCCTCTTCCAGAACCGTCATGTAGTTGGGGAAACGCTGCAACATCAGCGGCACGCCGCAGTCGTGGAACAGGCCCAACGCGTACGCTTCGTCGCCGGCCTGGGCACCAATGCGCTTGGCCAGCGTCAGGCAGGTCATCGCCACATCCTGAGCCGTGTCCCAGAAGCGGTTCAACGTGACGATGGTGTCGTCATTCATCTCGCCCTTGATCGACTGGGCGTTGATCAGGTTGATGATTGAACGGCTACCCAACAGGTTCACCGCTCGCTGGATCGAGGCGATCTTGTTGCTCAAGCCGTAATACGGCGAGTTGACGATCTTCAGCAAGGCGCCAGAGAGGCCCGGGTCTTGGGAGATCAGTTTCGCGATCACTTCCAGGTCCGGGTCGGGCATGTACTGCTCCATCTGCAAATCCACCATGATTTGCGGCTGGGCGGGCACGCTGATGCCTTGCAGGGACTGTTGAATCTGTTCGGTAGTCAGCTCTTGGGACATAAGTACACACTCTGGGCCAGGCGCAGATTCTAGCTTCTAAAAGTTGGATCCGACACCTTGGAGGGTGCATCTGCTGAAGTTTCATCTTTGGCGCGCCCTTCACCGCATGTCCATCCGCCAAACCGTGGCCTTGCGCAACACGCTATACTCCCGCTCTTTTTTCCGGAGCGACGTCATGTCCCTGCCTAGCCTGCGCCTCAAAGCCAACGCCGACCGTCGCCTGCGAAACGGCCACTTGTGGGTCTACAGCAACGAAATCGATGTCGCCGCCACCCCATTGCACGGCTTCAAGGCCGGTGATCAGGCGATCCTCGAAGCCGCCGGCGGCAAGCCGCTGGGCATTGTTGCCATGAGCCCGAACAACCTGATCTGCGCCCGCCTGCTGTCGCGCGACATCAAGTTGCCGCTGGACAAGTCGTTGCTCGTTCACCGCATCAACGTCGCCCTGTCGCTGCGCGATCGCCTGTTCGACAAGCCGTTCTATCGCCTCGTCTACGGTGACTCCGACCTGCTGCCAGGCCTGGTGGTCGACCGTTTCGGCGACATCCTCGTGGTACAGATCGCCTCGGCGACCATGGAAGCTCATAAAGAAGACGTGATCGCCGCGTTGACCCAAGTGCTCAAGCCAAGCGGCATTCTGTTCAAGAATGACTCCGCCGCCCGTGATGCCGAAGGCCTCAACCGCTACGTCGAAACCGTGTTCGGCCTGGTGCCGGAGTGGGTCGCGCTGGAAGAAAACGGCGTGAAATTCGAAGCCCCGGTCATGCAAGGCCAGAAAACCGGCTGGTTCTACGACCACCGCATGAACCGCGCACGCCTGGCCCCGTATGCCAAAGGCAAACGCGTGCTCGACCTGTACAGCTACATCGGTGGTTGGGGCGTACAAGCAGCCGCCTTCGGCGCCAGTGAAGTGTTCTGCGTCGACGCGTCGGCCTTCGCCCTCGACGGCGTCGAGCGTAACGCCGCCCTGAATGGTTTCGCCGACAAAATGACCTGCATTGAAGGCGATGTGTTCGAAGCCCTCAAAGAGCTGAAAGCCAGCGAAGAACGCTTCGACGTGATCGTGGCCGACCCGCCGGCGTTCATCAAACGCAAGAAAGACATGAAGAACGGCGAAGGCGCCTACCGTCGCCTGAACGAGCAAGCCATGCGCCTGCTCAGCAAGGACGGCATCCTGGTGAGCGCTTCGTGCTCGATGCACCTGCCAGAAGACGACCTGCAAAACATCCTGCTGACCAGCGCCCGTCACCTGGACCGCAACATTCAGTTGCTGGAGCGTGGCGCTCAGGGCCCGGATCACCCGGTTCACCCGGCCATCGCTGAAACCCGCTACATCAAGAGCATCACTTGCCGCCTGCTGCCAAACAGCTGATTACGCCGGTTTGACGGGGAGCCCATCGGCTCCCCGTTCTATTATTCGAAATACATTCCTACAACTTCCTACACTTGCAATCCGGACGATATGCAGGACATTTCCCTGTGTCTTTTATTTAAGAGAATACGCCTTACAAAATCGGCTCGTGCCCGCGACTGATCCGACAAAACTACTAGAATATTCCTACTCAATTTCTCCTTGATAAGGATTCATTACCAACTATGATTGAGTTGTCACATTGAAGTGACGCTCATTATCAATGACAAGGAGTTACAAACATGAAAGCAATTACTCTGGAAGCAAACGCCATCGCCAACCTGTCTTTCCTGGTTGCCCCGAAAGCCCGCTAAGTAGATGAAGCGCTGGGGAGTGCCGGCTACCCAGCGTTTTCCATGAAAAAACTCCAGAGCAAACCGCCTATCATGCAGATAAACCCTCATCTCTTCATACTTCCACGCACGCCCGGTCAAATAGTCTGGGATTACAAAAACCACAAACAATACGAACTGGATCTAGAGTATTCAACCCGACTTGCAGAACTTATCAGCAACCCCGACAACTTCAGTAACAGCAACAGCATAGACATACAACTTCTTGATGCCGGAATACTCACCTCTTCAGCACCTGTCATTATTGAATGGGGCTGGGATGAACTGTCGAAAATATTCCATATCGGCACCAAGAACATCCCCTGCCAACATACACCACAAGATATTCACGAGTGGTCGAGAGAGTATCTGGACCATTGCAACGAAGTTCTGGCCACACCGGTTCCCGGCAACAGGCTTGCCGAACGCCTGGCAGGCGAACTGATTTCGCTGCCAAAACCTGCATGCCTGCCAGAAGGCACGTTGGCCAACACCCTGATCGACCGAAAAACCTGCCGCACCTTCACCGGGGACGCCCTCTCGCTTGAAGTGGTCAGCACGTTGCTCTACTTGTCGCTGGGCTACTTGCGAGAACGTGAAGACGCCATTGACGAAAACTGTGTCGAAGGATTTGGCGCCCGGCGTACCAGTCCCTCCGGCGGCGGGCTAAACGCCTGTGAAGGCTTCCTGCTTGTTCAAAATGTCAGCGGCCTGAAGCCCGGGCTTTATGCCTACCTTCCAACCGGGCATGCGCTGAGATTCGTCAACCCACTGCCCGGTTGGCCGTTGGGGCAACTTCTGTGCGGGCAGCACTTCATCAACAACCTGCCCGTGGGACTATTCATCACCAGCCGTTTCGACAAGCTGTGGTGGAAATATGAACACTCACGCGCGTACCGAATGGCCTACGTTGAAGCCGGGCATATCTCCCAGACCTTTCAGCTGGTGGCCACTTCGCTGGGCCTGAACACCTGGCTGACCGGAGCACTGACGGACGATCAGGTTGAAATGCTGCTGGGACTCAATGACAGCCCGGAACAGCCCTTGTTTTTTGTCGGTTGCGGCAAGAGCAACGGGGACGTGCTGTGCAAGGAATTGAAGGCGCTGCTGAACCGTCAGGACTCGCCATCATGACCGACACGCGCCTTGAACAGGCAACGCCTCCCACTGGCTGGGCCGATCGCTTTACCCTCGGCGACTGGGATAACCGCGCCGCGGTGCGAACCAGCAAACACACCTATTTATTGCCGCCCGATATTGAACAGCAACTGGAAACCCGGCATTGGTTCCCGCCGGCCTTCCTGCCTTATTTGAATCACCTGGCCGTCAAAGACGCCGGCCCGGAGATCACTCATCGACTGTCAGCCAATCACCTGGTGTATTTCCTCGACTACACCACCTTGCTCGAACATCGCATCGTCAATCGATCGGTCGAAACCATCGTCCATGACGAACTCGGTGTGAGCATTCCACAGCGGATGAAAAACGCTGCGCTGCAGCTCTACACCGACGAGGGCTATCACGCGCTCTTTTCCAACAGCCTCGCCGAGCAGATTGCCAAGTTCTACGGCATGTTTGATCGGCCCGTCATGCCGCAGCGAATCAGCCGGCTGCACGCCCTGCTCGAGCGCGCACCTGACCGGCACAAGCCATTGGCCTGGTTCCTCACCGGTTTTGTCTCCGAGACGATCATCGCCAAGGATCTGCTCGACATCTGTCGCGATGCGTTGGTGGACGGCGTTCAGGGAATGCTCAGGGACCACCTCGCCGACGAGGCGCGACACAGTCGCTATTTCTGCGAAGTGTTCCATTATCTGTGGCTGCACCTGACCAGCGCTCAACGCCTGTTCTGCGCCAGTCTGCTGCCGGAGCTCATCCGGGTTTTCTTTGAGGTCGATGAGCGCTGGCTGAGGACGAGCCTTCGCAGTGTCGGTCTCAGCGAGACAGCCTGCCTGGAAATCATCGAAGGACTGTCCGATGCGCAAGCCACTCTGCAACGGGCCCGTTCGGGCGCCAGCGCTACCCTGGATGCCTTGAAAAACGCCGGGTTCTTCGATCTGTCTTCTAACCGGAAACTGTTCACCCAGGCCGGGCTTCTTGATGAGTGAAGGAAACGATGCGGCCAGCGTCAAACGCCGGGCCACGGTCACGCTGTTGATGACCATGACGCTGCTGGGTGTCTTTCCCCTCGATGTCGTGCTCCCGTCCTTTCCCGATCTTGGCGATTACTTTCAGACCTCGTCGTCCGGGATTTCCCTGTCCGTCAGCGTGTTCGCCATCAGCCTGGCACTCTCCGTGATGCTGGTCGGGCCATTGTCGGATGCGTGGGGGCGCAAGAAGCTGCTGCTGGGAGGTATTGCCATCGCGGCAATTGGAGCGGTTGGCTGCGTGTTCGCCAGCGACTACCGCTGGTTTCTGGCGTTTCGCATGGTTCAGGCGATCGGCTGCGGATCATTTTCATTGTCGCAGGCACTGATCCAGGACCTGTTCGTCGGTCGTGAACGAGAGCGCATCAGAATCTGGATGGTGACGGCAGGCGGAGTATTCATTTCGATTTCGCCCCTGCTGGGAACCTGGCTGCAATCGTGCCTCGGCTGGCAAGGCAGTTTCTATGTATTCATGGCACTGGCATTTGTTGCATGGGTCGGCACCTACCGGCTGCTCAAGCAAATACCGCCAGTGCGCCGGGCTGCGCATACGGGGGTTTTTAGTGCTTATTGGCGCTTGTGTTCGGATGTTCGCTTCATGGGTTACTGGTTGATTTCAGCCCTGGCCTTCGCTTGCCATTTTTCGTTCATCGTTTCTTCGCCCATCATTTTCATGGAGCGTCTGGCGCTCTCGCCATATGAATTCGCCTGGGCGTTGCTGCTGTATGGCGTGGCTTATGTGTTCGGTGGGGTATTAGCCAGCGTGTTGCATCGATACCTGAAGGCCAACACCCAGATCATTATCGGCCTGGGCCTGATCGCCGTTTCAGGCGGGCTCATGCTGTGGCTGACTCGCCAGTTCGGTCTTTCTACGGCGACGGTGCTGATTTCGATGCTGGTTTGCACCATCGGCACCACTATCGCCAGGCCAATCGTCAACTCCAAGGCGATGAGCCTTCACCCGGAGAATGCCGGTGCCTCCACCTCGGTCGGGGCCATGCTGATTTTCATGTTCGGCGGTGTAATCAGTTCGGTGATCAATCTGACGCCCGACAACCTGACCACGACTCTGGCCCTGGGCTTCCTGATGCTGAGCGTTGCAGGACTTGGGGTGAACGCCGTGATCAACCACAAGACTGAACAGGCACTCAATACCGGGTGATACGTGCCAGTCGTCATCTCGCCCGCGCAGTCAGCACTGGATCAACGCTTGCCGGCATTCCCTCCTGACGCCAGCCGTGTAGAATCGCGACATTCATCGCCAGTCATCCCCCGGCGGGTTTATGAGCTCAAGCTGAAGCGCGCGGCGATCCCGCAAAGTTATCGGCAACTTCCGGACACACGGCCATTTCTGAGTGTTCCAGACGTCAATAGAAGCTCACTTCCCTTTTGATACCTGATTAGCCGCCCGGAGTGCTTCATGCCTGATTACCGCTCGAAAACATCCACCCACGGCCGCAACATGGCCGGCGCCCGCGCACTGTGGCGCGCCACGGGGATGAAAGATGACGACTTCAAAAAGCCGATCATCGCCATTGCCAACTCCTTCACCCAGTTCGTACCGGGCCACGTCCACCTCAAGGACCTGGGCCAACTGGTCGCCCGCGAAATCGAACGCGCCGGCGGTGTGGCAAAAGAATTCAACACCATTGCCGTGGATGACGGCATCGCCATGGGCCACGACGGCATGCTGTATTCGCTGCCGAGCCGCGAGATCATCGCCGACTCCGTCGAGTACATGGTCAACGCCCACTGCGCCGACGCCATCGTCTGCATCTCCAACTGCGACAAGATCACCCCCGGCATGCTGATGGCGTCCCTGCGCCTGAACATCCCGGTGATCTTCGTTTCCGGCGGCCCGATGGAAGCCGGCAAGACCAAACTGGCCAGCCACGGTCTCGACCTCGTCGACGCCATGGTGATCGCCGCCGACTCCAGCGCTTCTGACGAGAAAGTCGCTGAGTACGAGCGCAGCGCCTGTCCGACGTGCGGTTCGTGCTCCGGCATGTTCACCGCCAACTCGATGAACTGCCTGGTCGAAGCCCTGGGCCTGGCATTGCCGGGCAACGGTTCGACCCTGGCCACCCACAGCGACCGCGAGCAATTGTTCCTGCAAGCGGGCCGCACCATCGTCGAGCTGTGCAAGCGTTATTACACCGACAACGACGAGTCGGTTTTGCCGCGCAACATCGCCAACTTCAAGGCGTTCGAAAACGCCATGACGCTGGACATCGCAATGGGCGGTTCCACCAACACCATCCTGCACTTGCTGGCCGCGGCCCAGGAAGCCGAGATCGATTTCGACCTGCGCGACATCGACCGCCTGTCCCGCCACGTGCCGCAACTGTGCAAAGTCGCGCCGAACATCCAGAAGTACCACATGGAAGACGTGCACCGTGCTGGCGGGATTTTCAGCATCCTCGGCTCGCTGGCCCGTGGCGGCCTGCTGCACACCGACCTGCCGACCGTGCACAGCAAGACCCTGGCGGAAGGCATCGCCAAGTGGGACATCACCCAGACCGACGACGAAGCCGTGCATCACTTCTTCAAGGCCGGCCCGGCAGGCATTCCGACGCAAACCGCGTTCAGCCAGTCGACCCGTTGGGAAACCCTCGACGACGACCGTGAAAACGGCTGCATCCGCAGTGTCGAACATGCTTATTCGAAAGAAGGCGGCCTCGCCGTTCTCTACGGCAACATCGCACTGGACGGCTGTGTAGTGAAAACCGCGGGCGTCGACGAGTCGATCCACGTCTTCGAAGGCAACGCGAAGATCTTCGAAAGCCAGGACAGCGCCGTACGCGGCATCCTCGCTGACGAAGTGAAGGCCGGCGACATCGTGATCATTCGTTACGAAGGCCCGAAAGGCGGCCCGGGCATGCAGGAAATGCTGTACCCGACGTCTTACCTGAAATCCAAAGGCCTGGGCAAAGCCTGCGCCCTGCTCACCGACGGTCGCTTCTCCGGCGGCACCTCTGGCCTGTCCATCGGCCACGCTTCGCCGGAAGCGGCAGCGGGCGGCGCGATTGGTCTGGTACAGGACGGCGATAAAGTGCTGATCGACATCCCGAACCGCTCGATCAACCTGTTGATCAGCGACGAAGAAATGGCCGGGCGTCGTGCCGAGCAGGATCAGAAAGGCTGGAAGCCTGTGGAAAAACGTCCACGCAAGGTGACCACCGCACTGAAAGCCTACGCCCTGCTGGCGACCAGCGCCGACAAGGGTGCCGTACGTAACAAGGCGATGCTCGACGGGCTGTAAGCGTCAATCGCAGAAATAAAAATGCCCCGCCAAGTGCGGGGCATTTTTTTTGTCTGATCAAAACTCCCAAACACTGTAGACCCCCTGTGGGAGCGAGCCTGCTCGCGAAAGCTGTATGTCAGAAACAGAGATGACAACTGACACACCGTCTTCGCGAGCAGGCTCGCTCCCACATTTGGATCTGTGTGGGCTTACTGGATTTCTTCCGGCTTCACGATCACCCAGTTCTTGTCCGCAGTAACCTCCAGCCCTTCCTTGGCCTGGGCCGCCGCGTTCTTGGCCATCATGCCGTTAATCTGAGTCATGTATTTGTCCTTGCGGTTAACCCACAAGTGAATGCCGCCCTTTGCCACGTCGACGCTGTGGAACAGCATGTAACCATCGCTGCTCGGGGTGTCGCCGCCGACCAGCACCGGTTTTTTCCACTCATCGATGTAGGTCAGGATTGCGGCTTGCTTGCCGGCCATCCAGGTCGCCGGGGTCCACAGGTACGGGGTCAGCTCGAGGCCGAGGTTGGCCTTCTCGTCATACTTGCCTGCGGTGATCTGCTTGCGCGCGGTGGTCAGCTCGCCGGACTTCGGATCCTTGAGCAGCAGGCTCACGCCAATGACATTCTGCGGTTTGACGTTGTAGCCGTACTTCGGATCGGAAGCGACCATGCGCACCAGCTCTTCGGAGGCGGCGGTCATCACGTAGACCTCGATGCCGTTCTCCATCAGCTTGTTGTACAGCTCGGCCTGGCCGGTGAAGACTTTCGGCGGGTTGACGTCGAGTTTTTTGACCACGTCGCCTTCGTAATAAGTGGCCGGCACCGGTTTGCCGGACGCCATCAGCTCGTCGACATAGCCTTTGAGTTCTTTGAGGGTGAAGCCGGAGAACACTTGCGCGACCCATGGGTAGCACACCATGTCGTCAATTTCGCAGAGGCGGTAGTAGTAGCTGAACAGGCTTTCCTTGTGGTCAGCAGTGTCCTTGAACGGAATCAGTTTCAGGGAAGGGTCGAGTTTGTCGCGGGTGATCAGGCCCTTGTTCTCCATGAATGGCAGCAACGACTCTTCCAGATCGTAGCGGTAACTGGTGTTGTCCATGTCGAACACCGCGTAGTTACCTTTGTTGGCGTTGGCGGCAATCATTGCGTCCAGCGCCTTGGCCTGATCGGCCGGCCAGTGTTTCAAGTCGGTGGCGAA
This sequence comes from Pseudomonas sp. GW821-FHT10C09, assembly GCF_059415465.1. NCBI lineage: Bacteria > Pseudomonadati > Pseudomonadota > Gammaproteobacteria > Pseudomonadales > Pseudomonadaceae > Pseudomonas > Pseudomonas sp. GW821-FHT10C09. The sequence continues at coordinate 97,880 of NZ_JBWKNG010000023.1, forward strand.
TGCCTGGCCCGCAAGGCCCAGGCAAATGGCTGCAGCCAGTATTTTTGGTATGAATTTCATCGACCTGCTTCTCCTTATTAAAAGTCCCTGAATTTGGAAGACATCCACGCTAACAAATAAGTGTGACAGTCCTCGTCTGTCAGCGACCGCTACCGTACCCATCGCGCCAGCTGCATTCCTGACAGCGACACCGGCTTATTCCAAAAACGACAGTTCACCTCCGATTTTGGTATTAATTCATTAGATATCAAGCTGTTAGGCTTGCCGGTTCGCGGCTGCCCCGGAAGGTAGCTGGCACATGTCTGATCGGAGTTTTTATGAATCTGCCGCTGATCCTCAATCTGCTGGTGTTCCTTGCCCTGCTGTTCGGCCTGGCACAAACCCGCCACACCACTTGGAGCCTGGCGAAAAAAGTCCTGCTTGCGCTGGTGCTGGGCGTGGTGTTTGGTGTGGCGCTGCACACCGTTTATGGCGCCGGCAATCCGGTGTTGAAAGCCTCGATCGGCTGGTTCGATCTGGTGGGTAACGGTTATGTGCAGTTACTGCAAATGATCGTGATCCCGCTGGTGTTCGCCTCGATCCTCAGCGCCGTGGCCCGCCTGCACAACGCGTCGTCATTGGGCAAGATCAGCTTCCTGACCATTGGCACGCTGCTGTTCACCACCGCCATCGCGGCGTTGATCGGCATCGGTTTGACCAATCTGTTTGGCCTGACCGCCGAAGGCCTGGTGGCCGGCACGCAAGAAATGGCGCGCCTGCAAACCATCCAGACCGACTACGCCGGCAAGGTGGCGGACCTGAACGTGCCGCAGCTGTTGCTCTCGTTCATCCCGCAAAACCCGTTTGCCGATCTGGCGCGCGCCAAGCCGACCTCAATCATCAGCGTGGTGATTTTTGCGGCGTTCCTCGGCGTCGCCGCCCTGCAATTGCTGAAGGATGACGTCGAGAAAGGTCAGAAAGTGATCAATGCCATCGACACCCTGCAAGCCTGGGTGATGCGTCTGGTGCGCCTGGTGATGAAGCTGACCCCGTACGGCGTGCTGGCGCTGATGACCAAAGTGGTTGCCGGTTCCAACCTGCAAGACATCATCAAGCTCGGCAGTTTTGTCGTGGTGTCCTACATCGGCCTGGGTCTGATGTTTGTGGTGCATGGCCTGCTGGTGTCGGCCGCCGGGATCAACCCGTTGCGGTTCTTCCGCAAAGTCTGGCCGGTGCTGACGTTTGCGTTCACCAGCCGCTCGAGCGCGGCAACGATTCCATTGAGTATCGAAGCGCAGACTCGCCGCTTGGGTATTCCCCAGTCCATCGCCAGCTTCGCCGCGTCGTTTGGCGCGACCATTGGCCAGAACGGCTGTGCCGGTCTGTACCCGGCGATGTTGGCGGTGATGGTCGCACCGACCGTGGGCATCAACCCGCTGGACCCGCTGTGGATCGCGACGTTGGTGGCGATTGTGACGCTGAGCTCGGCCGGTGTGGCGGGTGTGGGCGGTGGTGCGACGTTTGCCGCGCTGATCGTGTTGCCGGCGATGGGTTTGCCAGTGTCACTGGTGGCGTTGCTGATTTCGGTCGAGCCGCTGATTGATATGGGGCGCACAGCGCTGAACGTCAGTGGGTCGATGACGGCGGGGGCGATTACCAGCCAGATCATGCAGCAGACGGATAAAGAGTTGCTGGATGCGGATGAGCATTCTGAGCTGGCTCACGCTTAGGTAGCGCCAGTTAGACCGCTTTCGCGAGCAGGCTCGCTCCCACAGGGTTCGGCGGCGTTCACACATGTGAGTCTCACCTCAAAACCACTGTGGGAGCGAGCCTGCTCGCGAAGCTCTTAGGCTTTTTCCCAGACTTCGAAGTTGTAGGCCGGTTTGTCACCCTCGGCCGGATTCGGGGTGTTGGACACCAGTTTCCACTGGCCCAGATCAAACTCCGGAAACCACGCATCCCCTTCCGGGCTCAGCGCCACGCGGGTCAGATACAACCGATCCGCCTGGGCCATCCCCTGCGCATACAACTGCGCGCCGCCAATCAGCATCAGCTCATCGACGCCCTGCTCCTTCGCCCATGCTTCGGCGCGAACCACCGCGGCTTCGAGCGACGGGTAAACCTCGGCACCTTCCAGCACCAGATCCGCCTGACGGCTGACCACGATGTTCAACCGGCCCGGCAGCGGCCGACCGAGGGAATCCCAGGTCTTGCGACCCATGATGATCGGCTTGCCCAAGGTGGTGGCCTTGAAGTATTTGAAGTCCCCCGGCAGGTGCCAGGGCATGCTGTTGTCGACGCCGATCACGCGGTTTTCACCGAGGGCTGCGATCAGGCTGAGGGGGAGTGATTTAGTCATGCCCGCGAGGATACCAGAGCCATCCGTACCCCGATAAGCGCCACAGCGGTTATGCTCACAGCTCAATGGAGCGATGGGATCGCGCGTGACTGAACTGACTGGACTGCAAAATCTCTGGCTGACCGAAACCGTGCGCCTGCGTGAAGAACATGCCGGCCCGCTGGAAGACATGGAAGCCAACCGACTGGCCCGCAGCGCTGGCGGTGACTTGCCGACACGGATTCAACGGCGGGCCGTGTGGCTGGCCGAACGCGATGGTTTGGCCAACGCCCTGCAACACTGGCTGCAAGGTGCGCGACTGGCGCTGATCGTGATGGCGGTGCTGGCCGTGATCAGCGGTGCAGGCCTGGCCTTCGCCGCGATGGGCGACGGGCAAACCCCGGTGAATGTGTTCTGGGCCTTGGGCAGTCTGCTCGGGCTGAACCTGATTCTGTTGATCAGCTGGGCGCTGGGCCTGGTCTTCGCCGGCGAACACGGCGCCACCCTCGGGCGCTTATGGTTGTGGCTCAGCGAAAAACTCGCGCGCGATGCCAAAGCCGCGCAACTGGCCCCGGCCCTGTTGCTGCTGTTGCAACGACACAAACTCAATCGCTGGGCGGTCGGCACCCTGGTCAACGGCTTGTGGCTGCTGGCGATGCTCAGCGCCCTGGTGATTCTGCTGACGCTGATGGCGACCCGGCGCTACGGTTTCGTCTGGGAAACCACCATTCTGAGCGCCGACACCTTCGTCGCCATGACCCAGGCACTCGGCGCGCTTCCAGCCCTGCTCGGCTTCAGCGTGCCCACCGTGGAAATGATCCGCGCCAGCGGCGATGCCGCGCTGAACATCGAAAGCGCTCGACAGGCCTGGGCCGCTTGGCTGGTCGGCGTCCTGTTGATCTACGGGGTGCTGCCGCGCTTGCTGCTGATGCTGTTTTGCCGGTGGCGCTGGAAAACCGGCCAGGCAAAACTGCATCTGGACCTGAACCTGCCCGGCTATGCCCAATTGCGCGAGCGCTTGATGCCCACCAGCGAACGCCTGGGCATCAGTGATGCGGCACCGGCGCAACTGCATCGCGTCGAAAGCGGCGTCACCGACCAGCAAAGCGACGGCGCCCTGTTGGTCGCCATCGAACTCGATGACCAACGACCGTGGCCACCGCAACTGCCGAAAACCGTGGGCAATGCCGGGATTCTCGACAGCCGTGAATCGCGCCACCGTCTCCTCGAACAATTGAGCCGCTTTCCGCCCGCACGCCTGCTAATCGCTTGCGACCCACGGCGCTCGCCGGACCGTGGCAGCCTGGCGCTGATCGCCGAACTGGCGCGCAATGCCGCCGCCACCCGCGTCTGGCTGCTGCAAGCGCCGCCCGGCGAAGCGCTGGACGCCGAACGCTTGGGCGACTGGCACATCGCATTGCAGCAACTGGAGTTGCCGTTCGCCGATTGCGCACCGATGAACTGGCTGGAGACCGGTCATGAGTAACGCCTGGAAGGCCCCGTTGAAACTCGCTGTGGTCGGCCATACCAACGTCGGCAAAACCTCATTGCTGCGCACCCTGACCCGTGATGTCGGCTTCGGCGAAGTGTCCCATCGTCCCAGCACCACGCGCCATGTCGAAGGCGCGAGGTTGTCGGTGGACGGTGAGCCGTTGCTCGACCTCTTCGACACGCCCGGTCTGGAAGACGCCATCGCCCTGCTCGACTACCTCGAACGCCTGGAACGTCCCGGCGAACGCCTCGACGGCCCGGCCCGCTTGGCGCGATTCCTTGAGGGCAGCGAAGCGCGGCAGCGCTTTGAGCAGGAAGCGAAAGTGTTGCGCCAACTGCTCACCTGCGATGCCGGCCTCTACGTGATCGACGCCCGCGAACCGGTGCTGGCCAAGTACCGCGACGAACTGGAAGTGCTGGCCAGTTGTGGCAAGCCGCTATTGCCGGTGCTGAATTTCGTCAGCAGTGCCAACCACCGCGAGCCGGATTGGCGCGAAGCATTGGCCCGTCTGGGCTTGCACGCATTGGTGCGTTTCGACAGCGTCGCGCCGCCTGAGGATGGCGAACGTCGTCTGTATGAAAGCCTCGCGCTGCTCCTGGAAAATTCCCGTGAACAGCTTGAACGCTTGATCGCCGATCAACAGGCCCAGCGTCTCGCCCGTCAGCAAAGTGCGGTCCGGTTGATTGCCGAATTGCTGATTGATTGCGCGGCCTGCCGACGCAGTGTCGCCAGCGACGCGGAGCAGGAACGGCACGCCATCAGCGAACTGCACAAAGCCGTGCGTCAGCGCGAGCAACGCTGCGTTGAAGCGCTGCTCAAGCTTTACGCGTTTCGCCCACAGGATGCAGCGGCCAGTGACTTGCCGTTGCTCGATGGTCGTTGGGGCGATGATTTGTTTAACCCGGAAACCCTGAAGCAGCTCGGAGTACGGGTCGGCAGCGGGATCGCGGCCGGCGCGGCAGCAGGGGCCGGGGTCGACTTGCTGGTGGGCGGCCTGACCCTGGGTGCGGCAGCATTGGCCGGTGCGATTGCCGGTGGCGCACTGCAAACCGCGCGCAGTTATGGCAGCCGGTTAATCGGCAAGATCAAAGGCCAGCGAGAACTGACCATCGATGACAGTGTGCTGCGGTTGTTGGCGTTGCGTCAGCGCCAGTTGTTGCAGGCGCTGAACGCACGCGGGCATGCGGCAATGGACAGCATTCAGGTCGCTACGCCACAGGACAAAACGTGGCGCGAAGGCAAGTTGCCCGAGGCACTGAACAAGGCTCGGGCGCATCCACAGTGGTCGTCGCTGAATCCGCAGGCGAAGTTGAATCAGGCGGAAAGGCAGGAGCAGGTTGAGGTGTTGGCGCAGCAGCTTTAAGCCTTGATGCTTGTGGTGTTTGGACCGGCCCCTTCGCGAGCAGGCTCGCTCCCACATTGGAATGCGTTCCCCTGTGGGAGCGAGCCTGCTCGCGAAGGCCACGACTCGGTTTAAGCGTCGATCACCACCACCCAACCTTCAAAAACTCGCGCACCAACGTTCTGACCCGGTTTCGATCCGTGCGATCCGCCCGGCCATCATTGTCCACGTCAGTACTCAACACCACCTCGTACGCCCCGTCGTTATCCAGGTCGTGAACCGCCGCCTTATAGGCAATCTGCGCCCCGTCATGAAAGTGCAACCGCACCGTTTCCGGGGTGCCATCGGCGCTGGGGTTTTGCGAGAAGATTCGCAGGTGCCGCGTCTCATCGTCCCCGGCGTTGCACCAGGCACATTTCAAATAGGTGGTGCCCAGACGCTTCAGCTTATGCAGGTCCGCTTGCGTGGCTTCGCGCTGCAGCTGTTCATCTTCATAAAAGCGAAAGTACAGCGTATCGGGCTGGCCGTTAGCGCTTTGATCCTGTGCGATGACTTTTAGATAACGCATCCATGCGCTCCGGTCGAAAAGCTCAGCCTGGACCTGTTCGGTCCTACGGACCATGCGCCCGTTCTCTATCGCACGTGGGACAAGTCAACTCATTGCGCGGGATAACAGACCGGCAGCCTTGCCCTTCAAAATGTCGAGGTCGATCACCGGAACCCGCATCTCTTTCGCCAATTCGTCCCACTGGCGCATGCGCAAACTGACCTCGCACAGAGGGTCCTGCTCGAAGGCTTCAGCCTCGGCCGGTGTCATTACCCCACCCTGATATTCCAGGGTGCGACGGCTGGCTTCGCTCAAGCGCTCGTAGTACCCAGGCTCTTTGAGCGTCAGATAACGCTTGGCCTGTACGTGGTATTCCACAAGTCGCGCCATGCGTTCGCCGAAACCGGCGCGGCGCAGGTAATCGGCACCCAGTCGTTCGTGGCTGACCACGCCGAAGCCGCCCATGTTCTCGGCGCTTTCGACGCAGATGTGTCCGATGTCGTGAAAAAACGCAGCCAACACCACTTCATCATCGAAGCCTTCGGCCATCGCCAGTTGCGCGGCCTGGGACATGTGCTCGATCTGTGACACCGGTTCTCCGATGTAATCGCTGTCGCCAAAGCGTTCGTACAGACCGAACACTTCGGCAATCACCTGTTCGTGGTTACTCATCAATGTTCTCCCAACAAAGTCGCCACATTACGTTCAGCCATCGCTGGCCCGACGCTCATACCGACGCCGGTATGCATCAGCGCCACGCTCAATCCCGGTGCCGGACGCAGGAACGAAAACGGCCCCGGCCCCCGTGAACCATAGACACCCTGCCAGCGTTCGACCACTTGCACCTTGCAGCCCAGCGTCTGCTCGGCCAGTTCGATCATCCAGTCGTCCACTTGCTCGGCGTTGAACGGCGACGGATCGCTGCCGTAATGGTGGGAGTCGCCGATGATCAATTCGCCGTAAGGCGTCGGGCTGATCAGCAGATGGATGCCGTTGTCATGCAGGTGCGGCTCGTCGCGCAGAATTTGCGCCTGCACCGCCGCGGCTTCCGGCAGATCGGCAAAGGCGCCGTAGTGCACGCAACTCAAACCGGTGAGCAACGCGTGTTGCAGGTTGAGGTTGATCTGCGGGCGGGCGCGAAGCATTTGCAGGCGACATATTTGCGGGTTAAGTGCGGCAATCGGCTCGGCCAGCAACGTCTGATAATCGTGGCCGGAACAGACGATGATCTGCTCGGCACTGAAGGTGCCGGCGGTGCTGTGCAAGCGGCCCGGCTCGATGTCGCGGACCAGGGTGGAAAAGTGAAAGGTCACCCCGAGTTCGCGGCGCAAGTAGTCGATCAGCGCCGGAATGGCTTCGCGAGAATACAGCTGCTGATCGTCCATCCCGTGCAACGCGGCGCGGTGATGGGTGAACTGGCCACGGTACAGATCACGCAACGCAGCGCCGCGCAGCAGTTCGACGCGGTAACCGTGTTCCACGGCGCGACCGGCGCAGAATGCTTCCAGCAGCTGTTCTTCGGCTTCGGTGCGGGCGAACAGGTAAGAACCGTTGCGCTTGAGTTGAAGGCCGGCGAGTTGTGCCCATTGGCCCCAGATCTCGCGGCTGGCCTTGGCCAGTTCGAGCATCGGGCCCGGTGGCTGGCCGGTGACGAGGGCCTGGCCGAAGTTGCGCACCGAGGCGCCCAAGGGCGTTTCGCTGCGTTCGAAAACGGTGACTTTCAGACCGCGTCGGGCGGCGGCATAGGCGTGGGACAGGCCGAGGATGCCGGCGCCGACGATCAGCAGGTCGTTGTGGTGTGTCATTGAGTTTTTGCTCTGAATTCGAGACCGCTTTCGCGAGCAGGCTCGCTCCCACATTTGATCGGGGATAATCCCAAACCTCCATCCACTGGAGATCTACTGTGGGAGCGAGCCTGCTCGCGAAGAGGCCCTGTCAGCCGATGAAGATCTTACTTGGCAACCACTTTCTCGGACTTGCCGTCATAGCGCTTGCGCCATTCGGTCAAGATTTCATCGCGATTTTTGGAAGCCCAGGCAAAGTCGTTCTTGATCAAACGCTGCTCATAGTCGGCCGGCAATTCGGTCTGCGGCTTGGCGATACCCGGTTGAGCCAGCACAGCGAAGTTCTCTTTGTAGAGCTCCATTGCCGCCGGGCTTGCCGAGAAGTCCGCCAGTTTCTTCGCCGCCTCTTCGTGCGGTGTGCCCTTGATCACGGCGGTCGCTTCGATCTCCCAGCCCAGGCCTTCTTTCGGCAGGATGATGTCCAGCGGCGCGCCCTGGCGCTTCAGCTGAACGGCTGGGTACTCAAAGGAAATACCGATCGGGAATTCGCCGGCAGCCGCCAGTTTGCAAGGCTTGGAGCCGGAGTGAACGTACTGGCCGATGTTCTGGTGCAGGTCGTCCATGTACTGCCAGCCCTGCTTCTCGCCGAAGGTTTGCAGCCAGGCGCTGACGTCAAGGAAACCGGTGCCGGACGACGCCGGGTTGGGCATCACGATTTTGCCTTTGTACTCAGGCTTGGTCAGGTCTTGCCAGCTCACAGGCTTGGTCAGGCCCTGCTTCTCGGCTTCGACGGTGTTGAAGCAAATGGTCGCGGCCCAGACGTCCATGCCGACCCAGGCTGGCGGGTTGGCGGCGTCGCGATAGTTACCGCCGATTTTGCCCAAATCTTTGGGCGCGTAGCTTTGCAGCATGCCTTGTTGATCGAGGATCGCCAGGCTCGAAGCGGCCAGGCCCCAGACAGCGTCAGCCTGTGGGCGGGCTTTTTCGGCCAGCAACTTGGCGGTGATGATGCCGGTGGAATCACGTACCCACTTGATCTCGACGTCCGGATTGGTCTTTTCGAAAGCGGCCTTGTAAGCGGTCAGCTGTTCGGCTTCGAGGGCGGTGTACACCGTCAACTCGGTTTTCGCCGCGAAGGCGTTCAGGCTGAAAGCAGAGAGAACAGCAGCGGCCAGGGCCAGGGGCTTGAACATGTCGTTTTACCTTTTGTTTACCGGCAGTTGAGTTGAGGGTGTGAATCAGTGGCCAGGAGCGGTCTGCCGCCAGGCTTGGGAGCGGCGCAACAAACCGCGCGAGGCCCAGGCCAGCAGCAGGGACACGCCCGCCGAAGTGAACAGAATCAGGGTCGACATCGCCGCTGCGCCGCCGACGTTGCCGGCGTCATCCATATTCAGCACCGCCACTGCCGCGAGGATGGTGTCGGGGCTGTAGAGGAAGATCGCCGCCGAAACGGTGGTCATGGCCGAGACGAACAGGTAGCGCACGATGTCCAGCAGCGCCGGCAGGCAGATCGGCACGGTGACGCGCAGGTAGTGCCGATACAGCGGTGCCTTGAGCGACAGCGCGGCGGCTTCGAACTCGGCGTCGAGCTGACGCAGCGCGGTGGTCGCGGTCATTTGCGCGGTGGTCAAATAGTGAGCAATGGTGCAGACCACCAGCAGGGTCATGGTCCCGTAGAGCACATGCAACGGGTTGCCGGTGAGGTTGAAGAAGAAGACGTAACCCAGGCCCAGCACCAGCCCCGGCACGGCCATCGGTACGAAACTGAGCATGCGCAGGGTCAGGTTCAGTCCGCGCTGGCCCTTGGTTTTTTCCATCAGGTAAGCGCCGGTGAAGATCAGCACGCTGCCGATCAACGCCGTGCACAACGCCATCTTCACGCTGTTGCCATAGGCCAGCCAGCCGCCGCCCGCCGTGTCGTTGAACTGGTAGTGGTTGAGCGAGAGCGACAGGTTGTACGGCCAGAACTTGACCAGCGAAGAGAAGATCGCCATGCCGAACACCAGCAGCAACGCCGCGCTGATCAGCAACACGATGCCCAGGTAGCAGCCGTCGCGCAGTGTCGATGGCGCAGGTTTGAAGACTTGCGCACGCCCGCTCATGGAGTCGCCGTGACGTCGACGCAACCACGCATCGACGCCGAAGCTGAACAGTGCCGGCAACAGCAGGACCATGCCGATCAACGCGCCGCGGCCGAACTGTTGCTGGCCGACTACGGCTTTGTAAGCTTCCAGCGCCAGAACCTGGTAGTCGCCACCGACCACCACGGGCACGCCGAAGTCGGTGATGGTCAACGTGAAGACCAGGCAGAACGCGGCGAACACGGCCTGACGCGTCGCCGGCCAGGTAATGCTGCGGAAGGCTTTCGCCGGGCTCGCGCCCATGCTCGAGGCGGCATCGAACAGTCGCGCATCCGCCAGGGACAGCGCCGACAGCAGAATCATCAAGGCGTGTGGAAAGGTGTAGATCACCTCGCCAAGCACAATGCCCCAGAAGCCGTAGATATTGTCCGAGAGCAGGCCGCGCAACATTCCCTGATTGCCGAACAGATACACCAGCGCTATCCCCGGCAGCATCGACGGCGCCATCAATGGCAGCAGCGAAATTGCGCGCCAGATGCCTTTACCGGGAATCAATGTGCGTTGCAGGGCGTAGGCAAACAGATAGGCCAGCGGTACGACAATCGCCGCGACGCTTAGGGAAACCTTGAGGCTGTTACCCAACAGCCAGTGAAAATTCTCGCTGGTGACCAACTCCCGTGCAGCCACCAGGCCACCGCCCTGCCCGGCTTCGGAGCTGAAGCCGCGCCAGAAGATCGCCAGCAACGGCATCAATACAGCGACGCCGAGCAATGCCAGCAACAGGATTTTGCCGCCGACCACGAACACCCGGTCGCCGATTTCGGCACGGGAGGTCTGCCGAACCTGCTTGTGCGGTATCGGCAGCGCGATGTTCGCGCTCATCAGGCAAACACCTGCAGGCTGCGCGGCGGCAAGGCGACCATGATCTGCTGGGCGCCAAGGCGCGGCATGGCTTCCGGCGCCAGTTCGGCGAGCAACGGATGGCCCGGCAATTGGTCGAGTTCGAAACTCATGCGGCAGCGGTTGCCGAGGAACGTAATCTCGCGAACCTTGGCCGGGAACAGGTTTTCTTCATGCACCAGCGGGTTGACGTTGATCGCTTCCGGGCGGCAGAACAAACGGCCCGACGCGGTTTTAGCGCTGCCATCGGCAAGGCGCATGTTCAGCCCGCCGACCTGGGCGTGGCTGTCGCTGCTGCGGCGGAACGGCAGCCAATTACCCTGGCCGACGAATTCCGCCACAAACGGCGTGGCCGGACGGTCGTATATTTCCTGCGGCGTGGCGTACTGCTCGACCTTGCCGTTGTTCATCACGGCGATGCGGTCGGCCATCAGCATGGCCTCGTCCTGATTGTGCGTGACCATCAGGGTGGTGATGCCGAGGTTGCGCTGCAATTGGCGCAGTTCGGTGCACAGATGCTCGCGAACCCGGGCGTCGAGCGCCGACATCGGTTCGTCCAGCAACAGTAATGAAGGCGCCGGCGCCAGAGCCCGAGCCAGGGCAACGCGCTGCTGTTGGCCGCCGGACAATTGGCCGGGGTATTTTTTCTCACTGCCGATCAGGCCGACCAGTTCCAGCATCTGGCCGACACGCTTGCGCACTTCATCGCGACCACTGCCGGCGAGGCCGTAGGCAATGTTCGCTTCGACGGTGAGATTGGGGAACAGCGCGTAGGACTGGAACAGAATGCCGTAGTCCCGCGCCTGGGGTGCCAGGTGGGAAACGTCGCGATCACCGAGGTACAACTCGCCGCTGTCCTGTTTTTCCAGGCCGGCGATGCAGCGCAACAGAGTGGTTTTGCCACACCCCGATGGGCCCAACAGACACACCAGTTCACCGGCCGCCACGTCGAGGGAAACGTTATCCAGCGCGGTGAAGGCGCCAAAGCGTTTCTGCACGCCGCGCACCTTCATCGGGGCGCCGGGGTTGGTCAGGGCAGTTGCGATCGAGTGGTTCATGGACAGGCCTCATCAAGCAGATGAAGGCCATCCTAGGGATGTAATGCGTCCGTCATATGGCAGTGAGGCAAAAATGGCTGATAGTGGTATTCAGGGATTTGGGTTGCCCGGTCTGGCCTCTTCGCGAGCAGGCTCGCTCCCACAGGGGAATGCGGCCAACTGTGGGAGCGAGCCTGCTCGCGAAGAGGCCGGCATAGACACCTGAGATTTCAGGCCGGGGCCATTTCCTGCGCCAACCCGAGAAACGCCGCCGGCAGCCGTGCGCCTTTGCGTTCCTTGAGGCAATACAGGTACTCGGGGATCTGCGGCGCATTTTCGATGGTCAGCACCCGCAGTTGCGGATCGTGCGGCACTTCCTGTCGGGCAATGATGCTGATGCCGATGTTACGCAGCACCGCCTCCCGGATCGATTCACGGCTGCCAATCTCCAGCAACGGCCCGAAACTCACCCCGGTGCCGGCCAGCAACTCTTCAGTCAGACGCCGGGTGGTCGAGCCCGATTCGCGCATCAACAATGTATGCCCGGCCAAAGCGCTCAGCGGCACATGGTCATGAACCGCCAGCGGATGATTGCGATGCACCGCCAACACCAGCGGATCGCTGCCGAGCACGCGCCGAATCAGCCGCGCATCGTCGAGCAATTGCGACGACGCCGCGACATCCACCCGGTAATCCTCCAGCGCTTCGAGTACTTGCTGGGAGTTGCCGATTTCCACCGACACCTCCACTTGCGGCAAACGCTCGCGAAAGGTCTTCACCAGATCAAGGATGTAATACGGCGCCGTAGCCGCGATGCGCAATGTGCCCTGGACCTGGCCGCTGTTGCGCAGGAAAAACTCGATGTCGGCTTCCTGCTGCAGCAATGCCTTGACCATCGGCAGCAGCCGCGCGCCTTCTTCGCTGACGCTGAGGCGGCGGCCGCCCCGGTAGAACAGTTCAACCGAGTACTGGCTTTCCAGGTTGCGGATCTGCGTCGTCACCGTGGGCTGGCTCAGGCCGAGCTTTTTCGCCGCCAGGGTAATGCTGCCCAACCGGGCCACCATGTAAAACGCCTTCAGCTCGGCACTCAGCACACCCGCTCCTCATCGCTTATTTGCGCAACAGGCGCAAACCATTGAACACCACCAACAGGCTCACGCCCATGTCGGCGAACACCGCCATCCACATGGTAGCGATCCCGGCGAAGGTTACCCCAAGAAAGATCGCCTTGATCACCAAAGCGAGGGCGATGTTCTGTTTCAGGATGCTGGAGGTCTGGCGCGACAAGCGGATGAACGCCGGAATCTTGCGCAAATCGTCGTCCATCAGGGCGACATCGGCGGTTTCAATCGCCGTGTCGGTACCGGCCGCCGCCATGGCAAAACCGATCTCGGCCCGCGCCAGTGCCGGCGCGTCGTTGATGCCGTCGCCGACCATGCCGACGTTATGGCCCTGTGCATAAAGGGCTTCGATGGCTTGCAGCTTGTCGGTCGGCAACAGGTCGCCCTTGGCCTCGTCGATGCCGACTTGCGCGGCAATCGCCTGAGCGGTGTGGACGTTGTCGCCGGTGAGCATCAGGGTCTTGATGCCCAGGTCGTGCAGTTGCTGGATCGCTTCGCGGCTGGACTCCTTCACCGTGTCCGCCACGGCGAACAACGCCAACGGGCCTGACTTGTCGAGCAGCAGCACCACCGACTTGCCCTGTTTCTCCAGCGCGAACAGCTTCTCTTCCAGCGCTGGCGAACACAGGTTCAGTTCTTCCACCAGACGATGGTTGCCCAAGTGGTAGGTCTGACCGTTGATATCGCCGCGAACACCGCGACCGGCCAGCGCTTCGAAGTTATCCACAATCAGCGGCGCGAATTGTTTATCCACAGCCGCGTTGGCGATGGCCAGCGACACCGGGTGATCCGAACGACCGGCCAGCGCTGCGGCAATCGCCGGGGCGGATTCGTCAGCCGTCGAGTCGAGCGACAGGTAATCGGTCTGCACCGGTTTGCCGTGGGTGATCGTGCCGGTCTTGTCCAGCGCCAGGTAATCGAGCTTGTAACCGCCCTCCAGATAGACGCCGCCCTTGACCAGAATCCCTTTGCGCGCCGCCGCCGCGAGGCCGCTGACGATGGTCACCGGGGTAGAAATCACCAGTGCACACGGGCACGCGACCACCAGCAACACCAGCGCGCGATAGATCCAGTCGAACCAGACTGCGCCCATGAACAGCGGCGGAATCACCGCGACCGCCAGAGCAAGAATGAACACCGCCGGCGTGTAGATTTTGGAAAACTGGTCGACGAAACGCTGGGTCGGCGCCCGTGCACCCTGAGCCTGTTCGACCGCGTGGATGATGCGCGCCAAAGTCGAGTTGTTGGCCGCTGCGGTCACCGCATATTCCAGAGACCCCGCCTGATTGATGGTGCCGGCAAAGACTTTGTCGCCGACGGTCTTCTCCACCGGCAGGCTTTCGCCCGTGATCGGCGCCTGATCGATGGTCGAACTGCCCGAGAGCACTTCACCGTCGAGGCCGACCCGCTCACCGGGACGTATCCGCACCCGCGCACCCAGCTCGATGGTTTTGACGTCCTGCTCGACCCAACTGCCGTCCGCCAACTGCACCGTGGCCTGCTCCGGGGTCATCTGCATCAAGCCGCTGATGGCGTTGCGCGCACGGTCCAGGGATTTGGCTTCGATCAACTCGGCCACGGTGAACAGGAACATCACCATCGCCGCTTCCGGCCACTGCCCGATCAGGATCGCGCCGGTCACCGCAATGCTCATCAGCGCGTTGATGTTCAGGTTGAGGTTCTTCAGGGCAATCCAGCCCTTTTTATACGTGGTCAGCCCACCGCTGAGGATCGACACCAGCGCGATGATCGCCACCACCCAGTTGGGCGCGGCATTGGTGAAGTGGATCACTTCGGCGGCCAGCGCCCCGATACCGGACAGCGCCAAGGGCCACCACGGCTTTCTCTCGGGAGCCGGCGCGGGCGCTTCGACGCCCTGCTCCAGCGGTTCGGCAACCATGCCCAGCGACTTGATCGCCTCGATGATCGGCGCGGTACCCGGCAGGTCATGGGTCACGCCCAACACCCGGTTGATCAGGTTGAATTCCAGCTGCTGCACACCCGCGAGCTTGCCGAGTTTGTTCTGGATCAGCGTCTGCTCGGTCGGGCAGTCCATCGCGTCGATGCGGAAACTGCTCAGCCGCGCACCGGCCGTTGGCGTTTCGCTCAACTTGATCAGTGAGGGTGCCGCCGCTTTGGCGGAACAGCAGGAATCGCCGTGGCCGCCATGCTCGTGCTTCGTCACAGGCTGCAGCTTGTGGCTGTGATCGTGCCCAGCCTCGTGTGTGTGGGTGTGTCGGGAATCGCTCATCGGGTCGCGTCCATGAAGGTGCCTGTTGCCAAGTAAAGACCCTGTAGCCACTATAGGGTCAAGCACCCATTTGGAGATTGCCGTCATGAAGATCGGAGAACTGGCCAAACTGACCGATTGCGCCGTGGAAACCATCCGTTATTACGAGCGCGAAAACCTGCTGCCCGAACCGGCCCGCAGCGACGGCAACTACCGCGTCTACACCCAGGCCCACGCCGAACGCCTGACCTTCATCCGCAACTGCCGCACCCTCGACATGACGCTCGAAGAGATCCGCAGCCTGCTGGCCTTGCGCGACAGCCCACAGGACCAGTGTGAAAGCGTGAATGCGCTGATCGATGAACACATCCACCACGTCAAGGCGCGGATCGATGGGTTATTGGCGTTGCAGACACAACTGCTCGACCTGCGCCAACGCTGTGGTGAAGGGCCGGAGATTGATCAGTGCGGGATTTTGCAGCGGCTGGAAGTGAGTGGCGGGGTTGTGGCGACGGAGGTGGAGCATTCCCATGTGGGCCGTAGTCACGGCCACTGAGCACACCCCATAACCACTGTGGGAGATTCTATGGTTGAGGGGAAGCCCTCAACTGGTTTTCGATTGGTATTCGCTCTGCCCGTTCAGCAG
>NZ_JBWKNG010000024.1:0-30483 GCF_059415465.1 Pseudomonas sp. GW821-FHT10C09
TCCGATGCCAGAGGTCTGGCATCGGATTTTCGATGAAGCCTTGCTGAGACTCAAATACTTAAGTGAACAGCATTACGATCAGATCGGGGCTTTTGCATTTTCGATTTGTCGATTCACACTGCAATCATCAAATCGCGGCGAACTGGGAAATCAATCCCAGCTAAGCGCACCACCAGTTTGGTATTCGATTACCCGAGTCTCAAAGAAATTCTTCTCTTTCTTCAAGTCCATAATCTCGCTCATCCAAGGGAACGGGTTAGTCGTCCCTGGATACTCTTCTTTAAGACCGATCTGCGACAGACGACGGTTAGCAATAAACTTGAGGTAGTCCTCCATCATCGCCGCATTCATCCCCAACACGCCACGAGGCATGGTATCCCGAGCGTATTCGATCTCCAGCTGAGTACCCTGCAGAATCATCTGCGAAGCCTCTTCCTTCATCTCGGCATCCCACAGGTGCGGGTTTTCGATTTTGATCTGGTTGATCACGTCGATGCCGAAGTTCAGGTGCATGGATTCGTCGCGCAGGATGTACTGGAACTGCTCGGCGACGCCGGTCATTTTGTTGCGGCGGCCCATGGAGAGGATCTGGGTGAAGCCGCAGTAGAAGAAGATGCCTTCCAGAACGCAGTAGTAGGCGATCAGGTTGCGCAGCAGCTCTTTGTCGGTTTCGACGGTGCCGGTTTCGAACTTCGGATCGGAGATCGAACGGGTGTATTTGAGGCCCCAGGTGGCTTTTTTCGCGACCGATGGGATCTCGTGGTACATGTTGAAGATCTCGCCTTCATCCATGGCCAACGATTCGATGCAGTACTGGTAGGCGTGGGTGTGGATCGCCTCTTCGAACGCCTGGCGCAGGATGTACTGGCGGCATTCCGGGTTGGTGATCAGGCGGTACACGGCCAGGACCAGGTTGTTGGCAACCAGGGAGTCGGCGGTGGAGAAGAAGCCGAGGTTGCGCATGACGATGCGGCGCTCGTCGTCGGTCAGGCCTTCCGGGTCTTTCCAGAGGGCGATGTCGGCGGTCATGTTGACTTCTTGCGGCATCCAGTGGTTTGCGCAACCGTCCAGATACTTCTGCCAGGCCCAGTCGTACTTGAACGGCACGAGTTGGTTGAGGTCGGCGCGGCAGTTGATCATGCGCTTTTCGTCGACAGCGACGCGGGCGGAGGCGCCTTCGAGTTCGGCGAGGCCTTCGGCGACGTCGAGGGTGTCCAGGGCAGCTTTGGCACGGGCGATTGCGGCAGAGTCGTTCGCGGTAACGGCGCGAGCTTCTTGAGCGGCGACACCACCAGCGGTGTCGAGTCGGTCCATGTTGGCTTCGGTCGCGTGGCCGGCGTTAGCGCCTTTTACCACGGCTTCGCCGCTGTCTTCTTTGTCGAATTCGTCCCAGCTCAGCATGACGTGTCGTCTCCTGCGTGAGGGCCAGATGCCCGTGTGATGGTTTTTCACACGGTCGGTCTGACCGCGTTGGATCTTAAGGAATCGTTTTTTGCAGCCAAGGCAGGCAATAAAACAGAATTTTGTACGGGGTTCCGAGAGCCACTGATGGGCGCAGCCAGCGTCAGACGCGAGTGCGGGGCTTCAGATTGGCTTTTCATCCCTGTAAGGGAATATTGCAGGCCCGTTTAAGGCGGCATTATAGGGAAATTTTTGCCGGCGTGGTGCGGCGAATCGGCTCATGGAAGGGCCGAAAGGGATGGTTTTTCGGGCAAACCGAGGTAATACAGGGCTTTGGCCGGTGTAGATTTTTTTTCGTTAATTTTGACGCTGATTTGTTTTCGCTCAAAAAACAACCAAAAAGCCGCTTTTTCACTACATCTAGTGTTTCTCGGCGGTTTTCGTCGCTTGCAAACACAACTGAGCCCGACCGAAGCCGGGCTGGAATCGACCCTCAGCGCTCAGCTGAAATGACCCGATTCGGTGCAGTCTTGATCAGCCATTGGAGCAGCCGTTACCCATCATGGTGTAGCTCAGAATATGCCGTTGGCCCTTGGAGTCTTCGTATTCCATTTTCATCGGGACAACTTCACACACATTCGGTGTTTCGCTGATGGAAACAACTTTGGCGATGTCCAGGTGGGTGGAGTAAGTGTATTCCTCAACTACCGGTTGTTGCTGTGCGACATCAGTCGGGACCTCGTCTGCCATGGCGGTTGCGCACAGGCTGCTGAGGGCCAGAACTAATAAAGCTTTCATTTAAAATTCACCTTTTAGAGGTCGAGTGGGGTCACGCAACCTTTGTGGGGTTGCGTGTGGAGCTTGGGTACCGGAGTGTTTGATTAACTGCCTTCGTGGGGGCTGCAACTCGGTTAATCAGATTGCCTTGTTGGCGTGGCAGATTTTAGGCGTGGGGGTTTCAATCATATAGCCGTGGATTTGATAAACACCTTTGACAGATTTCGTAACAATCCACGGAAACAGGGGTTTCTACTCCATTTGCAGTAAGACGGGGCATCGCTCATATGGCACCGTAAGCCTTGCTGGCTGAGCCTCGCAGGCTTTTCAGGACATTTTGTAGGGGCTTGTTACTACCATCGTCGAATGGTTCTATAGGGCCGGCCCGGCTACAACAGGGCCATACAAAAACAACTATTCCACCGAGGTAAGAAAGATGAGTGCGGCTTCCCTGTATCCCGTTCGTCCCGAGGTCCTGGCTAACACGCTGACTGACGAGGCGACCTACAAGGCCATGTACCAGCAGTCGGTCGTCAACCCGGACGGCTTCTGGCGCGAGCAAGCCAAGCGCCTCGACTGGATCAAGCCTTTCACCACGGTGAAGCAGACGTCCTTCGACGATCACCATGTCGACATCAAATGGTTCGCCGACGGCACCCTGAACGTTTCCTACAACTGCCTCGACCGTCATCTGGCCGAGCGCGGCGATCAAATCGCGATCATCTGGGAAGGGGATGACCCTGCCGAAAGCCGCAACATCACCTACCGCGAGCTGCACGAGCAAGTCTGCAAGTTCGCCAACGCCCTGCGTGGTCAGGACGTACACCGCGGCGACGTGGTGACTATCTATATGCCGATGATCCCCGAAGCCGTGGTCGCCATGCTGGCCTGCACCCGGATCGGCGCGATTCACTCGGTGGTGTTCGGTGGTTTCTCGCCGGAAGCCCTGGCCGGTCGCATCATCGACTGCAAATCCAAAGTGGTGATCACTGCTGACGAAGGCATTCGTGCCGGCAAGAAGATCCCGCTCAAGACCAACGTCGACGACGCGCTGACCAATCCGGAAACCAGCAGCATCCAGAAAGTCATC
The DNA here is from genome assembly GCF_059415465.1 of Pseudomonas sp. GW821-FHT10C09. Taxonomy (NCBI): domain Bacteria; kingdom Pseudomonadati; phylum Pseudomonadota; class Gammaproteobacteria; order Pseudomonadales; family Pseudomonadaceae; genus Pseudomonas; species Pseudomonas sp. GW821-FHT10C09. The sequence goes on from NZ_JBWKNG010000024.1 coordinate 3,269, forward strand.
GTGTGCAAGCGCACCGGTGGTGACATCAAGTGGAACCAGCATCGCGACATCTGGTTTGAAGACCTGATGAAAGTGGCGGGCAGTGTCTGCGCGCCGAAAGAGATGGGCGCCGAAGAAGCGCTGTTCATCCTTTACACCTCCGGTTCGACCGGCAAGCCGAAGGGCGTGCAGCACACCACCGGCGGTTACCTGTTGTATGCGGCGATGACCCACGAGCGCGTGTTCGACTACCGTCCGGGCGAAATCTACTGGTGCACCGCTGATGTTGGTTGGGTCACCGGTCACAGCTACATCGTCTATGGCCCACTGGCCAATGGCGCGACCACGCTGCTGTTCGAAGGCGTGCCGAACTATCCGGACATCACCCGGGTGGCGAAGATCGTCGACAAGCACAAGGTCAACATCCTCTACACCGCACCGACGGCGATCCGCGCGATGATGGCGTCGGGCACGGCGGCGGTGGAAGGCGCTGACGGCAGCAGCCTGCGCCTGCTCGGTTCGGTCGGTGAGCCGATCAACCCGGAAGCCTGGGATTGGTACTACAAGAACGTCGGCAAGTCCCGTTGCCCGATCGTCGATACCTGGTGGCAGACCGAAACCGGCGGCAACATGATGAGCCCGCTGCCGGGCGCTCATGCGCTCAAACCGGGTTCGGCGGCACGTCCGTTCTTCGGCGTGGTGCCGGCGCTGGTGGACAACCTCGGTAACATCATCGAGGGTGTTGCCGAGGGCAACCTGGTGATTCTCGATTCGTGGCCGGGTCAGGCCCGTACCCTGTACGGCGACCATGACCGTTTCGTCGATACTTACTTCAAGACGTTCCGTGGCATGTATTTCACCGGTGACGGTGCACGTCGTGATGCGGATGGTTACTACTGGATCACCGGTCGCGTGGATGACGTGCTCAACGTGTCCGGCCACCGCATGGGCACCGCCGAGATCGAAAGCGCAATGGTCGCGCACCCGAAAGTCGCCGAAGCGGCGGTGGTCGGTGTGCCGCATGACATCAAGGGTCAGGGCATTTATGTCTACGTCACCCTGAAAAATGGCGAAGAGCCGACTGAGCAACTGCGCCTCGAACTGAAAAACTGGGTGCGTAAAGAGATTGGTCCGATTGCTTCGCCGGATGTGATCCAGTGGGCACCGGGGCTGCCGAAGACTCGCTCGGGCAAGATCATGCGCCGGATTCTGCGCAAGATAGCCACGGCTGAATACGATGGCTTGGGCGATATTTCGACCTTGGCGGATCCGGGTGTGGTGCAGCATTTGATTGATACGCACAAGACCATGAATGTTGCTTAAGTAGCGGGTCTTGAGTCATGAAACCCTGCCGGGTGGTGAGCCTGGTGGGGTTTTTTATTGCCTGGGGTTTTGTGGTGGCAGTTCTTGCCCTTTCGCGAGCAGGCTCGCTCCCACAGGGGATCTGCGTAGTAACCCAATCAACTGTGGGAGCGAGCCTGCTCGCGAAGGCGGTGTGTCAGACACCCCATAAACAACAGCCAATAATTATCGGCTTCAGTTGTAGGCCGATTCCCACTGTTACCCATCCCCCTTCAAGTAACTGAATGTGTAACCGCCCGCGCCCATCCGGGGCATTGGGAAACGCAAAACCCCATTCCCACGCCTCCCCAGCCCGCCAGAAAAATAAGACATAACGCCAAGCTTGCCGGATTAGAAGGGTTTGCCAATAATAGGCCCGCAATTTGCAACGTAGATCGGTTCACTGTCTTTTGCTCTTGCATGATTTTGCAGGGCTGTCAACGCGCTCAAGCGGCTTTCTCGGTGCATCTGTAATTAGTTGTCGCATTGAAGAAATATCGGCTTCGGGCCTGTCGTTAGAATGCCGATCACTCGCTCGTCGGTGGCCGTGTTGAAAACAACACGCGATTCCTAGGACGCAGCAATCGCTTTTGTGGTTCTACTCACTCGCATATTGGGCTGTCGCTCACTCTGCCGTTTTTGCCCTTTACCGATGGAGTCCCAAGATGAAGAAACTCGTGCTGCTTGGCGCCCTGGCACTGTCCGTGCTGTCCCTGCCAACCTTCGCCGATGAAAAGCCTCTGAAAATCGGCATCGAAGCGGCTTACCCTCCGTTCGCTTCCAAAGCACCGGACGGCAGCATCGTTGGTTTCGACTACGACATCGGCAACGCACTGTGCGAGCAGATGAAGGTCAAGTGCGTGTGGGTCGAGCAAGAGTTCGACGGTCTGATCCCAGCACTGAAAGTGCGCAAGATCGACGCGATCCTGTCGTCCATGTCGATCACTGAAGACCGCAAGAAGTCTGTCGACTTCACCAACAAGTACTACAACACCCCGGCTCGCCTGGTCATGAAGGCTGGCACTCAAGTCAGCGAAGGCCTGACAGAGCTCAAGGGCAAGAACATCGGCGTGCAACGTGGTTCGATCCACGAGCGTTTCGCCCGCGAAGTCCTGGCCCCGCTGGGTGCCGAGATCAAGCCTTACGGTTCGCAGAACGAAATTTACCTCGACGTGGCCGCCGGCCGCCTCGACGGCACCGTGGCAGACGCTACGCTGCTGGATGACGGTTTCCTGAAAACCGACGCTGGCAAAGGCTTCGCCTTCGTTGGCCCGGCGTTCACCGACGTCAAATACTTCGGCGACGGCGTGGGTATCGCTGTGCGCAAGGGCGACGCGCTGAAAGACCAGATCAACACCGCGATCGCTGCCATTCGTGAGAACGGCAAGTACAAGCAAATCCAGGACAAGTACTTCGCCTTCGATATCTACGGCAAGTAATACGCTGCGGCGACAAGTCCGAAATGGCGCAAGCAACAGGATCTCTGAGGTTTGCGCCATTTTTTCATCCCAACTTTCGAGGACCTGAATCATGTTGAAAGGCTACGGGGCTGTCATCCTCGATGGCGCATGGCTGACGCTTCAGCTCGCCTTGTCGTCCATGGTCCTGGCCATCGTTCTGGGGCTGATCGGCGTTGCGCTGCGTCTGTCGCCGATTCGCTGGCTGGCCTGGCTGGGCGATCTGTATTCCACGGTGATCCGCGGTATTCCCGATCTGGTGCTGATCCTGCTGATTTTCTACGGCGGCCAGGACCTGCTCAACCGCGTCGCACCGTTGTTGGGCTTTAACGACTACATCGACCTGAACCCGTTGGCCGCCGGTATCGGCACCCTCGGTTTCATCTTCGGTGCGTACCTGTCGGAAACCTTCCGCGGCGCCTTCATGGCGATCCCGAAGGGGCAGGCAGAAGCCGGCATGGCGTACGGCATGAGCAGTTTTCAGGTGTTCTTCCGGGTATTGGTGCCGCAGATGATTCGCCTGGCGATTCCGGGCTTTACCAATAACTGGCTGGTCTTGACCAAGGCGACTGCGCTGATTTCGGTGGTAGGTCTGCAAGACATGATGTTCAAGGCCAAGCAGGCGGCAGATGCCACCCGCGAGCCTTTCACCTTCTTCCTCGCAGTGGCGGCGATGTACCTGGTGATCACCAGTGTCTCGTTGCTGGCATTGCGTCACCTTGAGAAGCGCTACTCGGTAGGCGTAAGGGCGGCTGATCTATGATCTTCGACTACAACGTCATTTGGGAGGCCTTGCCGCTGTACCTCGGCGGCTTGGTGACTACCCTCAAATTGCTCGCGCTGTCGCTGTTTTTCGGCCTGCTGTGCGCTTTGCCGCTGGGCTTGATGCGCGTCTCGAAGAACGCCGCCGTCAACATGAGCGCCTGGCTCTACACCTACGTGATCCGCGGCACGCCGATGCTGGTGCAGCTGTTCTTGATCTACTACGGGTTGGCGCAATTCGAAGCGGTACGTGAAAGCTTCCTGTGGCCGTGGCTGTCCAGCGCAACGTTCTGTGCGTGCCTGGCCTTTGCGATCAACACCAGCGCCTACACCGCCGAAATCATCGCCGGCAGCCTGCGGGCCACGCCGAACGGCGAGATCGAAGCCGCCAAGGCGATGGGCATGTCGCGCTACAAGATGTACAAGCGCATCCTGTTGCCATCGGCCCTGCGCCGGGCGCTGCCGCAGTACAGCAACGAAGTGATCATGATGCTGCAGACCACCAGTCTGGCGTCCATCGTGACCCTGATCGACATCACCGGTGCCGCGCGCACGGTCAACGCCCAGTTCTACCTGCCGTTCGAAGCCTACATCACCGCCGGTGTGTTCTACCTGTGCCTGACCTTCATCCTGGTGAAGCTGTTCAAACTGGCCGAGCGCCGCTGGCTGGGCTACCTGGCCCCGCGGAAGCACTGATATGGAACGCATCGATCACGTATTGCCGTGGAGCCACTTGGGCAGCGAGCGCCAGATCTCGGTGTTCCGCTTCGGTAGTGGCGAGCGCAAGGCCTACATCCAGGCCAGCCTGCACGCCGACGAACTGCCGGGGATGCGCACGGCCTGGGAGCTGAAAAAGCGCCTGGCCGAACTCGAAGCCCAAGGCTTGCTCAACGGCGTGATTGAGCTGGTACCCGTGGCCAACCCGATGGGCCTCGGCCAACTGTTGCAGGGCAATCATCAAGGGCGCTTCGAGGCGGGTAGCGGCAAGAATTTCAACCGCGATTTCGTTGAGCTGAGCGCGCCGGTTGCGGCTGCGCTGGCTGGTAGTCTTGGTGATGATCCGCACGCCAACATTCGTCTGATCCGTCAGGCGATGGCTGATCATCTGGCCGAATTGCCAGAGGCGGGCAGTCAGTTGCAAGGCATGCAGCGCGTTTTGCTCAGCCACGCCTGCACGGCTGACGTGGTGCTGGATTTGCACTGCGATTCGGAAGCGGCGCTGCACATGTACGCCTTGCCGCAACACTGGCCGCAGTGGCGTTCGTTGGCCGCGCACCTGAATGTGCGGGTCGGTCTGCTGGCGGAAGATTCCGGCGGCAGTTCCTTCGATGAAGCCTGCTCGCTGCCGTGGTTGCGTCTGTCGCGTCTGTTCCCGGATGCACAGATTCCGCTGGCGTGCCTGGCGACTACCATTGAATTAGGTGGTCAGGCGGATACCGGTCGTCTCGAGTCCGTGGCGCACGCCGAAGGCATTCTGGCGTTCCTCGCCGAGCAAGGCCTGATCAGCGGCGAATGGCCCAAACCTGCGCAAGAAGCGTGTGAAGGCATGCCGTTCGAAGGCACTGAATTGCTGTTTGCTCCACACCCCGGTGTGGTGAGTTTCCTGCGTAAACCCGGTGAGTGGATCGACGCCGGTGACGAGATTTTTGAAGTGATCGATCCGTTGTCGGATCGGGTCAGCACGGTGTGTGCTGGTACGTCCGGGGTGCTGTTTGCCATTGAACGGCTGCGTTATGCCCAACCCGGTTTCTGGCTGGCCAAGGTGGCGGGGCGCGAAGCGCTGCGTCACGGGCGCTTGCTCAACGACTGACTGACTGTTTTTGTGAGAACCGACCGCATGTACAAACTTGAAGTCCAAGACCTGCATAAACGCTATGGCAGTCACGAAGTGCTCAAGGGCGTGTCCCTGAAAGCGGCGGCTGGCGATGTGATCAGCATCATCGGCTCCAGTGGCTCCGGCAAAAGTACCTTCCTGCGCTGCATCAACCTGCTGGAGCAGCCGCACGCGGGCAAGATTCTGCTCAACAACGAAGAGCTGAAACTGGTCGCCAACAAGGACGGCGCGCTGAAGGCGGCCGACCCGAAGCAGCTGCAACGCATGCGTTCGCGCCTGTCGATGGTGTTCCAGCATTTCAACCTGTGGTCGCACATGACCGCGCTGGAAAACATCATGGAAGCGCCGGTCCACGTACTGGGCATGTCCAAGGCTGAAGCCCGCGAGAAGGCCGAGCACTACCTGAACAAGGTCGGCGTGGGTCACCGCAAGGACGCTTACCCTGGCCACATGTCCGGCGGCGAACAGCAGCGTGTGGCAATTGCCCGAGCGCTGGCGATGGAACCTGAGGTTATGCTGTTCGACGAACCGACCTCGGCACTCGACCCGGAACTGGTCGGCGACGTGCTGAAAGTCATGCAGGCTCTGGCCCAGGAAGGTCGGACCATGGTGGTGGTCACGCACGAAATGGGCTTTGCCCGTGAAGTGTCGAACCAGTTGGTGTTCCTGCACAAAGGTGTCGTCGAAGAAAGTGGCAACCCGCGTGAGGTGCTGGTCAATCCCCAGTCCGAGCGTCTGCAACAATTCCTCTCGGGCAGCTTGAAGTAATCAAGACTGCCGTTGTGCACCGGGATAGTGCATGCTTCGCAATTTAGAGGCTGGCCCCGATCCCTTGTAGGAGCCGGCTTGCTGGCGATAGCGGTGGGCCAGTTTGCGTATCTGGCACAGACATACCGCCATCGCCAGCAAGCCGGCTCCTACAGTTGATCTCTGTTGGTTTTGAGATTTGCGTTCATTTACGGGCTAGCATTGGCCCATGCCTTCATCACCGTTCTTAGTTTCGGATTGCCCGCCATGACTGCCCATCGAATTGGTTTCCTGATTTGGCCCAGCACTAAAGCACTGACGCTTGCGCTGGCTGAGGAGGCCTTGCGTGTTGCCCAGCGTGTGCATCCGGACGTGGTTTACGAACTGTCGTTTTTGCAGGCCGAACCACCGACCGAAGGCGCCTGGCAATTGCCGGGTGAGCCGTGGGCCGGCAAGCTCGAAAATTTCCAGAAGCTGTTTTTGCTCGCCGATGAGCCGCCGACCACGCTTGCGCCGGCGCTCAGCAGTGCGTTGAAACAACTGGTGCGGTCTGGTTGTGTGATTGGTGGTTTGTCGGCGGGTGTGTACCCGCTGGCGCAATTGGGTTTGCTGGATGGTTATCGCGCTGCCGTGCATTGGCGCTGGCAGGACGACTTCACCGAGCGTTTCCCTAAAGTCATCGCCACCAGTCATTTGTTTGATTGGGATCGTGATCGCCTGACCGCGTGCGGCGGCCTGTCGGTACTCGATCTGTTGTTGGCAGTATTGGCCCGTGATCACGGCGCCGAACTCGCTGGCGCAGTCTCGGAAGAACTGGTGGTCGAACGCATCCGCGAAGGCGGGGAGCGTCAACGTATTCCGCTGCAAAACCGCCTCGGCTCCAGCCATCCAAAGCTCACCCAAGCGGTGTTGCTGATGGAAGCCAACATCGAAGAACCGCTGACCACCGACGAAATCGCCCAGCACGTGTGCGTGTCCCGACGACAGTTGGAGCGGATCTTCAAGCAGTACCTCAACCGTGTGCCGAGCCAGTATTACCTGGAGTTGCGCCTGAACAAGGCCCGGCAGATGTTGATGCAAACCAGCAAGTCGATCATCCAGATCGGCCTGTCGTGTGGCTTCTCCTCGGGGCCGCATTTCTCCAGCGCCTACCGCAACTTCTTCGGTGCCACGCCGCGGGAAGATCGCAACCAGCGGCGCAGCAGCAGCCCGTTCGAGTTATCGTCGGTGCCGTCCGAGCGCGGCTGAGTTACTCGTCAATCTCGGAACCTTCAGAGGTGGAAATGTCCATTTCCCCTCGATTGATGACTTCGTCCACGCCGAAATCCGCCCCCGTGCGTTCGTAGTAACTGATCAGCCGTAACAGGCTCTCCTCGGACAACGGGTTGCCGCGCAACGTAATGTTCTCTGCAATTTCCACGGGCAGTTCCATCAAATCTCTGGGCACTTCGGTGATGGCATTGCTGCTCAGGTCTACCCAGTCGAGATCGGTCAGTTGCAGCAGGCCGTTTGGAATTTCGGTAACGCCGGTGTTATCAAGCAGGAGGGTCGACAGCTCCGGCATCTGGCTGACATCAACGGTGTGTCCCAACAGGTTGGAGCCGAGGTCGAGATAGTCGAGCTGGTCCATTCCAGCCAATGCGTTTGCCGATTCTACCGACAGTCTGACGTGGCAAGCCGGAAGCGAAAGGGATCGTAATTGGCCCATGTTGAACACGGCATCCGGAATGTTGCCCAGCGTGCAATTGCGCAGCCTCAGGCTTTTGAGGTTAGGGAAGGACTCCAGGAAGCGACCAAGAGAGGTCGCACCGTCGGCACTCCGAATCTCCAGCGCTGAAACATGACTGAAGTCTGCATTCAGAGTAGGTAATTGTCCGTTGATGACTGAGCGGGCAATCAGTTCGTAGGTGGGCGTTATACCGTCGTTGAAATCATCCAGCTCGGACTCGTGCTGCCAGCATTGCTCCAGCGCTTGCTTGAACTCGTCACGGTTAGCTTGTTCGGTAAAGAGTTCGGCGGCGCTGAAAGGCTGGCCCGTCAGCGGGTGTCGGGCCGGAAGGTCGGCGGTCCATGCGGATAAATCGGCTCTCAAACGCGTCAGCTCCTGTTCCAGGCGTGCCAGATCTGCCCGGCCATCCTCCAGAGTGCCCGGCAACTCGTAGACAAACTCGCTCGCTTGCTCGACTTCCATACCCGGATACAACGTCCTGACGCGATCGATATCCGCCTCTGGGGCGTAGACGCCCATGTCGTAAGCGCTATCGAAGTGATGTTGTTTGACGAGTTCCCGTGAGCGGTTGGAAATCGGGTTGTGCGTCAGGTGCACGCCGCGTTTTTCGTACAGCGAACTCTCGAACAACTCGACAGGCAATTCACTGATCTTGTTGTTCATCAGCAGCAGGGTGTCGAGTTTTGGATGTTGCAGGGCTCCGGTCGGAATATCGGTCAGGTTGGTATTGCTTAGATCAAGGTGAACCAGCTCATTCATCGAGTCGATGCGAGGGACGATGTCGAACGGGTTTTTGTACAGGTCCAGCATGACCAGCTTGTTCAATGCCGTCAGTTTTGCCCACGTGGCAGCGTTCATCCTGATACCGCAATTACTTAACACCAGCGCATCAAGGTCTGGCATTCGAGTGAGGGCCTCGGGGAGGGTGGACAAGGCGAAACGACGCAGCTCCAGGCGGCGAAGCCCACTGAAACTGTTCAGAAACTGCGATACCCCCTGGGCAGCATGATTGCCTTCCAGAGAAAGCAATGACACATGGCTGAAGTCGGCGGTGAGTGTCGGCAAGTCGCCCAGGATCGGTTCTGAAAACCTCAATACATACTGCTCGCTGCCATCGGGCGCATCGAAATCACGCTCGGATTGGCGGCGCCAGCTGCGCTGGATTTCCTGGGCAAGCCGAGTGCGATTACGGTGCGCGACCTCGCGGTCCTGATCGCTCAGGGCGAGTCGGGTTTGCGGGTGGGCGGTCGGTGCGTCGTTTATCCAGCGCCCCAGATTCTGGTGCAGACGGGCCAACTCGTTTGCCAGCCGTGAAAGTTCTACACGGGCGCCACTGGGATGACGCTGCAGCATCAGGACCATGGACTGGATTTCGTCCTCGGAAAGGCTTGGATAAACCTCGCGCACCCGTTCGTTGAGCGTTGGAGCTGCGGGGCCAACGCGCGGGTAACCTTCCGCACCCCCGGGCAGGCGCATGGTCGTTGGGTCATAGAAGGTTTTGCGACGAGGGTTATTCGCGAAGAGTGCTCGAAGCTGTGGTTGGTCCAGAGCCTGCGCGGCAATGCGCTGTTTGAGCCGTTGTCCTTCGCCGATGGAAAAGCCCAGCGTGGTGCGCTCGGTATCCGGCAGTGCCTGAAGGATGGCCTGATAAAAGTCGCCAGAGAACAGCGGCGTCTGGCTGTCATCAAGCACTTGGTAAATGCCATCTTCGTTGCGTATCAGCGTTTTTCGGATCGATGCGTCGATGGGTCCAATGCTGTCGCGCACGACCCCGTCATGGACAAAGTCCCGCACCTCGATGCGCACGTTGGCAGGCCAGCCGGGTAGTAAATCCAGGCTGTGCAACGCCAGGGTGTGGGTGTCTGCCGTCGCCAATGCGTCAGAAAAGAGCCCTTCATACGCTCGGGATGCGCGCACAGCCTCCAGGGCCTTCCTTGCGACATCCTTCAGGCGTTGAGGTGTGGCCCCGTTGTGCAAGTGCATCAGTTCATTGCCCGACGCATTACCCGCCAATTCCTGGGCGATATCGGTGGGCAATCCCTCGAAGTCGGCAAGCAGCTGTTGTGTCGCTGGATCTGCTGTTTTTTCCTGCTCGCGATAGCGAAGCTCAAACAGCGATTTTCGGTAGTTTCGGGCGATATCCGCGGTCTGCTTGCGCAAGACGGGTGTCTGGGCTTCCGGTTTCGGCAGGGCGGTATCGGCAGGCCATGAGTCGAAACGGGTCAGCAACTGTTGCTGCATGAGCGGATCGGCCATGCGGTATTGCTCAGGCTGGTCGCTGCCAATCTGTTCGATAAACGTCTGAATATCCCGGTCGATCCTGAAGCGCTTGATCGTGTCGGTCAGCAGCGATGGGGGGCGATGGTTTTCGACATGGATTTCTCGCAACACGTTGTCGTGAAAACCGCTGATTCGCAGAATCTGCTCTCGCTCGGCACTGGAGAGCGATTCGACACTGTGGCCAAGGCGCCGCATGACGGTTTCCCGGTCCCACTGTAGCGGTTGCTCCAGTTCTGTTTGCCAGGCGCCATGACCGTTGTGTCGTAATGACGGCTTATAGCTGTCATTGCGGCTTGGATGTTCAATCTGAAACTGACGGGTATCGCGAGTTGGGCGTACGGCGAACAGCTTTCCTTCGAGGGGCAACAGCGTTTTGCCTTCGTGGTGGTACAGGCCCAGGTGATCGGGGCTTTTCTCCTGCGGCAGTTCAATGGTTTGTTCGTAAGGCGCCAGATCCGGCTTCCAGTATTTGGTTTTGCCCTCTGGCGTGGGGACGGGTTTGAGCGGAGCGATTAGTGCCGTCGTTTCGCGGGAAAGGAGGCGACCGAATGTGCCGGCGGCGATGGCGCCGCCCACCGCGAAGGTCCCCACTTGCACGGCCGTTTCGACGAGGCCGATCAAGTGCACGAACGCTTCTTTTTTCAGCCCTTCGGCCCAGTCAATGATCCCTTCGAACGTCTCGTCGAGTAGTTGGTAGGCCATATAGGCCAGCATCAACTCGCCCAGGAACGGCACAAAGGGCATGGCCACGAATGTCGCTATTTCAAGGATTGTGGAGGCGATTTTGCTGAAGGCGTCCCACAGCGCCCATCGCGCCGTTTGATCGGCGCGCGCGGTGGAAACAGCGAGCGTGCTGGCGTCGTTGATGATTTTGTTCAGCTGTCGCTGGTACAGATGATTCCACAGACCTGCTCTGAATGGCTTCATCGAAAATTGCAGGTTGGGCTTGTCGATGGGCGTTTCGCGCCAGCTTGGCAGCGGGTCGCCATGAGTGTGTTGATGCCAGGTCACCGTTTGCAAGCGACTGTTGAGGTCAGCAAAAAAGTGCCCACGTTCCGCGTGATCGACGAAGCGGCTGAAGAAAGTTTGATAAGCGGGCGAGCGCAGTTTGCGGGTCAGTTCGGTCATGAACGCCACGGTGTCGGCGTACAGCTTGAGCGGGTGCTCCGGGTCGTCCGGAATGTAGGCGATGATGCGGCTGGCTTTGGTTACCCGGTCGGATTTGGCACCAAAGATGACAATGCCGGTCAGCGCTGAGGACATCATCGTCAGGTCGTGACAATGCAGAGGGTGACCGTCCCATAGCATGGCCGGGCCTCCTTCCAGTACGCGATAGATCGCGTTAAAGGCGTTGCTGTCGATGTCCTGACGTGTGTGGGCCAGGTGCAACGCCGAGCGCAGGGCGGCTTTGTTCGCGCTCGTGACATTCGATTTCAGGACGGCCCCGGCCACCGGGTTGGTCAACCCCAGGTTGTCTTTGAGGTAGGCGTTGTACCGGGCACCAATGTCCAGTTCCCGGCACAACCGGGTAAAGCCTTGAACCGTTATTTTTCGGGTGACCTGCGGCAGGGTATCGAACTGCCCTGTTGGCGACGGTGGGGTGATAAAGGTCGATTCAGGCTCGTAGGCATCCGCCTCGGTCTCGGACGCCTGGAAGTTGTGCAGTGCGGCGTCCAGCAGCGATACAGTCCATGTGCGGGCGGCGCCGGTTTTGACCGCGAAGAAGGGCGTGGTCTGAGGGATATAGAGACGCAGGAAGGTTTTTTTGACGTCGATGCCCAGGTCGAACCGGGCTTTCAGGGCCTGCCCCAGAATCGACTCGGCAAAATCCCGGGCGTTTTGCAGTTTGGCCAACATCGAGCCCAGTCGGTTTCGCTGGGTCATGTGGGTCTGGCTTGAGGCTTTCAGCGCCTGATGTTGCGGTCGGGGCGCGGTACGGTGCCAGTGCGGTACATCAAGGCTGGCGTTCTTCAAGGCGCTGCGCGTCTCGGCCGAAGACTCCAGCACCCACGCGGGGAGGTTTTGGTAGAGGGGGTGAAAGTGGGTGTCTGGCTGAGTGTCGAGCTCGATATCGTTTTGGTTCATGCGCTAATCCCTTAGCGTTTGGATTGAGCCCAAGCAAACCAGATGACGATCCACGGTGTGCGGTACATATTTACCGCACCATTCATCAGGCCTGCCTATAACCTGTGCCGCCGGTTTAAACTGCGCCTTTGCGACGCTATATGTCGCATTGCCGTAAACCCGGCTGAAACCGGGGTTTGCGCTATAAGAAGTTGTCGCTTGGCGGCAAGGCCGGGCTGAAAACTGTCCTTACAATCCCCTCATCGCTCGCCAGTTTCAGGCGAGTGTTCCTCTTCAGGAGACTCCGATGTCCGTTGAGCACGCTGCGGTACAACGCGCCGATTTCGACCAGGTAATGGTTCCCAACTACGCGCCTGCCGCTTTCATCCCTGTGCGTGGTGCCGGTTCCCGCGTCTGGGACCAGTCTGGCCGCGAGCTGATCGACTTCGCCGGCGGGATTGCCGTTAACGTATTGGGCCACGCACACCCTGCGCTGGTCGGTGCCTTGACCGAGCAGGCGAACAAGCTGTGGCACGTGTCCAACGTGTTCACCAATGAGCCGGCCCTGCGCCTGGCGCATAAGCTGATCGACGCTACCTTTGCCGAGCGCGTGTTCTTCTGTAATTCCGGCGCCGAAGCCAACGAGGCCGCTTTCAAGCTGGCCCGTCGCGTCGCCTTCGATCGTTTTGGTACTGAGAAGTACGAAATCATCGCCGCGCTGAACAGCTTCCACGGCCGTACCCTGTTCACCGTGAACGTCGGTGGCCAGTCGAAGTACTCCGACGGTTTCGGTCCGAAAATCACCGGCATCACCCATGTGCCGTACAACGATCTGGCGGCTTTGAAAGCGGCTATTTCCGACAAGACCTGCGCCGTGGTGCTGGAGCCGATCCAGGGCGAGGGCGGCGTATTGCCGGCTGAACTGGCTTACCTGCAAGGCGCTCGCGACCTGTGCACCGAGCACAATGCGCTGTTGGTGTTCGACGAAGTGCAAACCGGTATGGGCCGCAGCGGCAAGCTGTTCGCCTACCAGCATTACGGCGTGACCCCGGACATCCTGACCAGTGCCAAGAGCCTGGGCGGTGGTTTCCCGATCGCCGCCATGCTGACCACCGAAGACCTGGCCAAACACCTGGTCGTCGGCACCCACGGCACCACTTACGGCGGCAACCCGCTGGCGTGCGCTGTCGCAGAAGCCGTGATCGACGTGATCAACACCCCTGAAGTGCTGGCCGGCGTCAATGCCAAGCACGACAAGTTCAAGGCGCGCCTTGAGCAGATCGGCGAGAAGTACGGCCTGTTCACTCAGGTGCGTGGCCTGGGTCTGCTGATCGGTTGCGTGCTGAGCGATGCCTGGAAAGGCAAGGCCAAGGACATCTTCAACGCCGCCGAACGTGAAGGCCTGATGATTCTGCAAGCCGGCCCGGACGTGATTCGCTTCGCGCCGAGCCTTGTGGTTGAAGACGCTGATATCGATGCCGGTCTGGACCGCTTCGAACGCGCTGCCGCCAAACTGACACAAGCCTGATAGGGGCCTTCGACGCCTGACTATTCGGGCGTCGAACCAAATTTTTATGCCGGACTTGTTCCATTGTGGGAGCGAGCCTGCTCGCGAAGAGGGCGTGTCAGTCAACATCTCTGCTGACTAATACACCGCTTTCGCGAGCAGGCTCGCTCCCACAGTGTCCGGCGTTTTTTCTGTGAATTTATAAGAGAAAGGAGTGACACCATGCTGGTGATGCGCCCCGCGCAAATGGCTGATCTGGGCGAGGTACAGCGTCTGGCTGCGGACAGCCCGATTGGTGTCACTTCCTTGCCGGATGACGTTGAACGCCTGAGCGACAAGATCGCTGCAAGCGAAGCCTCGTTTGCTGCCGAAGTCAGCTTCAACGGTGAAGAGAGCTATTTCTTCGTCCTCGAAGACACGGCCACCGGCAAGCTGGCCGGTTGCTCGGCAATCGTGGCCTCGGCCGGTTATTCCGAGCCGTTCTACAGCTTCCGTAATGAAACCTTCGTGCACGCCTCCCGCGAGCTGAAGATTCATAACAAGATCCACGTGCTCTCGCAGTGCCACGACCTGACCGGCAACAGCTTGCTGACCAGTTTCTACGTGCAGCGCGAGTTGGTGGGTTCGCCTTGGGCCGAGCTCAATTCCCGTGGTCGCCTGCTGTTCGTCGCCAGCCACCCGGAGCGCTTCGCCGATTCCGTGGTGACCGAGATCGTCGGTTACAGCGATGAAAACGGCGACTCGCCATTCTGGGACGCTATCGGCCGCAACTTTTTTGACCTCAACTACGCTGAAGCCGAGCGACTGTGCGGCCTGAAGAGCCGCACGTTCCTGGCCGAGCTGATGCCGCATTACCCGATCTATGTGCCGCTGCTGCCGGACTCCGCTCAAGAGGCGATGGGCCAAGTGCACCCACGGGCGCAGATCACCTTCGACATCCTGATGCGCGAAGGCTTCGAGACCGATCACTACATCGACATTTTCGACGGCGGCCCGACCTTGCACGCCCGTGTGACGGGGATCCGTTCGATCGCCCAGAGCCGCGTCGTGCCGGTGAAAATCGGTGAGCCGGTCAAAGGTGTCGGTCGTCAGTACCTGGTGGCCAATGCCCAGTTGCAGGATTACCGCGCCGTGTTGCTTGAGCTCGATTACGCGCCAGGCAAACCCGTGACCCTGGATCTGGAAGCGGCCGAAGCCTTGGGCGTCGGTGAAGGTGCCAGCGTGCGCCTGGTGGCGGTTTAACGCCGGCATTGATTTCCAGCGAGTAATACCTGGAAAGCAGCGAAATTTCACGGGTGGCGCAAGCGGCCCGTTTGAGGAGATAGCATGATCGTTCGTCCCGTACGCAGCAGCGATTTACCCGCTCTGATCGACCTGGCCCGCAGCACCGGCACCGGCCTGACTACCTTGCCGGCCAACGAAGAACGTCTGGCCCATCGGGTCGGCTGGGCCGAGAAGACCTTTCGCGGCGAAGCCGGGCGCGCTGATGCGGACTACCTGTTCGTACTCGAAGACGACACGGGCCGCGTGGTGGGCATTTCCGCCATCGCCGGCGCGGTCGGCCTGCGTGAGCCTTGGTACAACTTCCGGGTCGGCCTGACGGTCAGCGCTTCGCAAGAGCTGAACATCTACCGCGAGATCCCGACGCTGTTCCTGGCCAATGACCTGACCGGCAACTCCGAGCTGTGCTCGTTGTTCCTGCACGCCGATTTCCGCACCGGCCTCAATGGCCGCATGCTGGCGAAGGCGCGGATGCTGTTCATTGCCGAGTTCCCGCAACTGTTCGGCAACAAGATCATCGCCGAGATGCGCGGTGTCTCCGATGAAGCCGGGCGTTCGCCGTTCTGGGAAAGCCTGGGCCGTCACTTCTTCAAGATGGAATTCAGCCAGGCCGATTACCTGACCGGCGTGGGCAACAAGGCGTTCATCGCCGAACTGATGCCGAAGTTTCCGCTGTACACCTGCTTCCTGTCGCCAGATGCGCGCAACGTCATCGGCAAGGTCCATCCGGACACCGAGCCGGCGCTGGCCATGCTCAAGAGCGAAGGTTTCAGCTACCAGGGCTACGTCGACATCTTCGACGCCGGCCCGGCCGTCGAGTGCGAAACCGGCAAGATCCGCGCGGTGCGTGACAGCGAGGCGCTGGTGCTGGCCATCGGCACACCGGGCGACGACGCCACGCCGTTCCTGATTCACAACCGCAAGCGCGAAGACTGCCGGATCACTGCCGCGCCAGCACGCTTCGCCGCCGGCACGCTGGTGGTCGATCCGCTGACCGCCAAACGTCTTCAACTCAACGCCGGCGATCAAGTGCGCGCCGTACCGTTGTCTGCTGCTCGGGAGTCGAAATAATGAATTCGCTATACATCGCAGGTGAATGGCTGGCTGGTCAGGGCGAAGCCTTCCAGTCGCTGAACCCGGTGACCCAGCAAGTGCTGTGGTCCGGCGAAGGCGCCACGGCGGCTCAGGTTGAATCCGCCGTGCAAGCCGCCCGTCAGGCATTCCCGGGCTGGGCCCGTCGCACTCTGGACGAACGCATTACCGTGCTTGAGGCCTTTGCCGCCGCACTGAAAAACAAGGCTGACGAACTGGCGCGCTGCATCGGTGAAGAAACCGGCAAGCCGCTGTGGGAATCGGCGACCGAAGTGACCAGCATGGTCAACAAAATTGCGATTTCGGTGCAGAGCTACCGCGAACGTACCGGCGAGAAGAGCGGCCCGCTGGGCGACGCCACCGCTGTGTTGCGTCACAAGCCGCACGGCGTGGTGGCGGTGTTCGGTCCTTACAATTTCCCTGGCCACTTGCCGAACGGTCACATCGTGCCGGCGCTGCTGGCCGGTAACAGCGTGTTGTTCAAGCCAAGCGAGCTGACGCCGAAAGTCGCCGAGCTGACGGTTAAATGCTGGATCGAAGCCGGTCTGCCAGCGGGCGTGTTGAACCTGCTGCAAGGCGCTCGCGAAACCGGTATCGCCCTGGCGGCGAACCCGGGCATCGACGGTTTGTTCTTCACTGGCTCCAGCCGTACTGGCAACCACCTGCATCAGCAATTTGCCGGTCGTCCGGACAAGATACTGGCGCTGGAAATGGGCGGTAACAACCCGCTGGTGGTCGACGAAGTGGCCGATCTCGATGCTGCCGTTTACACCATCATCCAGTCGGCCTTCATTTCCGCCGGTCAGCGTTGCACCTGTGCACGCCGCTTGCTGGTGCCGCAGGGCGCCTGGGGCGACACATTGCTGGCGCGTCTGGTGGCGGTCAGCGCGACGATTGAAGTCGGTGCGTTTGATCAGCAACCGGCACCGTTCATGGGGTCGGTCATTTCCCTTGGCGCTGCGAAAGCGTTGATGGATGCGCAAGAACATTTGCTGGCGAATGGCGCAGTGGCGTTGCTGGAAATGACTCAGCCGCAGGCACAAGCCGCGTTGCTGACCCCAGGCATTCTGGATGTGACGGCTGTAGCTGATCGTCCTGACGAAGAGCTGTTCGGCCCGTTGTTGCAAGTGATCCGCTACGCTGATTTCGAAGCGGCAATCGCTGAAGCCAACGACACCGACTATGGCCTGGCGGCGGGTTTGCTGTCGGATTCCGAAGCGCGTTATCAGCAGTTCTGGCTGGAAAGCCGCGCCGGTATCGTCAACTGGAACAAGCAGCTGACCGGCGCCGCGAGCAGCGCGCCATTCGGCGGCGTCGGCGCCTCGGGCAACCACCGCGCCAGCGCCTACTACGCGGCCGATTACTGCGCGTACCCGGTGGCCTCGCTGGAAACCCCGAGCCTGACCATGCCTGCCGCTCTCACGCCTGGCGTGAAAATGGCGTAACGCCCATTCGCGAGCAGGCTCGCTCCCACATTGGAATGCATTTCTCTGTGGGAGCGAGCCTGCTCGCGAAGGCCACGCCTCGGTCTTACTGAATTGTTACCTGAAGCCTATAACAACAGATTCTCGTGGAGCCTCGCTGATGAAATCCTATGAAGTCAATTTTGACGGTCTAGTGGGGCCGACCCATAACTACGGCGGCCTGTCCTACGGCAACGTCGCGTCCCAGAGCAACAGTCAGCAGTCTTCGAACCCGAAGGAAGCTGCGCTGCAAGGCTTGGCGAAAATGAAAGCGCTGATGGAAATGGGCTTTCAGCAAGGTGTGCTGGCGCCCCAGGAACGCCCGGACGTGGCCGCACTGCGCCGTTTGGGTTTCAGCGGCACCGACGCGCAAGTGATCGAGCAAGCTGCTAAAGACGCCATGCCATTGCTGGTCGCCAGTTGCTCGGCGTCGAGCATGTGGGTGGCCAACGCCGCCACGGTCAGCCCAAGTGCCGACACTGCGGATGGCCGCGTGCATTTCACCGCCGCCAACCTCAATTGCAAATACCACCGCAGCATCGAGCACCCGACCACCAGCCGCGTGCTGGGCGCGATGTTCGCTGATCAGAAGCACTTTGCGCACCACGCCGCGTTGCCGGCCGTGGCGCAGTTCGGTGACGAAGGCGCGGCCAACCACACCCGTTTCTGCCGTGAATACGGTGAAGCCGGCGTCGAGTTTTTCGTGTTCGGTCGCAGCGCTTTCGATACCCGCTACCCGGCCCCGCAGAAGTACCCGGCACGCCAGACGCTGGAAGCGTCCCAGGCCGTTGCCCGCCTGCACGGCCTGAGCGAAGACGGCGTGGTCTACGCGCAGCAGAACCCGTCGGTGATCGATCAGGGCGTTTTCCACAACGACGTGATCGCGGTGGGTAACGGCGAGGTGCTGTTCTATCACGAGGACGCGTTCCTCGACACCGAACAGATGCTGGCCGAGCTGCAAAGTAAACTGGCTAAAGTCGGCGGCAAATTCCAGTCCGTCTGCGTGCCGCGTTCGGCGGTCACTGTTGAAGACGCCGTTCGTTCTTACCTGTTCAATAGCCAGCTGCTGTCGCGTCCTGACGGTTCGATGCTGTTGATCGTGCCGGAAGAATGCCGTGGCAACGAGCGTGTCTGGCAGTACCTGCAAGGTCTGACCAGCTCCGGCGGCCTGATCCGCGAAGTCAAAGTCTTCGATCTGAAGCAAAGCATGCAGAACGGCGGTGGCCCGGCTTGCCTGCGGCTGCGCGTCGCACTGAATGAAACCGAACTGGCGGCGGTCAACCCAGGGGTTATCATGACGGCACCGTTGTACGGCACGTTGACCGAATGGGTCGACAAGCACTACCGCGACCGCATGACCGAAAACGATCTCGCGGACCCGCAATTGCTGCTTGAGTGCCGGACGGCACTGGATGAACTGACGCAAATCCTTAAACTGGGCGCGGTTTATCCATTCCAGATCAATTGAAAGTCTCAAACGAGAGCGTAAAGAACATGAGCGATACCCTGCAGCTGATCCTTGAAGACACCGACGGCACGCAACTGGAAACGTCCTGCACCCGCGTCGCGGTCATGTGGCAAGGCAAAGAGCTGTGGATCCAGCACGATGGCCGTGGCCAACTGCTGATCGGCGTGGACGTTGAAGAAGGTGACGCTGAATACGCCAACCTGCTGCTGCGTCCATTGGCGACTAATCTGGTAAGTCTGCAACTGGAAATGGAACCGGCTGAAGTCGGCGACGAAGACCACGTGCACGGCCCGGATTGCGCACACGACCACTAAGGAAACCGCTCTATGCTCGCCCTCGGCAAACTGCTTGAACTGACCCTCGCCGGCCGCGAACCGGCGGAGAAGACTCAACTGACTGTCGAAGGCGTGCGGATGCGCTGGTTGAGCGAAGGTGCGCTGGAAGTCCGGCCACCTGAAGCGCGCGACAATGGCCTGGACCTGCTGCTGTCGGCCGGTATCCACGGCAACGAAACAGCGCCGATCGAGTTGCTCGATCGCCTGTTGCATGACATCGCTCGTGGCGACTTGAAACCACGCGCACGCATTCTGTTCCTGTTCGGCAACCCGGAAGCGATTCGCAAAGGCGAGCGCTTCGTCGAGCAGGACGTCAATCGGCTGTTCAACGGCCGTCATGAACAAAGCAGCGGCTCCGAAGCCTTGCGCGCTTGTGAGCTGGAGCGCCTGGCGGCGAGTTTCTTCAGCCTGCCGGATCGCCAGCGTCTGCACTACGACCTGCACACCGCGATTCGCGGCTCGAAAATCGAGCAGTTCGCCTTGTATCCGTGGAAGGAAGGTCGCCAGCATTCGCGTCAGGAACTGGCGCGCCTGCGTGCTGCCGGTATGGAAGCGGTGCTGTTGCAGAACAAGCCCTCCATCGTTTTCAGTTCCTACACTTACGACAAGCTGGGCGCCGAGTCCTTTACCCTTGAGCTGGGCAAGGCGCGGCCGTTCGGGCAGAACGCCGGGGTCAACGTTTCCCTGCTGGAAACCCGCCTGAAACAGATCATCGAAGGCACCGAGCCGGAACTGACCGAAGCGGCACTGGACGGTTTGCAGCTGTACAGCGTGGCGCGGGAAATCATCAAGCACAGCGACAGCTTCCGCTTGAACCTGCCGGCGGACATCGAGAACTTTTCCGAGCTGGAGGTGGGTTACCTGCTGGCGGAAGACATCGCCAATACCCGCTGGATCATCGAAGAGGAGGGCGCCCGGATTATCTTCCCGAACCCCAAGGTGAAGAATGGCTTGCGCGCCGGCATCCTGATCGTACCGACCACCGACGAAAACCTGGCCTGACCACAACACAAAACAAATGTGGGAGCGAGCCCGCTCGCGAAGGCGCCATAACAAACAACATCACCGTTGAATGTTAAACCGCTTTCGCGAGCAGGCTCGCTCCCACAGTTGGTTTGGGTGAAGTCAGAGACCTCACCCGGAACCAAGATTTTGGATTAAACAGCCATCGCACGCGGCTCACTACGACGCAACGCACGCATCTTGTGCAGCGTATCTGCGCACGTTTTCGCCGCTTCCTGGCCTTTGTGCAGGAAATGCTCGAAGAAGAACTTCTGGTGCTCTTCACCGGCATGGAAGTGGTGCGGGGTCAGGGATACCGAGAACACTGGCACTTCGGTTTCCAGTTGCACCTGCATCAGGCCACTGACCACCGACTGGGCGACGAACTCGTGACGGTAGATCCCGCCATCAACCACGAGGGCTGCGGCGACGATGCCGGCGTAACGGCCGGTCTTGGCCAGCAGCTTGGCGTGCAGGGGCATTTCAAAGGCGCCGCCGACCTCGAAGAAATCGATGTCCGATTCCTGATAACCCTGGGCAATCATTTCGCTCAAGAAGCCTTTACGGCTCTGATCGACGATTTCCTTGTGCCAGCAGGCCTGGATGAACGCAACGCGCTCGCCCTGATGGTTTTTGCTTTTGCTATCGATTGCGGTGGGTTGCATGTTCTGACTCCTGTTTATGGTTAAAACAGGGCATATGAATCGAATGGGATTTCAGGGTGCGCACGCTCGCACGAATGCGACAGACGGCCCTTTGGCGTCAATCCCGTTCTCTCTTCATCCGGACTATGACCGTCGGCCCCGGGATCACACCGGGTCTGCTGACCTTGTCGTCATGCACGGCCATTGCCGTGTCTGTCGCCAAGCGCTCGCGGGCTATGCGCATTGCGCGCAATTACCGCCGGTGGGGAGTTGCACCCCGCCCTGAGAACGTTTTGCCGTCAGATTGTCTGGCGGCGCAGCGTTTTTAACACATATTTGTGAGCCGCGCATCGCTGCTATCTGATGATTGTTATCGACTTTTTCGCTGGCTTGGGGTGTCTTTTGCGGCTCAAGGGTTGATTATTCGTGGTCATGACCGCAGTAATTCCTGACTGAAAGGGATTTTCCCTGCTTACCGAGGCCAGATTCATGAGCGTTATCGATCTTCGCAGCGACACCGTCACCCAACCCTCCGCCGGGATGCTCGACGCAATGGCCACAGCGGCCACCGGTGACGACGTTTATGGCGAGGATCCGACGGTCAACCTTCTTGAGGCCGAGCTGGCAAAACGACTGGGTTTCGCCGCAGCGCTGTTTGTGCCGACAGGCACCATGAGCAACCTGCTGGGGTTGATGGCGCATTGCGAGCGCGGCGAGGAATACATCGTCGGCCAACAGGCACACACCTATAAGTACGAAGGTGGCGGCGCGGCGGTGCTCGGTTCGATTCAGCCGCAGCCGCTGGAGCTGCAGGCCGATGGCTCAATGGACCTGGCTCAGGTGGCCGCCGCGATCAAACCGGACGATTTCCACTTCGCCCGCACCCGGTTGCTGGCGCTGGAGAACACCATGCAAGGCAAAGTGCTGCCGCTGGAGTATCTGGCGCGGGCCCGCAGCTTTACCCGTGAACAGGGCTTGCAACTGCACCTGGATGGCGCGCGACTCTACAACGCGGCGGTCAAACTGGGGGTTGATGCCAAGGAAATCACTCAGCACTTCGATTCCGTGTCGGTGTGCCTGTCCAAAGGCCTGGGCGCGCCGGTCGGTTCGGTGTTGTGCGGCTCGGTCGAGTTGATTGCCAAGGCGCGTCGTTTGCGCAAGATGGTCGGCGGCGGCATGCGTCAGGCCGGGATTCTGGCCGCGGCGGGCTTGTATGCCCTGGACAACAACGTCCAGCGCCTGGCCGACGACCACGCCAATGCGCAACTCTTGGCCGAAGGCCTGCGCGCAGCGGGTTACGACGTCGAACCGGTGCAGACCAACATGGTGTACGTGCAGATGGGCGACAAGGCCGAATCCATCAAGACGTTCGCTGCCGAACGCGGGATCAAGTTGAGCGCGGCAGGGCGTCTGCGTATGGTCACGCACATGGACGTCAGTCGTGAACAAATCGGGCAGGTCGTCGCGGCATTCGTCGACTTTTCGCGCAAGTGATAGCGTTAGCGCTCCAATTGACTGTTTCTATCGTATAAACACGCTGTACCCCGCGCGCAGGGCCGATATAATGCGGCCCTTTGCCGTCGCTTCGTCTGTTGACGTTTCGAACAGGCCTTTGGCCGCAGCCTCCGTGGAAGAACCTAATGAAAAGCGCAGAAATCCGTGAAGCCTTCCTTCGCTTCTTCGAAGAGCAAGGCCACACCCGTGTAGCCTCCAGCTCTTTGATTCCGGGCAACGACCCAACCCTGCTGTTCACTAACGCGGGGATGAACCAGTTCAAGGACTGCTTCCTGGGCCAGGAAAAACGTGCGTACACCCGCGCCACCAGCAGCCAGAAATGCGTACGCGCTGGCGGCAAAAACAGCGACCTGGAAAACGTCGGTTATACCGCTCGTCACCACACATTCTTCGAAATGCTCGGTAACTTCAGCTTCGGTGACTATTTCAAGCACGACGCAATTACCTTCGCCTGGACTTTCCTGACCGGCGTTTTGAAGCTGCCGAAGGAAAAACTCTGGGTCACCGTCTATGCCTCGGACGACGAAGCGTATGACATCTGGACCAAAGAAATCGGTGTGCCGGTCGAGCGCATGATTCGCATCGGCGACAACAAAGGCGCGCCTTACGCCTCCGACAACTTCTGGACCATGGGCGATACCGGCCCGTGTGGACCATGCACCGAGATTTTCTACGATCACGGCGATCACATCTGGGGCGGCCCACCGGGCTCGCCGGAAGAAGACGGCGACCGTTACATCGAGATCTGGAACAACGTGTTCATGCAGTTCAACCGCACCGCCGATGGCGTGTTGCATCCGTTGCCAGCGCCGTCGGTCGATACCGGCATGGGCCTGGAGCGGATCAGTGCGGTAATGCAGCACGTAAACTCCAACTACGAAATCGACCTGTTCAAGAACCTGCTGAGCGCGTCGGCCGATGCGATCGGCTGCGAAAATGGCGATCAGTCTTCGCTGAAAGTTGTTTCCGACCACATTCGTTCGTGCGGTTTCCTAATTGCTGATGGCGTGTTGCCGTCCAATGAAGGTCGCGGTTATGTACTGCGCCGGATCATTCGCCGCGCCTGCCGTCACGGTAACAAACTGGGCGCCACCGGCAGCTTCTTCTACAAGATCGTCGCGGCGCTGGTCGCCGAGATGGGCGAAGCCTTCCCTGAGCTGAAGAAGCAACAGAGCAACATCGAGCGAGTGCTCAAGGCCGAGGAAGAGCAGTTCTCCAAGACCCTGGAACACGGCCTGAAGATTCTCGAACAGGATCTGCTGGAACTCAAAGGCACCGTGGTGCCGGGCGATGTGGTGTTCAAGCTGTACGACACTTACGGTTTCCCGATGGACCTGACTGCGGACATCGCTCGCGAGCGCAACCTGACGGTCGACGAAGTCGGTTTCGAACGTGAAATGGAAGCCCAGCGGGTTCGCGCCCGTTCTGCCAGCTCCTTCGGTCTGGACTACAACACCTTGGTCAAGGTTGACGTGGCGACCGAATTCACAGGTTACAAGGCCACCAGCGGTTCGGCGAAAATTGTCGCTATCTATAAAGATGGCCAGTCGGTCGATGTGTTGAGTGAAGGCGAAGAGGGCGTGGTGGTTCTGAACCAGACGCCTTTCTACGCTGAATCCGGTGGCCAGATTGGTGACTGTGGTTATCTGCAAGCCGGCAACAGCCGCTTCGACGTACGCGATACCACCAAGACCGGCGGCGCCTTCCTGCACCACGGTGTATTGGCATCGGGCAGTCTGATCGTGGGCGCGCCGGTTGAAGCTCACGTCGAAGCCGACGTGCGTCACGCCACTTCGCTGAACCACTCGGCGACTCACTTGCTGCACGCCGCATTGCGTCAGGTGCTGGGCGATCACGTTCAGCAGAAAGGTTCGTTGGTCGACAGTCAGCGCCTGCGCTTCGACTTCAGCCACTTCGAAGCCATCAAGCCTGAGCAGTTGAAAGCACTGGAAGACATCGTCAACGCCGAGATCCGCAAGAACTCCGCGGTTGAAACCGAAGAAACCGACATCGAGACCGCCAAGAAGAAGGGCGCCATGGCGCTGTTCGGCGAGAAGTACGGCGACAACGTGCGTGTGCTGAGCATGGGCGGCGATTTCTCGGTTGAGCTGTGCGGCGGTATCCACGCCAACCGTACCGGCGACATCGGCCTGCTGAAAATCATCAGCGAAGGCGGTGTGGCATCGGGTGTGCGTCGTATCGAGGCCGTCACTGGCGCTGCGGCACTGGCCTACTTGAACGCGGCTGAAGAACAACTCAAGGAAGCGGCCAACCTGGTCAAGGGTAGCCGCGACAACCTGATCGACAAGCTGTCGGCTGTGCTGGAGCGCAACCGTCTGCTGGAGAAGCAACTCGAGCAGTTGCAAGCCAAGGCTGCCAGCGCGGCGGGCGACGATCTGTCGGCCGCAGCCCTGGACGTCAAAGGCGTGAAGGTACTGGCCGTGCGTCTGGACGGTCAGGATGGCAAGGCGCTGCTGGCGCTGGTCGATCAACTGAAAAACAAACTCGGCCGCGCAGTGATCCTGCTCGGCAGTGTCCATGAGGAAAAGGTCGTTCTGGTTGCAGGCGTAACCAAAGACCTGACTGGCCAACTCAAAGCCGGTGATTTGATGAAGCAAGCCGCTGCGGCAGTGGGCGGGAAGGGCGGTGGTCGTCCAGACATGGCGCAGGGCGGCGGTACAGACGCCGGCGCTCTGGATGCAGCATTGGCCCTGACCGTTCCATTTGTAGAGCAGGGTTTATAAGGCAGTGTGTCTGGCCCGCGGTCTAGTGGCGGGCCAGAACGCTGTTTGAGTGATTATTTGGGCGCCCTTCATGGGCAGAGGCGGCTTTGAAATGGCTTTGATCGTACAGAAATTTGGAGGCACCTCGGTCGGCACTGTCGAGAGAATCGAGCAGGTCGCCGACAAGGTTAAGAAATTCCGCGATGCCGGCGATGACCTGGTGGTTGTGCTGTCTGCAATGAGCGGCGAAACCAACCGTCTGATCGATCTGGCCAAGCAAATCAGTGGCGACGACCAACCGGTTCCCCGTGAGCTGGATGTGATCGTTTCCACCGGTGAGCAGGTGACGATTGCACTGTTGGCCATGGCGCTGATCAAGCGCGGCGTGCCAGCGGTGTCCTACACCGGTAATCAGGTGCGGATTCTGACCGATAGCGCGCACAATAAAGCGCGTATCTTGCAGATTGATGACCAGAAGATTCGTGGTGATCTGAAGGCCGGTCGCGTAGTGGTTGTCGCCGGTTTCCAGGGCGTCGACGAGCACGGCAACATCACCACCCTCGGTCGTGGCGGTTCCGACACCACCGGCGTGGCGCTGGCCGCAGCCCTGAAGGCTGATGAGTGCCAGATCTACACCGACGTCGATGGTGTCTACACCACCGACCCGCGTGTGGTGTCCGTGGCTCAGCGCCTGGAAAAGATTACCTTCGAAGAGATGCTGGAAATGGCCAGCCTCGGTTCCAAGGTACTGCAGATCCGTGCGGTCGAGTTTGCCGGCAAGTACAACGTTCCGCTGCGCGTACTGCACAGCTTCAAGGAGGGTCCGGGCACCCTCATTACTATTGATGAAGAGGAAACCATGGAACAGCCGATCATTTCCGGTATCGCATTCAACCGCGATGAAGCCAAGCTGACCATCCGTGGCGTGCCAGACATCCCGGGCGTTGCATTCAAGATTCTCGGCCCGATCAGTGCCGCGAACATCGAAGTCGACATGATCGTGCAGAACGTCGCGCACGATAACACCACCGACTTCACCTTCACCGTGCACCGCAACGACTACCAGGCGGCGCAAGCCGTGCTGGAAAAAACCGCTGGCGAGCTGGGTGCCCGTGAAGTCGTGGGCGACACCAAGATTGCCAAGGTATCGATCGTCGGCGTCGGCATGCGCTCCCACGCAGGCGTGGCCAGCCGCATGTTCGAATCCCTGGCGAAAG
Source organism: Pseudomonas sp. GW821-FHT10C09 (assembly GCF_059415465.1). Lineage (NCBI taxonomy): Bacteria > Pseudomonadati > Pseudomonadota > Gammaproteobacteria > Pseudomonadales > Pseudomonadaceae > Pseudomonas > Pseudomonas sp. GW821-FHT10C09. The sequence goes on from NZ_JBWKNG010000024.1 coordinate 29,709, forward strand.
AAAGCATCAACATCCAGATGATCTCGACATCGGAAATCAAAGTCTCCGTTGTGATCGAAGAGAAGTACCTGGAACTGGCTGTGCGCGCTCTGCACACAGCTTTCGAACTGGACGCACCGGCCCGTCAGGGCGAGTGATGCGTTTGCCAAAGGGCGCGGTCTGACCGCGCCCTTTGTCTTTTTTTGAATGGCGCGGCCTAAAACTGTTCTTTTGCTCGCGCTGGTCAATACTCAGGCATGTAGGGCTGCGATCATTCCGGTTGTGGGTCGAATGCCTTTTTTTTGCAGACTGTTGTCCCTGAAATGAAATGCGTTAGGAGAAAGGTATGCTGATTCTGACCCGTCGGTGCGCAGAAAGCCTGATTATTGGTGATGGCGAAATCACCGTGACCGTGCTCGGCGTCAAAGGAAATCAAGTGCGTATCGGTGTGAACGCCCCGAAAGAGGTTGCTGTGCACCGTGAGGAAATTTACCTGCGTATAAAGAAAGAGAAGGACGAAGAACCAAGCCATTAATTTTTATCGTTTTTTATGTTTGCAAACGGGGAAAAGGTTGGTTAAGATACGCCCCGTGTTGCGGAGAGCTGGCCGAGTGGCCGAAGGCGCTCCCCTGCTAAGGGAGTACACCTCAAAAGGGTGTCGGGGGTTCGAATCCCCCGTTCTCCGCCATTATTTGCGTAGTACGTTGTAATCTGGCTTCTTCGGTAAGTTGTTGAAATTACTAGAAAAAGTGTTTGACATAGAGATTAGACGGCCTATAATGCGCGGCAACAAATG
>NZ_JBWKNG010000024.1:30582-112479 GCF_059415465.1 Pseudomonas sp. GW821-FHT10C09
GCACTCGTAGCTCAGCTGGATAGAGTACTCGGCTACGAACCGAGCGGTCACAGGTTCGAATCCTGTCGAGTGCACCATTTAAGAGTTGTTTGCAGTAATGCGAGCGACTTTGCTTCAGCCAGTTGTGGTCTGGTTTAAAAACACAAAATGCACTCGTAGCTCAGCTGGATAGAGTACTCGGCTACGAACCGAGCGGTCACAGGTTCGAATCCTGTCGAGTGCACCAAACACCAAAAAGCCTGCGTCTAACGCGGGCTTTTTGCTGTCTGGGATTTGGCTTTTCCTCGGGTACATCCTTTCTCGTCAAACTCGACCTGTGCGCTACGGCCTCGCTTGGCGTCGTAGCGGTAACTCGTTGATGAATTCCTGATACTGATCTTGTCTGGCTTGCCAAGGGCGCTCTCGACGTCCTGCTGGCTCATGCCGGCGACGACTCGTTGGTTGATGATCGCTTCGCGTCGTTCCTTGGCGCTGATCAGATTTCCGCATTTGTCTTCGGCCTGGCCTACGATGGTCGGTTCTCTCCTGATGTTTTTCATACCTGATGTTTCGCCAGTCCTGGCTTCTGGCATGAGTGCTGTCGTGCTGCCGGGTGTGAACGTGCGCACTTCCTGCAGCGAGAGGCTCTCTTCGTCCGTGCAGCTCAAGGTGGTGAAGGTGACGTGCCCGTTGGCAGCCTCGCAGCGGTGAACAATTCCCGCCTGTAGCCGGAGCGGCAGGCAGAGCAGGGCGGTCAGCAAAAAATAGTACGCAATCGATGGCATTTGACGTCCTCCATGACGGTCGATACCAAGGGTAGCTGCTACATTTTTTGAGGGCGGTGTGTTTTCTTTTCAGAATGAGTCGTCGCATTGGAAGAGATAAGTTGGCGCTCAGGTTTGGCTTGCAAGCGCTTGTTTCAGCCACGATTTTTTAACGTTTAAAACCGTTGGGCGGTGTATCATTGCGCCCGTCAGCCCCGCCGGGGCTTGTGGAATACCTCCATGGACTTACCCAGTAGTTACTCAGTACCCCGTTTTACCAATCATGAATTGACTGATTGATCCTTCCGGCGTGCCCCGCTGCTGGGAGTGGAGTTCGCCTATGTCCGAAGTTGAAGTAAAGAAAACGCAAGAAAGCCTGCAGGACCGCCTCGCTCAAGTTGTTGAGCTGTTGCAGCGTCAGCGGGTCGTCGAAGACCTGACTCATCGCCAGGAAGGTCCGCACCACGACCGGGTCGAGAACCTGGTTCACCGGCAAAACCTCGTCGAGCTGCAACGCAAGCTTGATGATCTGCACTCCGCCGACGTTGCCTACATCCTTGAAGCACTGCCGCTGGACGATCGTCTGACACTTTGGCAATTGGTCAAGGCTGATCGCGACGGCGACATCCTGCTCGAAGTATCCGACTCGGTCCGTGAAACCCTGATCGCCGACATGGACGATCACGAGCTCCTGGCTGCGGCCAAGGACATGGACGCCGACGAACTCGCTGACCTGGCTTCCGAGCTGCCGCGAGACGTCGTCCACGAGCTGATGGAGACCCTCGATGGTCAACAACGTGAGCGCGTTCGCTCCGCGTTGTCCTACGACGAGGAGCAAGTCGGTGCGTTGATGGACTTCGAGATGGTGACCATCCGTGAGGATGTCAGTCTCGAAGTGGTTCTGCGTTACCTGCGTCGCCTCAAAGAGCTGCCCGGCCACACCGACAAACTGTTTGTTGTCGACTACGACGGCGTGCTCAAAGGCGTACTGCCGATCAAGCGTCTGCTGGTCAACGATCCGGAAAAACAGGTTTCGGAAGTCATGGCCAGCGACCCGGTGAGTTTTCACCCGGACGAGGACGCCTACGACGCCGCTCAGGCGTTCGAGCGTTACGACTTGATCTCCGCCCCCGTGGTCGACAAGAACGGCAAGCTGATTGGCCGTCTGACCATCGATGAAATGGTCGACCTGATTCGTGAAGAGAGCGAAAACGAAGTTCTCAACATGGCGGGTCTGCGTGAAGAAGAAGATATTTTCGCGTCAGTCTGGAAATCCCTGCGCAACCGTTGGGCCTGGCTGGCGGTAAACCTGATTACCGCGTTTATTGCATCGCGCGTGATCGGCCTGTTTGAAGGCTCCATCGAAAAGCTGGTCGCATTGGCGGCGTTGATGCCGATCGTGGCCGGTATCGGTGGCAACTCCGGGAACCAGACCATCACCATGATCGTTCGGGCCATGGCGCTGGATCAGGTCAGTACCGGTAATACCTCACGACTGATGCGCAAGGAACTGGCGGTCGGCTTGATCAATGGCCTGGTCTGGGGTGGGGTGATTGGCGTTGTGGCCTATCTGCTTTACGGCAGTTGGTCGCTCGGCGTGGTCATGACGGCCGCCATGACACTCAATCTGTTACTGGCTGCCCTGATGGGGGTTTTGATTCCGATGACCCTGGCGCGGCTTGGACGCGACCCTGCGATGGGGGCGAGCGTGATGATCACTGCCATGACCGACAGCGGCGGGTTCTTCATCTTCCTCGGACTGGCGACGATCTTCCTGCTCTGACTTGATCCACTTTAAGAAACCCGCCCAAGCGGCGGGTTTTTTATGGCCAGATTTCAGGCAAAAAAAAGCCAGCGATTATGCTGGCTTGAGCTTTCGGGGTGAATCAGGACGCGTCTGCGGCCATTTCAGCGTCGTGGGCGATCAGCGAAACGAGTGCGTTTTGCTGGCGGTGGGACAGTTGACGGAAACGTTGCAACAGTTCGCGTTCGTGCAATGACAGCTCCGGGCTGTCCAGGCGCATGCTCAACTCTTCGCCCAGTGCACCTTCCTGAATAAGACTCTGCTCCAGGCGTGCAATGATTTCGGAGTTCATGCTGCGATGATGATTGCGAGCCACCTCGGCAATGCGTTCACGCATTCCGTCTGGCAGACGTACGACGAACTTGTCAGCCGTACGGCTGGAATAAATTGCCTGTTTCAATGGGCGCATATATTTAACCGGTTAGTTCAGGGGAGCGGTTCTCGGGATTGGCCGCAGGATGTCTGGTAGGACAAGCTTACTGGCCAAATGTTCAACCTGAATTGAAAGAGGCCCGCATCATGCCTCAAGGAAGCCAGATCATTGGCGTCAATTCTGTGACAAATATTGAGCCGGGTAAAGGCTTAATGCCAGCACCCCTTGTCAGAAATGTGGACTGGTTGGAAAAGTTTGCCCAGAGCCGCATTGCTGACCGCGTCCTTTGCTCCCGCAGGTGATGTCTGAAGACGTCTGAGGGTGCATGCTATGCGGATTCGATCCTTGATCCTTGTCTGATACAGGATAGTGGCAAATGGCCGATTTACTAGGGGCGAACTCGCTCTGGGGGACGATTCAGGATGGATGGCAGGCTGATTTATCTGATGGGGCCTTCCGGATCCGGCAAAGACAGCCTCATCGAAGCGGCTCGTGAACCTTTGCGGTCGATGAACTGCGAAGTGGTGCGCCGGGTCATCACGCGCTCGGCCGAGTCAGTGGGCGAGGATGCTGTTGGCGTCTCCCGCGAGGAATTCCTGCAGCTCCAAGATGCGGGTGAATTCGCGCTGTCGTGGCACGCCAATGGTCTGGATTATGGGATACCGATTCAGATCGATCAGTGGCTCAAGGAGGGGCGGCATGTATTGGTCAACGGTTCTCGCGGTCATCTTGCCGAGGCGCTGCAGCGTTACCCCGATCTGGTACCGGTACTGTTGACCGTCAAGGATGAAGTGTTGCGCGAACGCCTGGTGCGGCGTGGTCGTGAGAGTCTCGCGGAAATTGACGCCAGGCTAGGCCGCAATACGCAGTTCGCGGCTGACGACGCGCCGGTCCATCGACTGGATAACTCTGGCGAGCTCGCCGTGACCGTTGCCCATCTCGTCGGTCTGCTGAAACTTAACGCAGCACCGGATCGAACTTGATTTTTCGCCCGGCAATCAAAGCCAACACAAACAACCCGGCGAAAACGCCGCAGGCAATCAGCGGCAGGGTGACAACCGCCTCTTGAACCAAGGCCAAATGAAGAATGCCACTCAGTAAGGCAAGGATCAAAAATCCTGCGGCTGATTTGGACATGCTGTGCTCCTGATAGGGTGATTCAAAATACAAAGCGTTCGGACGCCTGCGATACCGGGCCTTCCTGGCTCACATCCTGGCGAATAAACTCGCCCTGATCGCTCAAGACCGCCAATTGCGGGGCCTTTTGCAGTTGCAGGTAATGCGGCATGCGTTGAGCAACCTGCACCGCGCTGTTCTCGGGCGCAAAATGAAAACCCGCCAGGACTGCCAGGGCGATCGCATTCGAGAGTAAAAGGGCGCGGTTCATGAGGCTCACCTCTGTTGTTCTTGAGAACAGCTGAAGCAGCCCGCGTGCCAACAGTTTAACGGCTAATAAATCCTTTAAAAACAAAGGATTAACTTATCATTTTGAAGTGTCCGCATTGCAAATTGCAATGGTGGCATTTTGAGAGGATGCAATTTGCACGGTAAACAAAGCCACAGCCCGGCGGGGCGCCTGCCTACACTTAAAAAGCCCTACGGACGACATGACAAATCCGGGCCTGCCCGTTAACATGCACGCCGTCCATCGCACCGCATTTCGTGCGGGCGACTTGTGTCTCAGTAGCTCAATTGGATAGAGCATCCCCCTCCTAAGGGGAAGGTTGGCAGTTCGAACCTGCCCTGGGACACCATCTATTTCACGGCGCCTTGCGCAATGCGCCGTTTCTGTCAGTGCCCGCATCGCACATTCCCTGCTGATTCGTTTCCAGAGGCTTTGGCGCTAATGGTTGAAGAAGAGCTGTCCAGACCGGACGCAATCAGTCTTCGTGAAGCGTTCTGGTTCTGGTTGAAACTCGGCTTCATCAGTTTCGGCGGGCCTGCGGGGCAGATCTCGATCATGCACCAGGAGCTGGTCGAACGGCGGCGCTGGATATCCGAGCGCCGATTCCTGCATGCCCTCAACTACTGCATGTTGCTCCCCGGGCCGGAGGCGCAGCAGTTGGCCACTTACATCGGCTGGCTGATGCATCGAACCTGGGGCGGGGTGATTGCCGGCGCGTTGTTTGTGCTGCCGTCGTTGTTCATCCTGATCGGGTTGTCGTGGCTGTACATCGCCTTCGGTGACGTGCCGGTGGTGGCCGGGCTTTTCTATGGCATCAAGCCTGCCGTGACCGCCATTGTCGTGCAGGCGGCCCATCGGATTGGCTCTCGGGCACTAAAGAACAATTGGCTATGGGCGATAGCGGCCGCTTCATTCACCGCCATCTTTGCGTTCAATGTGCCGTTCCCGCTGATCGTTCTGGGGGCCGCAGTGATCGGCTATGTCGGCGGACGCCTGGCGCCCGAGAAGTTCAGGACCGGTGGTCATGGTGCTGCCAAAAAGTCCTTTGGCCCGGCCTTGATCGATGACGACACTCCATCCCCGGAACATGCCCGGTTCAGCTGGCCGAAATTGGCAATGCTGGCCCTGATCGGCGCCGCTTTATGGGCGTTACCAATGGGGATTTTGACCATCCTCTTTGGCTGGGACGGCACACTGACCCAGATGGGTTGGTTCTTTACCAAGGCTGCGCTGCTGACCTTTGGCGGTGCGTATGCCGTGCTTCCCTATGTCTATCAAGGGGCGGTCGGACATTATGGCTGGCTGACACCTACGCAAATGATCGATGGCCTGGCGCTGGGTGAAACCACGCCGGGGCCGTTGATCATGGTCGTGGCCTTCGTCAGTTTTGTCGGGGCGTACGTCGCTCAAGTGTTCGGCAGCGACCATGTTTTTCTCGCGGGAGCCGTCGCTGCCTGCCTGGTGACCTGGTTTACCTTCCTGCCCTCATTCCTGTTCATCCTGGCGGGCGGGCCATTGGTCGAGTCGACCCACAACGAGCTCAAGTTCACCGCGCCACTCACCGCGATTACGGCCGCCGTCGTGGGGGTGATTCTCAATCTGGCGTGCTTCTTCGGCTATCACGTATTGTGGCCAAAGGGTTTCAGCGGCCAACTCGACTGGCCCTCGGCACTGATCGCGATCGCCGCGGCGATTGCCTTGTTCCGCTTCAAACGGGGCGTCATTCAGGTGCTGATGGCCTGTGCACTCGTTGGCCTGGCAATTCATCTGCTGCGTTAGAAACACTAAAAAAGCCCTGCCGGAGACCTCCATCCGGCAGGGCTTTTTTGTGCTTCCAAATAATTAGCCATCGCTTGGGAGCCACTCAGTCTCAAGGTATCGGCACTGCTGGCCGATAACCCGAACGGTCATGCTCTTCTTCTTAAAACTGCCTGGAAATCTTCGATGCTGTCGTATCACCAAAAGAGTTTTCTGATCGTCGATGATTTCTCGGATTTCCGCAGTTCCGTCAGGTCCATGCTGCGAGAGCTGGGCGTCAAGGACGTGGACACCGCGGACTCTGGCGAGCAGGCGCTGCGCATGTGTTCGCAGAAGGCCTACGATTTCATCCTGCAGGATTTCCACCTTGGCGACGGCAAGAAGAACGGTCAGCAGGTCCTCGAAGACTTGATGATCGAGAAGCTGATCAGCCATGAAAGCGTGTTCGTCATGGTCACCGCCGAAACCAGCCAGGCCATGGTGCTCAGTGCGCTGGAGCATGAACCGGATGCCTACCTGACCAAGCCGTTCAACCGCTCGGGCCTGGCTCAGCGTCTGGAGCGACTGGAGCAGCGCAAGAACCTGCTCAAGCCGATCCTGCAAGCCCTCGACCGTGGCAAGCCGCTGGAAGTGCTCAATGCCTGCATCGAGCTATGCAAGAAGGACATCCGTTATTCGCCGCTGTGCCTGCGCTATCGCGCGGACGCGTTGCGCGACTTGAATCAGAACGAAGCGCTGGAACGCCTCTACGACAGCATCATTGCTGATCGGCCGTTGCCGTGGGCGTTTGCCGGGTTGGGCCAGTTGCTGTTCAAGCGCGGCCACGTCAGCCAGGCCAAGGGCATCTACGAAAAAGCCCTGAAAGTGTTTCCGATGATGCCGGCGCTGTATGACGGCATGGCCGACGTGCTGGTGGTCGAAGGCGACACCAAAGGCGCGCAGAAAGTATTGGAAGAAGCCATTCGCCTGTCGCCGCTGGCCGTGCGCCGGCAAGCGTTGCTGGGCAAACTGGCAATGACCAACGAAGACTTCGACACCGCCTCCCGGGCGTATCGCCAGGCGGTGTCCCAAGGCGCGCAGTCGCGTTTCAAGGATGCGGAAAGCAACCTCGGCCTGGCCCACGCCCTGATCAGCAAAGGCAGCGAGAAAGGCCTGGATACCCGCACCCGCCTGGAGATCAACACGACCCTCAGCCTGGTGGCCAAGGAGAACCCGTCTGATCCGGGCCTGCAGATTCGTGCGCGCCTGATGAAAGCCACCAGTTTGTTGCTCAACGACGGTGAAACGGCCGAGAAGCTCACCGAGCAAGCGATGATGCGCCTCGAAGGCATGGAGCAATTCATGAGTGCCGAGGCCGCGCTGCTGGTGGCCAAGCAGTTGCAAATGCTCGGTCAGGCAAGCGCTGGCGCCTCGATGCTGAAGAACTGCGCGGAAATCTACGGTGACGATCCAGTGGTGATGAAGGGCATCGCCAAACTGACCGACGACCCGACGATCCTTAGCTCCAGCAACGCCGCCGCCGAGCTGAACCGCGAGGGTGTGCGGGTGTACAAGACAGGCAATCTGGTGGAAGCCCGCTCAGTGTTCCGCAGGGCGCTGGCGATGCAGCCGAAAAACATCAGTATCGCGCTGAACATGGCGCAGTCGCTGCTGCACGGCACTGACACCAGTGTGCCATCGGCGGAAATCGATGAATGTCGGGTCTGCCTGAAAATGGTCGGCTTGATGCCCGACACGGACGCGCGTTATCCGCGCTATCAGAAACTCAAAATCAAGGCGTTCGGCGGATGAGCCAAGATAACCCAGCATTGGATTTCTCCACGGTGATTGCCTCCACCGTGCACGACATGAAGAACTCGTTGGCCATGCTGATGCAGGCTCACAGCCATTGGCTGGCGCGCTTGCCCGACCCGCAGCAGCACAGCCCGGAGCAGGGCGTCATCGAGTATGAGTTCGCGCACCTCAATGGCATGCTGGTGCAGCTGTTGGGCCTGTACAAACTGGGCGTCAATCAATTGCCGTTGCAACCGGCCTACCATGATCTGGATGACTTTCTCGAAGCGCAGTTGGCCAGCCATCAAGAAGTGTTCGCCAGTCGCGGCATTATCGCCACTTATGAAGTCGACCCGTTGAGCCCGCTGGGGTTCTTCGACCGCGAGTTGGTCGCCTCGGTGCTCGGCAACATCATCAATAACGCCATACGATACGCGCGCGAGTCGCTGCTGATCAGCGTCAGTGACGAGGGCGGCCAACTGGTGCTGACCATCAACGACGATGGTTCGGGCTACCCGGCGGAGATGATCGAGTCTCAGGCGGACTATGTGCATGGCATCAATTACAGCAGCAGTAGCACCGGCCTGGGCCTGTACTTTGCCGGGCGGATTGCCGCGTTGCATCAGCGCAATGGTGTCGGCGGCAGCACCCGGCTCAGCAATGGCGGCCCGTTGGGTGGCGGCATGTTCAGCCTTTATCTGCCCTGAGCCTTCTTTATTGTGTGGCGCTGCTTGAAATTCTGAACAGGCGAAGCCTATTTTGTACGGGTCGCCGTTCGCGGCTCGCACAACAAAGGATTGCGTCATGACAACCGATGGCCATCGTTCACTCGCACAGCGATTGGCGGGCATTGATGAGATTGAATGTGTTACGCCGGACCTGAATGGAGTTCCCCGGGGCAAAGTGATGACGGCCGAGGGTTTCCTCGAAGGACGTCGGTTGCAGTTGGCGCGGGGTGTGCTGCTGCAATGCATCATGGGCGGGTATCCACCCGCGCGTTTTTACGGCAGCGATGACGGCGACCTCGCGTTGGTGCCGGACCCTGCGCACATCTATCGCCTGCCTTGGAGCCAACAGCCACGAGCACTGGCCATTTGCGATGCGGACGAATTGAGCGGTGAACCGTCGAGCCTGTCGACCCGCGGTCAACTCAAGTCAGTGATCGCGCGTTACGCAGCGCGCGGCTTGGCGCCGGTGGTGGCGACCGAGCTGGAATTTTTCGTGTTCGCGCCCAACCCCGATCCGACTCAACCGTTCCAGCCGCCGCTGGGCCTGGACGGGCGTCGCGAGGACGGTCAGTCGGCATTCAGTGTCAGTTCCAATAGCGGCTTGCGGCCGTTCTTCAGTGAGGTCTACGCCTGCATGGCGGCATTGGGCCTGCCGCGCGACACCTTCATGCACGAAATGGGTGTCAGCCAGTTCGAGATCAACCTGCTTCACGGTGATCCGCTGCTGCTGGCCGATCAGACCTTGCTGTTCAAGCACCTGCTCAAGGAAGTCGCGCTCAAGCATGGCCTGACCGTGGTCTGCATGGCCAAGCCGCTGGCGCACACGCCGGGCAGTTCGATGCACATTCACCAAAGCATCGTCGACATCAACACCGGGCATAACGTATTCAGCGACGAGGCCGGTCAGCCGACCGCGACCTTCCGTCACTTCATCGGTGGCCAGCAGGCCGGCATGGCCGATTTCACCGCGCTGTTCGCACCGAACGTCAACTCGTATCAGCGCTTGTGCCATCCGTACGCGTCGCCGAATAATGCCTGCTGGTCCCACGACAATCGGGCCGCCGGGTTGCGCATTCCGGCCAGTTCGCCGGTCGCTCGTCGGGTCGAGAACCGTTTGCCGGGAGCCGACGCCAACCCGTACCTGGCCATCGCCGCCAGCCTTGCCGCCGGGTTGCATGGCATTGAGAACGAATTGGAACCCAGCGAGGCGATCCAGGGCGAATTCGAAGTGCCGGATAATCTTTCGTTGCCGTGTACCTTGCATGCGGCTCTTGAGCGTCTGAAACGTAGCCAATTGGCGAAGGAACTGTTTGGCACTGAGTTCATCGAAGGCTACGTCGCTTCGAAGTCCATGGAGCTGACCAGCTTCTTTGATGAAATTACCCCCTGGGAACGGCGTGTTTTAGCTGCTCAGGCCTGACGCTTCGTCGTCTTCGGGCTATCGTTTCGGTAGCCTGATCTTCACTGCAAGGAGCCGCTCGGAACGCCGATGCGCCAAATCTGGAAATCCTTTCGAGCGCTGTATTTCGCCTCGCTGATGATGTTGATCGGCTCGGGCCTGTTAAGCACTTACCTGGCCTTGCGCCTGGCAGCCGATCACGTCGACAGCTTGTGGGTCGGTGCGTTGATGGCGGCCAACTATTTCGGCCTGGTGCTGGGCGGCAAGATCGGTCACCGACTGATCGCCCGGGTCGGGCATATTCGTGCCTATGCCGCGTGTGCCGGGATCGTCGGTGCGGCGGTGCTCGGTCATGGATTGATCGACTGGCTGCCGGCCTGGCTGTTCCTGCGGGTGATCGTCGGCCTGGGCATGATGTGCCAGTACATGGTCATCGAGAGCTGGCTCAACGAGCAGGCCGATGCCAAGCAACGCGGCATGGTCTTCAGTGGCTACATGATCGCTTCCTATCTGGGGTTGGTGCTGGGTCAGCTGATTCTGGTCATGCACCCAGGCCTGGGCCTGGAGCTGCTGATGCTGGTCGCGCTGTGCTTCGCCTTGTGCCTGGTGCCGGTGGCCCTGACTCGACGGATTCACCCGGCGCCGTTGCACCCCGCGCCGATGGAGCCGCGCTTCTTCATCAAGCGCGTACCGCAATCGTTGAGCACGGTATTGGGAGCAGGGCTGATCGTCGGCTCGTTCTACGGTCTGGCGCCGTTGTATGCGTCCCAGCAGGGACTGTCCACCGAGCAGGTCGGTCTGTTCATGGGTAGCTGTATTTTTGCCGGCCTGCTGGTGCAGTGGCCGCTGGGTTGGCTGTCTGATCGTTATGACCGGGCGCTGTTGATCCGCTGTTTTGCCTTCAGCCTGGCGCTGGCCGCGCTGCCGCTGGCGATTCTGCAGAAGGTGCCGCTGGAGGTGTTGTTCATCTCCGGGTTCCTCTGTTCGCTGGTGCAGTTCTGCCTGTATCCGTTGGCAGTGGCGTTCTCCAATGACCACGTCGAAGGTGATCGCCGGGTTTCGCTGACGGCGATGCTGCTGGTGACCTACGGTGTCGGCGCCAGTATCGGGCCGCTGGTCGCCGGGGTGCTGATGAAGCTGTTCGGCAGCCACATGCTCTATGCGTTTTTCAGTTTCTTCGCGATGGTGCTGGTGTGGCGGATCCGTCCGAAAGCAGTTACCAACCTGCATCAGGTCGACGATGCGCCGCTGCATCACGTGGCCATGCCGGACAGCATGTCGAGTTCGCCGCTGGTGGTGTGCCTTGACCCGCGTGTCGACGAGCAGATCGTTCAGGAACAGATGCACAGTCCGCCCCATCCGGAAGCGGAGCCTGACCCGGACGTGGAGCCGCAAGACGAGCCGACGCCACCGGAAGACCCGGACGCCGGTCGCGAACAAAGCTTCACGGAAGCCAGACCCTGATAGTTGAGGCATAAAAAACGGGCAGTCACCGCAAGGGACTGCCCGTTTTTTGTTGAAGCGTTGTATCAGAGATCGTCTTTGTCGAAGCGCCGTGCTTCACGCTGCAGCTGATACACGAAGCGCTCGACCTGACGCTGCACCAGCCCGCTCATGTTGTGAAAGCGGATGCCAGCGAAGGTGGTGGAGATCCTTTCTTCGAAGTGCAGATAACGCAGCTCAACCGGGGTGGTCATGCTGCCAAAGGGCAGGTCGGCGACGAAGCGGTCGTAGACCTGGCCCAGTTGCAGTCGGCCGGTGATGTCGCCGTCAAAGCGCAGCTTGCAGCCGGTGGCGGAAATATCCAGCAGCTTGCCGCTGACCGGGAACTTGAGCTTTTCACCGCCCAGTTCGACGTTGACCAATTGCGCCAGTTTCAAGGCAGCCCGGAAGGCGTTGCGGCGCTGGTGGTAGACCACTTCGTCAGGCAGTTTGCCGCGATAGCAGCGGGTGTCGCTGAATTCGTCGATGCTCAGCGGGCCGTTGCTTTCCCAGGCGATGCGCACGCCGTCGTGGAAGCCTTCGACCCGAAACGACTCGCCCGCCAGCAGATAGCGTTCGCCATCGCGGGGCACCATTTCGTCCAGGGCAATCGTGTTGTTGTCCCGGTCAACCTCAACCAGATAGCTCTGGAAGCGCTGGTTACGTTCGTGGAACGTAATGATCAGCGGGTCATGGCTTTCTTGCAGCTGCCGCAGGTTACCCGCGATCTCCATGGGCGTGGAGAGCACCTTGGGTGGCTGCGGAGCATCTTCCGCGGTTAAGGCATTGGACACGGTTCATCGTTCTCCGGACAAAATGTGACAGCGCATGGCCAGCATACTGCCAGCATGTGGCGCGTCTTGAAAGTGCGAACTCATCAACAGGTTCATGCCTGACTGAGCGGGCGCGGCTTCGCTAGCTTGGCGGTTGATCCGCGGGCATCGTAAAGCGCGGGTGGTTCGCCGCCGGTGAGGATCTTCAGCTGATTGGCCGTGGCGGCCTGCTGGACCAGGATCGACTGACCATTATTGACATTGATGGCCTGGCACTGCGCCAGAAGGTCGGTCAGGGCATCGCTTTGCGCAAGTAACTGGTCACCGACGCTGGATTGGCTGGCGAGTTGCTCCAGCCCCTTGCGATTGGTGGGCAGATTGAGGCTGGCGAGGACTTCGCTGCGCTTGCGGCCATGCTGTTCGAGCAGAATGATCATTGCCTGTTTGCGCGCCAGAATGTCTTCGAGCAGTGGCATGTCGCGACCATGCAAGGCGAGAGACTCGGTTTGCAGTAACTCCAGCAAGTGTTGCGCTGGAGCAAAGTCGTCGATGATCAGTTGCAGTAAATTAGTGTCGTGCATGGCTGGCCTTGGGGTTTAAGCGTCCAAAAGCCTGGCGCAGGCCGGGGGCCTAGCGCTGGGCTTCGAAGTTGAGCAGTTTGCTGGCTACACGGTTGCTGTCGACTTTATAGCTGCCATCGGCAATCGCTGCTTTCAACTCGGCCACGCGGGCATTGTCGACGGCAGGCTGATCGCGCAGCTTGTCAGTGACCTTCTGCAACTGTTGAGCCTCATTGCTGAGGTGTACCGATTCCCCGCTTTTGGCGGTACTGGCCTGTTCGGCCGGGGTATTCAGCGGCGCGGATTTGCCGGCTTCGGCAGTGTCCTTGTTGGCGCTGGTACGCGTACTGCCGGTCAGTGACGAGGAACTGTTCAAACGGCTGAAATCGATGACCATGATAAAAAACCTCTGGGAATTTGGACGCTTGCCATGTTTTCGGCTCTCCCTGCAAAAACTTTAGGCCCATTTATCAATGAGCCTGCATGCGCCAGCGCATTTCCTGCGTGAGGCACAGTTTAGGGAACAGCCACGGCCAGCGCCATGTTTTCGCAAGGGCAGAATTTCTACATGGCCACTTCCACCTGGCCCGGCGCCATGACCTGCGCCTTGATGACCCGTTGGGAGTTGAGGTTTTTTACCCGGATCTGTTCACGCAACCCGCCATTGGACAGGGCTTCGCCCGGCATGCGCACGCTGAGCGTGCCACTGCGGGCGGTAATCACGACCTGGTCGCCTTTGGAAATGACTTCGGCCTGTTCGAGATGGACCAGCGTCAGCACCTGATCGGCGACCGTTGGTCGGGTAAGTTTCTGCCCGATCGCCTGATCCGTCGAGGTGAAGTAGCCCTGGCCGATCAGGCTGATGTCTCGTTCGCGCAGCATGACGTCGCCCGGCTCGATAAAGCCGGCGCGCTTGAGCGGTCGGGTGGTGGTGACGACGTCGCGAAACAGGCGGACTTGAGCGGGCACGAACACCGTCCAGGGTGAGGTGCTGTCGCAACGAACCTTGACCGTGACCCGACCAATCGGGATCGCCGGGCTCTCCAAAGTGGCTGTCAATTCCTTGTCGCACATGGGCATTCGCAGGCGCGGATCGAGCTGCTTGACCTCGATCTCATAACGACCTTCGGTTTGACTGGTCGCCAAATAGTCTTCTACGGTGAACTCAAGAAAGCCCTGAGTGACGCCGATAAGCATGTCAGGCAAGGTAACTGCGTCAGCAAGGGCAGGGCTGCCAGCGTTGAACAGGCAGACGGCCGACATCGCGCAAAGCACTTGGCGAGCGTTTGATGTCAGGCGTCGGAAAAATGTCGGTTCTGTGTTCATAAGAGTTAAAAAGCAAGCGCCGTGCCGTTTAGCAATGAACGTGCGTCGCAACACACTTAAGCGTTGGTGTAGGAGTCTGTGCATGGCTGGTGTAATGGATGCGGTAAACCAGCGCACGCAACTGGTAGGGCAGAATCGCCTGGAGCTGCTGTTGTTCCGTCTCGACGGCCAGCAGCTCTATGGGATCAACGTGTTCAAGGTTCGGGAAGTGCTGCAATGCCCAAAGCTCACGCTGATGCCAAAATCCAGTCCTGTCGTGTGCGGTGTGGCAAATATCCGGGGGGCGACCATTCCGATTCTTGATCTGGCCATGGCGACCGGCTCCGGCGCGCTGAAAGATCAAAGCAATCCGTTCGTGATCATCACCGAGTACAACACCAAGACCCAGGGTTTCCTGGTGCGCTCGGTGGAGCGCATCGTCAACATGAACTGGGAAGAGATTCATCCGCCACCCAAGGGCACGGGGCGCGATCACTACCTGACGGCTGTGACTCGGGTCGACAATCAGTTAGTCGAAATCATCGACGTCGAGAAAGTCCTCGCGGAAGTGGCGCCGACGCCGGAAGCAATTTCGGTTGGTGTGGTCGATGTCGAAACCCAGCACAAGGCCTTGTCCTTGAAGGTCTTGACCGTCGATGACTCGTCCGTGGCACGCAAACAGGTAACCCGTTGCCTGCAAACGGTCGGTGTCGAAGTGGTGGCGTTGAACGACGGCAAGCAAGCGCTGGACTATTTGAAAAAGCTGGTCGATGAAGGGAAAAAGCCGGAAGAAGAGTTCCTGATGATGATTTCCGACATCGAGATGCCGGAAATGGACGGGTACACCCTCACGGCCGAGATCCGCAACGACCCGCGCATGCAAAAGCTTCATATCATCCTGCATACTTCGTTGTCGGGGGTATTCAATCAGGCGATGGTCAAGAAAGTCGGTGCTGATGACTTCCTTGCCAAATTCCGTCCTGATGACCTGGCATCCCGGGTAGTCGACCGGATCAAAGCAGCAGATATCAGCTAGGGGCCTTCTGCCCCTGGTGGTTAACACGATTTAAGAGGCGGCATCTTTGTCTACGGGTAATTTGGATTTCGAACAGTTCCGGGTCTTCCTGGAAAAAGCCTGTGGCATTTTGCTCGGTGAAAACAAGCAGTACCTGGTCTCGAGCCGTCTCAACAAACTGATGGAACAGCAAGGCATCAAATCCCTGGGTGAGCTGGTCCAGCGCATCCAGACCCAGCCGCGCAGTGGTTTGCGCGAGATGGTGGTGGACGCGATGACCACCAACGAAACCCTGTGGTTTCGTGACACCTATCCGTTTGAAGTGTTGAAGAACAAGGTATTGCCTGAAGCGATCAAGGCCGCACCCGGCCAGCGTTTGCGGATCTGGTCCGCGGCGTGTTCGTCGGGTCAGGAACCGTACTCGCTGTCGATGTCCATCGACGAGTTCGAGCGCGTCAACATGGGCCAGCTGAAGATGGGGGCGCAGATTGTCGCCACCGACCTGTCCGGCACCATGCTGACCAACTGCAAGACCGGCGAGTACGATAGCCTGGCGATCGGCCGTGGCCTGTCGCCCGAGCGTCTCCAGCGTTACTTCGACCCGAAAGGGCCGGGGCGCTGGGCGATCAAGGCGCCGATCAAGAGCCGCGTGGAGTTTCGCTCGTTCAACCTGCTGGACAGCTACGCGGCCCTCGGCAAATTCGACATCGTGTTCTGCCGCAACGTGCTGATCTACTTCTCCGCCGAGGTGAAGAAGGACATCCTGTTGCGCATTCACAGCACGCTCAAGCCGGGCGGCTATCTGTTCCTCGGCGCGTCCGAAGCGCTGAACGGTTTGCCAGACCATTACCAGATGGTCCAGTGCAGCCCGGGGATCATTTACCAGGCGAAGTGATTGGTTGGCGGCATACAAAAAAACGGGAGTCCTCAGGGGCTCCCGTTTTTTTTGCCGATGATTTCCCGCCAACACCACTAAACCCTGTGGGAGCGAGCCTGCTCGCGAAAGCGCTGGGTCAGGCAATGCAGATAGATGTCGACTGACAGGACGCCTTCGCGAGCAGGCTCGCTCCCACAAGGGATCTGCGTTGCTCTTGAGAAAGCGGCAGAAAAGCGGCATCCAGCGGAAACCGGTTGCCGCTTTTCTGGCATTGCCGCCCTTGCCACTGCCCGCAAAGCCCCGGTTTTCGGGCTTTTTCGATTTGGCACGCGGCTTGCTATGTCTCTGTTACGAAAAATCAGGTCACCCGAAGGTTTCCCGACATGAGCATCAGCTTCGATAAAGCGCTCGGTATCCACGAACAAGCCCTGGGCTTCCGCGCTCAGCGTGCCGAAGTCCTGGCCAACAACATCGCCAACGCCGACACCCCGAACTACAAGGCTCGGGATCTGGACTTCTCCAAAGTGCTCGCCGCACAGAACGAGAAAACTAAGGGCGGTACTTTTGCCTTGAACATGACCAACAGCCGTCATATCGAAGCTGAAGGCCTGGGCAATGGCGACGAGTCGCTGCTGTATCGCACGCCGATGCAACCGTCGATCGACCAGAACACCGTGGACGCCCAACTGGAACAGTCGAACTACGCGGAAAACGCCGTCGGCTTCCAGGCCAGCTTCACCCTGCTCAACAGCAAATTCAAAGGGCTGGTATCAGCCCTGCGCGGAGAGTAATTCATGTCTCTATCCAGTGTTTTCAACATTGCCGGTAGCGGCATGAGCGCACAAACCACGCGTTTGAACACCGTGGCCTCGAACATCGCCAACGCCGAAACCGTCTCGTCGAGCATCGACCAGACCTATCGCGCCCGTCACCCGGTGTTCGCCACCATGTTCCAGGGCGGCCAGAACGGCGGCAGCGATTCGCTGTTCCAGAGCCAGGACGCTGCCGGTCAAGGCGTGCAAGTGCTCGGCGTGGTCGAAGACCAGAGCAACCTCGAAGCGCGTTATGAGCCGAACCATCCCGCTGCCGACGCCAAGGGCTACGTCTACTACCCGAACGTCAACGTCGTCGAAGAAATGGCCGACATGATTTCCGCGAGCCGTTCGTTCCAGACCAACGCCGAAATGATGAACACCGCCAAAACCATGATGCAGAAGGTCCTGACCCTCGGTCAGTGATAAGGGGCGACTCAGATGAGTGTTACCGATACCACCAGCGGCTTGAGCCTCAAGGATGTCCTGGCCAACTCTTCGGTCAAGACCAATAACACCAGCAGCGACGGCCTGGCCGGAGCCACTAACAGTGCCACCGGCAATAAAGCATTGGGCAAAGATGCCTTCCTGCAATTGCTGGTGACTCAGCTGAAAAACCAGAACCCGCTGGAACCGCAGGACAACGGCGCGTTCGTCGCTCAGTTGGCGCAGTTCAGTAGCCTGGAAGGCATCACCACGCTCAACGATACGGTCAGCGGCATTGCCGGCAACTACAACTCGTCGCAAGCGTTGCAGGCTTCTTCGCTGGTGGGTCGTTCGGTCGTCGCCCAGACCGACACCGCGGTGGTCGATACCTCCAAGAGTTTCAACGGTACAGCAGTCGTACCGGCCTCGACGAACCCGGTCACGATCAAGATCACGGACACCGATGGCAAAGTCGTTCGCACCATCGATCTTGGCAGCCAGCAAGCCGGCAACGCCGGTTTCATCTGGGACGGCAAGAACGATGCGGGTGAAGTGGCCAAGGCCGGCACCTACAAGTTTGCAGCTACCGCGACTTACGACAGCCAGGCGACCTCGCTGGTGACTTACCTGCCGGCAACCGTCAACAGCGTGACCATCAGCCAGACCGGCGGTGAGTTGATGCTGAACCTGGCAGGCCTGGGCAGTGTTGCCCTGTCCAAAGTACAGACCATTGGTATATAGAGCCGACTAACACGGCACAAAGGAGTGGAATATGTCTTTCAATATCGGCCTTAGCGGTCTCTATGCAGCCAACAAACAACTGGACGTCACCGGCAACAACATCGCCAACGTCGCGACCACCGGTTTCAAATCGTCCCGTGCAGAATTCGAAGACGTGTACTCGGCCACGCGCCTGGGTACCGGCAGCAAGACCGTCGGCAACGGCGTGCGTCTGGCCAACGTTTCCCAGCAGTTCGGCCAGGGCGACGTGAACAACACCGGCAACGTGTTGGACATGGGTATCCAGGGCAACGGTTTCTTCGTCATGAGCGACAACGGCTCGCTGAGTTACACCCGTGCCGGTGCGTTCAAGACTGACGCCCAGAACTACGTGGTCGACAACAACGGCCGCCGCTTGCAGGGTTTTGGCGTCGACGCCAACGGCAAGATCATCAACGGCGTGCTGACTGACCTGAAAATCGACACCTCGAGCCTGGCGCCGCACGCGACCACTCGTGTCGACCAGACGATGAACCTGAACTCCTCGGACCCACTGCCGACAGTGACGCCGTTCAACGTCAAAGACACCAACAGCTACAGCAAGACCATTTCCACCCCTGTGTTCGACACGCAGGGTAACCAGCACACGATGGACCAGTACTACGTTAAAAATGCGGCGTCCAACTCCTGGACTGTCTACACCTACATGGACGGCCGTAGCCCAACCAACCCGCTGGCTGAGCCGCCGGTGCCGATCACTGCTGACCTCACCTTCAATCCTGATGGCAGCATCAAGACCCTGGTGGGCGGTGCGGGCTGGACGCAAACCGGTACCACCCTGACCATGACAGGCTGGAAGCCGGGCGTGCTGGTTAACGCCAACACCAACCCGCCAACCTGGGCCCTGAACGGCTCGGACGCAGCCGCGGCCGGTATCGCGTTCGACATGACCAAAACCACGTCGTACGCTTCGCCAACCGCACGTACTGCGCAGTACCAGGACGGTTACGCGACAGGCCAGATTTCCAGCCTGACCATCGACGAAAGCGGTGTCATGACCGCCAACTTCACCAACCAGCAAACCAAGGCCATCGGCCAGGTCGCCATTGCCAGCTTCGCCAACGAACAAGGCTTGCAGCCAATTGGTGGTACTGCCTGGAAAGAAACCTTCGCCTCGGGCGTGCCTGGCATCGATGCTCCGAAAACCGGTACCTTGGGTTCGGTTGTGTCCAACTCGCTGGAAGAGTCCAACGTCAACCTGACCAACGAACTGGTTGATTTGATCAAGGCGCAGAGCAACTACCAGGCGAACGCCAAGACCATCTCCACCCAGAGCACCATCATGCAGACCATCATTCAGATGACTTGATGCCTGATAGCGCTGCATAAAGAACCCCTCGAAAGAGGGGTTTTTTTATGCCCGGGATTTGTCTCCGGATCTTGGTATTTCGGTTGTCTGGGCCGGCCTCTTCGCGAGCAGGCTCGCTCCCACATTTGACCGCATTCCTCCAGGCCAACCCGGTCTCCTGTGGGAGCGAGCCTGCTCGCGAAGAGGCCAGTGGGGGCGCCACTTTCCACCAGGCAAAAGAAAACCCCCGACCCATCCAGAGGATTGATCGGGGGTTTCAGGTCAGCGCCCTTCAGCGCCTACCGGCTCAGCTTATTGGCAAGCTTCGCAATCCGGCTCGTCGATGGCGCAGGCCTTTGGCACTGGAGCAGGGCCGGCAGGTGCTGCCAGGACCGAATCTTCACCTTGGTTGCCGCCGCTGGAAACAGCGTTCAGCTTGCCGGTGTTGATGGTCGACTTCTCGGTGCTGGTCGCGGCCAGGGCACGGAGGTAGTAAGTGGTTTTCAGACCACGGTACCAGGCCATGCGGTAGGTCACGTCCAGCTTCTTGCCCGATGCACCAGCGATGTACAGGTTCAGCGACTGAGCCTGGTCGATCCACTTCTGACGACGGCTTGCCGCGTCAACGATCCACTTGGTGTCCACTTCGAAAGCAGTCGCGTAGAGCTCTTTGAGTTCTTGCGGGATGCGCTCGATTTGCTGCACCGAACCGTCGTAGTACTTCAGGTCGTTGATCATGACCGAGTCCCACAGACCGCGAGCCTTCAGGTCGCGAACCAGGTACGGGTTGATCACGGTGAATTCGCCCGACAGGTTCGATTTCACGTAGAGGTTCTGGTAGGTCGGTTCGATCGACTGCGAGACGCCAGTGATGTTGGCGATGGTCGCGGTCGGTGCGATGGCCATGATGTTGGAGTTACGAATGCCTTTCTGTACACGGGCGCGAACCGGTGCCCAGTCCAGGGATTCTTTCAGGTCAACGTCGATGTACTTCTGGCCACGTTGCTCGATCAGGATCTGTTGCGAATCCAGCGGCAGGATGCCTTTGGACCACAGCGAACCCTGGAACGTCTCGTAGGCGCCACGCTCATCGGCGAGGTCGCAGGAAGCCTGGATCGCGTAGTAGCTGACCGCTTCCATCGACTTGTCGGCGAAGTCGACGGCAGCGTCGGAACCGTAAGGAATGTGCTGCAGGTACAGCGCGTCCTGGAAGCCCATGATGCCCAGGCCGACCGGACGGTGCTTGAAGTTGGAGTTCTTCGCTTGTGGCACCGAGTAGTAGTTGATGTCGATAACGTTATCGAGCATGCGAACAGCGGTGTTCACGGTGCGTTCCAGCTTGGCGGTGTCCAGCTTGCCGTTGACGATGTGGTTCGGCAGGTTGATCGAGCCCAGGTTGCAAACGGCGATCTCGTCCTTGTTGGTGTTCAAGGTGATCTCGGTGCACAGGTTCGAGCTGTGGACCACGCCCACGTGCTGCTGCGGGCTGCGCAGGTTGCACGGATCTTTGAAGGTCAGCCATGGGTGGCCGGTTTCAAACAGCATGGACAGCATTTTGCGCCACAGGTCTTTGGCCTGGATGGTCTTGAACAGTTTGACCTTGCCTGGGTATTCGGTCAGGGCTTCGTAGTACTCGTAGCGCTCTTCGAAGGCTTTACCGGTCAGGTCGTGCAGGTCCGGGACTTCGGATGGCGAGAACAGGGTCCACTTGCCGTCATCGAAGACGCGCTTCATGAACAAGTCAGGGATCCAGTTGGCAGTGTTCATGTCGTGGGTACGACGACGGTCATCACCGGTGTTCTTACGGAGTTCGATGAACTCTTCGATGTCCATGTGCCAGGTTTCCAGGTAGGCACACACAGCGCCTTTGCGCTTGCCACCCTGGTTAACGGCGACGGCGGTGTCGTTCACTACCTTGAGGAACGGAACAACGCCCTGGGATTTACCGTTGGTGCCCTTGATGTACGAACCGAGCGCACGAACCGGCGTCCAGTCGTTGCCCAGGCCACCGGCGAATTTCGACAACATGGCGTTGTCGTGGATCGCGTGGTAGATGCCCGACAGGTCATCCGGCACGGTGGTCAGGTAGCAGCTCGACAGCTGTGGACGCAGGGTACCGGCGTTGAACAGGGTCGGGGTCGAGGACATGTAGTCGAAGGACGACAACAGGTTGTAGAACTCGATGGCACGGTCTTCTTTCTGCTTCTCTTCGATCGCCAGGCCCATGGCCACGCGCATGAAGAAGATTTGCGGCAGTTCGAAGCGGATACCGTCCTTGTGGATGAAGTAACGGTCGTACAGGGTTTGCAGGCCCAGGTAGGTGAACTGCTGATCGCGCTCGTGGTTGATCGCCTTGCCGAGTTTTTCCAGGTCAAAAGTGGCCAGGACCGGGTTCAGCAATTCGAATTCGATACCCTTGGCGATGTACGCAGGCAACGCCTTGGCGTACAGGTCGACCATCTCGTGGTGGGTGGCGCTTTCGGCAACGTTGAGGAAGCTCAGGCCTTCGGCACGCAGGGTGTCCATCAGCAGGCGAGCGGTCACGAACGAGTAGTTCGGCTCACGTTCAACCAGGGTACGGGCAGTCATCACCAGGGCGGTGTTGACGTCGGTCAGGGCCACGCCGTCGTACAGGTTTTTCAGGGTTTCGCGCTGGATCAGGTCGCCGTCGACTTCTTCCAGGCCTTCGCACGCTTCGGTGACGATGGTGTTCAGGCGACCCATGTCCAGAGGTGCAAAGCTGCCATCGGCGCGGGTGATGCGGATCGATGGGTGAGCGTTGACAGCTTCTTCGGCCGGGGCGTGGGCGGCGCGTTGTTTCGAACGGCCGTCACGGTAGATCACGTAGTCGCGGGCTACTTTCTGCTCGCCGGCACGCATCAGGGCCAGTTCGACCTGGTCCTGGATTTCTTCGATGTGGATGGTGCCACCCGATGGCATGCGACGCTTGAAGGTCGCGGTGACTTGTTCGGTCAGGCGGGCCACGGTGTCATGGATTCGCGACGAGGCGGCAGCGGTGCCGCCCTCAACTGCGAGAAACGCTTTGGTGATGGCGACGGTGATCTTGTCATCGGTGTAAGGAACGACAGTGCCGTTACGCTTGATCACACGCAGTTGGCCAGGCGCGGTAGCGGACAGATCCGAAGTCGAATCAGCGGCCTGCGGCAAGGTGCCCTGCGGGTTCTCGCGAGTTGTGTCGGTTTGCATGGGGGGGTGTCTCCACATTCTCTATGTTTGTTTGGGCACCATAAAGGTGCCCACCGTTCTGTCCAAAAGCACTACAACCGACGGGGGTCGGGCATAACAACTTCGGGACAGTAGGAAAAAGGCTAATGATGCCGCTTCCTTGCCGAAGTTTTTGGCCGCGAGCCTGGGCTCGAAACCGGATTCCTTTCAGGGGTGCCAGTAATGACTGCAACACCCGTACCGTTTTGGCTGTTCTGGCCTGAAAAAACGGTGCCATCCGCCTGTGCGGTTTGGGCTTGTAAATTCGTGCTTGGTTCAACCATAAACAGGCAATAAAGCGCTTGAGTTTCTGGTCTGAAATGTGGTTGGGCTTTTAAGCTAAAACCCTACATGTAGGGTTTTTTTGGCGCCGAGGTACAAGATAATGCGTTTTGGAGGGTGTTGCAACGTACTACCTGTGGATAAACCTGTGCGTAAATTGTGTGTGAAAGGTGGAACGGGCGTGTAGGCCGCGACCTAGCTGGAGCGCACCGTTTTTCATCGATTTTCAACGATTGAAAACAGCTGTTTGGATTTTTAAGGGCGCGAACCCTATCACAAAAAACCGGGTTGTCCGAACGCATTTGCCGGCTTGTGTTCTCGGCGGGCGGCGTTTATACAATCGCCCCATGGTTATGCATTCTTATCCTCCCCAATCATTACAAAAAGACGGGCGGATCCTTCCTTATAAGTGTTGTTGGCAAGCAGAGGTCACCGTGGAGCAAGAAGCCTGGCAGGTATTGATTGTGGAGGACGACCAGCGTCTGGCCGAACTGACCCGTGATTACCTGGAAGCCAATGGCCTGCGCGTTTCAATCGAAGGCAACGGTGCGCTGGCGGCGGCACGCATCATTAAAGAGAAACCGGACCTGGTGATTCTCGACCTGATGCTGCCGGGCGAAGACGGCCTTAGCATCTGCCGCAAGGTCCGCGACAAATATGACGGCCCGATCCTGATGCTCACCGCCCGCACGGACGACACCGACCAGATCCTCGGCCTCGACCTCGGTGCCGACGACTACGTCTGCAAACCCGTGCGTCCGCGCCTGTTGCTGGCGCGCATCCAGGCCCTGTTGCGCCGCAGCGAAGCCCCCGAGCCCATCCCGGAAAAACAGCGGCGTCTGCAGTTCGGTCCGCTGGTGGTGGACAACGCGTTGCGTGAAGCCTGGTTGAATGACAACGGCATCGAGCTGACCAGCGCCGAGTTCGACCTGCTCTGGCTGCTGGTGGCCAATGCCGGGCGCATCCTGTCCCGGGAAGAGATTTTTACCGCGTTGCGTGGCATCGGTTATGACGGCCAGGACCGTTCCATCGATGTACGTATCTCGCGTATCCGCCCGAAAATCGGCGATGATCCCGAGCATCCGCGACTGATCAAGACCATCCGCAGCAAGGGCTATCTGTTCGTTCCCGAAGCCTGCGTAGACCCGTCGCTGTGAACTCGATCTTCCTGCGCATTTATGGTGGCATGTGCGCGGCGCTGGTGTTGGTTGCAGTGCTCGGCGTGTTGGCGTTGCATCTGCTCAACGAAGTGCGCAGCGAGCAATACCGCGAGCGCCTGGCCCACGGCACGTTTTCGTTGATGGCCGACAACCTCAAGCCGATGAACGAAACCGAGCGCCACCGCGCCTTGCTGGTCTGGGAGCGCTTGCTCGGGATTCCATTGGCGCTGACCACGTTTGCCCAGACCGACCTCGACCTCACCCAGCGCACCCGCGTGCTGCGCGGTCAGGCGCTGGTGGAGCAGACCGGCCCGCACGCGGCCAAGGTCTATCGCCTGGTCAGCGACAAGGAGCAATTGGTGCTCACCGGCGAGGTGCAGCAGATCAGCGAACAATTGGCCCGTGCCACTATTTACCTGCTGGTCGATGAACTGGTGCGCTACCCGGTGGCGGAGCAACCCGAGCGGCTGGCGCTGCTGAAAGAAGACAAGGGTTTTGGTTTCGACTTGCGCCTGGTCAAGGTCGAGCAGGCGGACATGGACGAAGACCAGAGCCGCCGGGTGTCCGAGGGCGACACGGTGATGGCGCTGGGCAAGGGCGGCGACTCGATCCGCGTATTTGCCGGCATGGTCGGGACGCCGTGGGTGCTGGAGATCGGTCCGCTGTACCAGATGAATCCTTATCCGCCGGAATGGCTGGTGTTGATCGCGGCGCTCGGGTTGAGCCTGATCGGTTTGATCGTCTACCTGCTGGTGCGGCAACTGGAGCGCCGATTGCGCGGTCTGGAAGCGGCTGCCACGCGCATCGCCAAGGGCAGCCTCGAGACCCGCGTGCCGGCCCGCGGTGCCGACTCGGTGGGGCGATTGGCCGCGGCGTTCAACGGCATGGCCGAGCACTTGCAGCAA
The DNA here is from genome assembly GCF_059415465.1 of Pseudomonas sp. GW821-FHT10C09. NCBI lineage: Bacteria > Pseudomonadati > Pseudomonadota > Gammaproteobacteria > Pseudomonadales > Pseudomonadaceae > Pseudomonas > Pseudomonas sp. GW821-FHT10C09. Next base: position 55,456 of record NZ_JBWKNG010000024.1, read on the forward strand.
TTGCTGGCGATCCAGCGAGAACTGGTGCGCGCCGTGTCCCACGAATTGCGCACGCCCGTGGCGCGCCTGCGTTTCGGCCTGGAAATGATCGGCTCGGCCACCACGCCGCAGCAGCTGGAGAAATACCGCGAAGGCATGGACCACGACATCGAGGACCTCGACAAACTGGTCGATGAGATGCTGACCTACGCGCGGCTGGAGCAGGGCGCGCCGGCACTGAATTTCCAGCGGATCGATCTGGATGCGCTGGTCAATCAAGTGATCGAAGAACTGGCGCCGTTACGCGCCGAGGTCACCGTGCAGCGTGGGTTGTGTTTGTCGGCGGCAGATTGCGATGACGCCTGGGTCGAGGCGGAACCGCGTTACTTGCATCGGGCCATCCAGAACCTCGTCAGCAACGCCATGCGCCACGCCTCGTCGCGGGTGACCGTGAGTTATCAGGTGGGGCAGCAGCGTTGCCGGGTGGACGTCGAGGATGACGGGCCGGGTGTTCCGGAGTTGGCCTGGGAGCGGATTTTCACGCCATTCCTGCGCCTGGATGACAGCCGTACCCGCGCTTCGGGCGGGCATGGGTTGGGGTTGTCCATTGTGCGGCGGATTATTCATTGGCATGACGGACGGGCGTTGATCAGCAAGAGCAAGAGTCTGGGAGGGGCCTGTTTCAGTTTGAGTTGGCCGCGCAATCAGGAGAAGCGCTGAGATTTGTGGTGAATGATAGGCCGCCTTCGCGAGCAGGCTCGCTCCCACAGGGATTTGTGGTGATGCATAGATCCAATGTGGGAGCGAGCCTGCTCGCGAAGAGGCCGGCCCAAACACCACACCTCTTCAGGCCTTGATACTGACCAGACTCAACAGCTGCCCATCCATCACCCCAAACTGCGCCTCAAGCTCCGTGCCATTACGCCACTCACCCGACAAATCCGTCAGCAACCGCAACCGCACCTCACCGGCCTCGGTCCATTCCAGCACCTCGGCATGTTCAAAATAAAAGCGCTGCTGAACAATCGGGTACAGCGCCTTGAACAGGCTTTCCTTCACCGAAAACGTCAGTGTCACCAACAGCGCCAGATCATCGCGATGACCGGCCGCCATGCGCTGCAACTCTGGCGGCGTGAGGATTTCCCCGGCCAGGCGCTCGGCCCGTTCCGGGTTGAGCAGGTTTTCCAGGTCCATCCCCAACCCGCGCCAATCGGTTTTCCTCGCGACAATCGCTGCCGCCCGGCCGGTGCTGTGGGTGATGGAGCCGGCGATGTGCGCGGGCCACACCGGCGCCCGGTCTTCGCCGATGGCCGGGATAAAACTCAGGCCTTCCAATTGTTGCAGTGCAGCCCGAGCGCACACCCGTCCAGCAAGAAACTCGGCCTGACGCTTGGCGACCGAGCGCTGAATGCTCGCCGGCGGCTCGATGGCACTGCGCCGGAAATCATCGTTGGCCAGTTGCGAGCTGTCGAAGTGGGTACTCAGCAACACCGTATCGGGCAGCACAAACGGCAGCGGCCAATGGGCATCGAGCGGGGTGCAGCAGGCGGGAAGGGCGGGGGTGGGATTCATGGCGGGCATTTTGCCGGGTTGCTCTCGGGCTGGGTAGTGCAAAGGTCTGGATTGGCGGTGCGGCCTTCGCGAGCAGGCTCGCTCCCACACTGGATCTGCGTAGCGACACAAATCCCTGTAGGAGCGAGCCTGCTCGCGAATGGCCGCGCCGCGGTCTAACCAAATATCTTTTTGAAAAACGCCTGCATATCCGCCCAGGAACGCTCATCCGCCGCTTTGTTGTACCCGATATCCGGCCCACCATGATCGCCATGGCTCAACCGGTCCGCATCCGGATTGCTGAACCCATGCTTGGCGCCCTCAAGGCTGACGAATTTATAGTCAGCGCCAGCCTTGTCCATTTCAGCCTTGAACGCCGCCACCGCATCCGGCGTGACCATACTGTCCATCGCCCCATGCTCCACCAGGATTTTCGCTTTCACATTGCCAGGGGTTGCTGGCGTATTGGTTGCCAGCGCGCCGTGGAAACTCACCACCCCCAGCAGCGGGGCACCCTGACGCGCCGCATTCAGCACCACACCGCCGCCAAAGCAGTAACCAATAGCCGCGACTTTTTGCGGGTCGGTTTGCGGTTGTTGCTCCAACAGGGTAAGTCCGGCCTGAAAGCGCACGGCGGAGGCCGAGCTGTCCTTGAGCACTTCCTGCATGAACGCCATCGCGTCCTTCGGATGCTCGGTGTTCTTGCCATCGCCGTACATGTCGATGGCCAGCGCGCTGTAGCCCAGACCGGCGAGGTCGCGGGCGCGGCGCTTGGCGTAGTCGTTCAGCCCCCAGAACTCATGCACCACCACCACGCCGGGGCGCGGGCCTTTAATGGCGTCATCGTAGGCGTAGTAGCCGATCATTTTTGTGCCGTCGGCACTTTGATAAGGGATTTCTTCAGTCTTGATAGCGGCCTGAGTCAGGGCGCTCAACACCAGCAAGCAGAGGGCGAGGATTACGCGCATGGTCGGATCTCCTGCAATGGATTCATCAGAATAGCCGCAGTGATCTGGTTCAGCTCAGGTTCAGTCTGCGTTCAGGGGCAGTTCAGGGGCAGGTGAGTAAGGTGGCTCGTACCCAAAGCACCTGCGCATGAGGAAATTCCCTAATGACTGGCTTTAAAAACCTGATTCTGGCTTTCACCGTCCTGAGCGCCAGCACCGCCGCGCTTGCCTCCGATGACGTCATTGCCAGCCTTGCTCTTGGGAAGACCAACGAGAAGGTCAAAAGATCCCTCACGCTGAACAGCTTCAGCACGGTCAGCACCGTGGGCCATGAAAGCGCCTGGAGTGCGCATTTGGGCCAACCCGCCACCCCGGCCGATTACCGTGCCGGTTATGCCAACGTGTCGGTCTCGCACAATGGCATTAAACTTAATCAGCAAGACCTGATGGGCCGCTATGATCTGTCCTGACCGTTGGATGCGCCGTTGTGCCATTGGAGATGTCGTTTTGCCCGGGAGAGCGTTATGAAACTGCTGGTCGTCGAAGATGAAGCGCTGTTGCGCCATCACCTGCAAACCCGCCTGACCGAAAGCGGCCACGTGGTCGAATCCGTGGCCAATGCCGAAGAGGCGCTGTACCAGACCGGACAGTTCAACTTTGACCTGGCGGTGATCGACCTCGGCCTGCCGGGGATGGGCGGGCTCGACTTGATCCGGCAACTGCGCACGCAGGGCAAGACCTTTCCGATCCTGATCCTCACCGCGCGCGGCAACTGGCAGGACAAGGTCGAAGGCCTCGCCGCCGGCGCCGACGATTACGTGGTCAAGCCGTTCCAGTTCGAAGAACTCGATGCGCGCCTGAATGCCTTGCTGCGCCGCTCCAGCGGTTTCACCCAGTCGACCATCGTCGCCGGGCCGCTGTTGCTGGACCTCAATCGCAAGCAAGCGTCCCTTGATGAACAACCGCTGGCGCTGACCGCTTATGAGTACCGGATCCTCGAATACCTCATGCGTCATCACCAGCAAGTGGTGGCCAAGGACCGCTTGATGGAGCAGCTCTATCCCGATGACGACGAGCGCGATCCGAACGTCATCGAAGTGCTGGTCGGCCGTCTGCGCCGCAAACTCGAAGGCCCGGGCGGGTTTAAACCGATCGACACCGTGCGCGGCCTCGGCTACCTGTTCAATGAGCGTTGCACTTGATTCGTTCCCTTCGCGTTCGCTTGATGCTCGCCGCCACACTGTTGGCGGTGTTGTTCATGTTGGCGTTGCTGCCGGCGATGCAGGGCGCGTTCAGCCTGGCGTTGCAGGACTCGATCGAGCAACGCCTGGCCTCGGATGTCACCACGCTGATCTCCGCCGCACGGGTGGAAAACAACTCCCTGCAAATGCCGGCGCAATTGCCCGATGAGCGCTTCAACCTGACCGACAGCCGCTTGCTCGGCTACATCTTCGACCGCGAAGGTCACCTGGTCTGGCGGTCGAAAGCCACCGGGCAAGAACTGATCAACTACAAACCGCGCTACGACGGCCGCGGCAATGAGTTCGCGCGGATTCGCGAGTCCAACGGGCAGGAATTCTTCGTCTATGACGTCGAGGTCAAGCTGCTCGGCGGCAAAAGCGCGGCGTTCAGTATCGTCACGCTGCAACCGGTGCGCGAGTACGAAAACACCCTCGAAGGCCTGCGCGAAAACCTCTACCTCGGCTTCGGCGCGGCCTTGCTGGTGTTGCTGTCGTTGCTGTGGATCGGTCTGACCTGGGGCTTGCAGGCGTTGCGCCGGCTTAGCCAGGAACTCGACGAAATCGAAAGCGGCACCCTCGAAAGCCTTAGCGAACAACACCCGCGCGAACTGTTGCGCCTGACCGGCTCCCTCAACCGCTTGCTGCACAGCGAGCGCGAACAGCGCAGCCGTTACCGCGACTCCCTCGACGACCTGGCCCACAGCCTGAAAACCCCGCTGACCGTGCTGCAAGGCGTCAGCGAAGACATGGCCCAGCGCCCGGAGAACCGCGATCAGGCCTGGGTGCTGCAAACCCAGATCGAACGCATGAGCCAACAAATCAGCTACCAACTGCAACGCGCCAGCCTGCGCAAAAGCGGTCTGGTGCGACACCAGGTGCGCCTGCAACCGGTGCTGCAAAGCCTGTGCGACACACTGGACAAGGTCTACCGCGACAAACGCGTACGCGTCGCCTTCGATCTGCCGCAACCGTGTTACGTGCCAATCGAGCAGGGCGCCTTGCTGGAAATGATGGGCAACCTGTTGGAAAACGCTTATCGGCTGTGCCTGGGTGAAGTGCGTATCAGCGTGCGAGAAACGCTGAGCGGGGTGGAGTTGTGTGTCGAGGATGACGGGCCGGGGGTGCCGGCGGATCAGCGCGCGCGGATTCTGCAAAGGGGTGAGCGGCTGGACCGTCAGCATCCGGGGCAGGGGATCGGGCTGGCGGTGGTCAAGGACATTATCGAAAGCTACAGCGCCAAGCTGACGCTGGGGGATTCGCCGATGGGTGGGGCGGCGTTCCGGATTCATTTTCCGGTGGTTTGATGAAGGCAAGAACGACTTAAGGTAGTGACCATTCGTCGTAAAAGGGCCTGCACCTGTTATTTCTGACAGTAGCCAAGCTTCCTTCTCCGGGTGTCTGATCACCCCTCAAAGCCCCTGCAAACATGGGCTCATTGAGAAGGAAGGTGTCCCATGACGGCCAATGAATCAACCCCTGGTGTGCTGGTCAACGCCCCGGTGAAATTTGCCGGTGCTACCCCCGGCGTTATTGTCACGCCAGCGCCTCCCGTCGGGGTACCGGTGGAGGGCTTGCCGCAAGCGAGTTTCAGGGAGGTCCTCAGAAGGGACAGTCGGGAAGGGGCGGTACAGGCTGTGGTCGATCCGCCATTGGGTGGAAACTATCTCGACATTGCGCTGTACGTGCAGGGGCCCCAGGATACGCAGTGGCAGTTGATCGAGCGCAAACCGGTGGCCCCGGCCGATCAGAACGACCCTGTGTATTTCAACGTCTTTCAGTCGCTGCTGAATGACGGGGTGCATCGTTTTATGTACGAGGTTGAGCGCACCAGCGGCAACAGTGGCCCCTCAACCGAATCATGGGCGCTCTATCATCGCGACCTTCCCGGTGGGAACGACCTTCCCGATACAGGGGCTCATCCCGACCTGCGCATCAGCCTGCCGCCCGAACTGGGAAACCCGCCTCAGATCGGCAAGGACGAGGTGGATCGAGGTGTGGCGGTCACGTTGTATTATCCGTTCAAGAGGGCTTACGACGTCATCACGCTCGAGCTTAATCGCGAACGTTTCACCTTCACGGTACAACCGGGTGACGAGGGTAAACCGTTCGTGATCACCGTCACCCGCAGCATGTTCGAACGGGCCGGTAGTCGTCCTGAGTTTCCGTTCTCCTTCACCGCGGTTGATCAGGTAAAAAACCCGACCCATAAGCGGCGTTGGTCGAGCGTCATCACGGCTAATGTCAATACTGAACGAGTCACATTGACGGCCCCTGATTTGAGCGAGAATCCGGACGATCCGGCCGATGATCCAGAGACAATTGACCTGGGCAAGGTGAAGGACTTTCTCTATGTGCTGGTTCACGTATTTTCACCCCTGTGGGCGGCCAATGACACGATCCGGGTGACTTACACCTGCACCCCGGAAACAGGATTGCCAGTCACGCATACCGTCGAGACGCCCGTAACGCGACTGCCTTTCACCTACAAACTGCAAGTTCCTGTGGCTAAGGTTTTGAAGGGCGGCGCCGTGTCAGTGATTTACGAACAGGTCCAGGGGGGGAAGGTCATCGCCACTTCGTTGCCCGCCAAGGCGCCGGTCATTGGTGAAAGCCTCGTTAAATTGAGTGCACCGCTACTGGTCGCGCCAGCCACTAACCCGATCGATTTACTGAAGTTCCTGGCCGGAGTGAAAGTGCGTGTAGAACACCTCACTGACCAAAAAGGTGGTCAGGCGCAACTGTTTGAGGTCAACCAGCCGCCGGATTCCCCGCCGTTTGCGGTGGTGACGCTGAACAAGAACTTTCGGGCCAACTTCGACCTTGATGCGGCATTCCTCAGCACGCACTACGGCAAGGAGTTCCGACTGCGCTGGAGGCTGATACGCGGCGGGGAGCAGATTGCCCAGTCAGGGCCGCTGGTATTGAGCGTGCTACGAATAGCCGATGGCGACACGCGGTTTCCGACCCCAGCGATCGATGGAGCAGTAGCTGGACAGTTGGATGTAACCAAAATGCAGGCGTCGGATAAGCTGCGGATTGCAGCATGGTGGCCTCAATCCAGCGGGACGAATACTTGTTGGTTGCAATATGCAGGCGTCGACATAAATGGCAGGACTACTTTCGACGACCTCGTAGGGCAACCGCATGACGGAGGACTGCCGCTGATTCGGCCGGCACCGATTGGCTGGTTGAAAACGCTCAAGAATGGCAGTTCGGTAACGGCAACGTTCAAGATTCAAATTGCTGAGGGCGCGACTCTCGTCACCTTTCCGATTTGCACTTACACAATCAAGGCCGAAGCACTCATCTTGCCTGCCATTACGATGGTCAGAGACACCTCCGACCGGATCATTTCGCCAGGGACGGAGACTGTGGCCCGCTCGGTGAAACTATCAGGAACCGCGCAGGAGGGGGCGGTCGTCGAGATCTACGACAGTGGGCAATTAAAGGGGCGGGTTACTGCGACTGGAGGGCATTGGGAGCTTCCGATCGCGGGGCTCTTGGTAGGCGACCATATCTATAGTGCGAAAGACACTCGCGGTACGTCCGAAAACTGGACCATTCGAGTCATCGCGGCTGTGCCACCGATTCTGGTGTCCATCACCAGACAGTTGGGAGGTAGCTATCCAAGCGGCAGCAGGATACCTGTCACGGTTTCCGAAAGAGGGCCGATTATCTTTCGCGTGACGTGCCAGGCCTTACCCTATGATCGGATGATTTACATCAATCAAATAAACTACGGTATGTCCGGCGTGCTTGTTTTAGCCGGAAGTACGTCAGGAGTCTCCCCTGCCTCTACCGCTTCCATACATCCCAATATGGGGCGGACCGAATGGACGCTCAGAGATACAGCGTCCGATGTCTTATCGGTGCTGCCTCGTTACTGGAACACGGTTAATTAGCGAAAAAGAGGACGTATTTATTTATCCGAAGTTGCGTCCCGTGAGGCCTGAGCGAGCATTAAACGGCGATGTTTAAAACACATCTCCAGACACTCACTCAGGCTACACATCCTTGCGCCGTTGCCTACGACTACGCCAGAATCCGCCGGCTTGTGTGTCTAAGGCTTGGGTCCTATCGTTATCCCGTCGCTGACCAATCAGCGATCGGGTTTAGCAGCCCGGATCTCTCTAGATGCACAACGTCCGTCGTTTTATGGCGGCTTTGCGTGGGGCACTTCGGTGCGCCGGGTTCTAGAGTCCTGGTCTGCTAACCCGCGCATAGCCGCCACCCGTTTTTCGTTTAGCAGCGATGAGTAGCGGCTCCATAACTCTAGGAGCTTCAAATGTTCAAGATCACTCCCAACCCGCCAGAAACCGACACCGACGACGTCTCCCCCTACGAAACCCCCCGATTCCAAAAAACTCAACAAAGCTGCCGACCGCGCCCTCGATTACTACCTCAAACCGGTCATTCCCAAAGACACCGCCCGCAAACCCAGCACGATCTACTTCGTCGGGGCCGACACCAATGATGAAACCCTGTTGGTCAGCGCCTGTGAAACCATGGCGTCGGCGAGTGTGATGCTCAGTGAATTTGCGGGGCAGGTGGAGGGGACGCAGCGCAACACGGTGCTGGGGATTGCGCAGGTGGTGATGCTGGGGGAACTGGCGGTGAACCGGATGCTGGACAGGCTTGATCCGCCTTAGCCGTTATTGAGTCAGGTAGACCGCGTCATCGTTCTTCGCGAGCAGGCTCGCTCCCACAAGGGATCTTCAGTGACCACACTATTTGTGAATATCCGAGATCAACTGTGGGAGCGGGCTTGCTCGCGAAGGGGCCAGTTGATTTAACGCAAAAATCAATTCTCCTGTGCGCGATAGGCCCCAGGCGTCACCCCGGTCCATTTCTTGAACGCCCGATGAAACGCCGAAGGCTCGGAAAACCCCAACTGCTCGGCAATCTGCTGCAACGACAAATCCGCGCGCCCCAGGTGATAAATCGCAATGTCGCGCCTTAGCTGATCCTTCAATTCCTGAAAACTCGTGCCTTCCTCGCGCAAATGCCGACGCAAGGTCTGCGGACTGATGTGCATGTGCGCGGCCACGGCTTCCAGGTCCGGCCAGCGAGCGCTGTCGCGGCTGAGCAAGCGGCGCAACTGGCTGCTCAGCCTGTCGCCGTCATCGGGAAAAGGGGACGCATTTATTCTTCTGGCTGATCTGGTTTTCCTTATGGCCTGAGTGAGCATTAAACGGTGATGTTTAAAAAACATCTCCAGACACTCGCTCAGGCTACACATCCTTGCGCCGTTGCCTACGACTACGCCAGAATCCGCCGGCTTGTGCGTCTGGGGCGTGGGTTCTATCGTTTGCGGGTCGCTGACGAATCAGCGATCGGGTTTAGCGATCCGATCCCCTACACAGACGCAAAAGCTGCAATTCGCGTAATGGCGGCTGTGCGTGGGAGACCCCTCGAGGTCTACCCGGGGTTTCTGTGTCCCGGATCGCTAACCTGCGTACAGCCGCCACCTTTACTTGTTTAGCGATAAGCCGTGGCGGCTCAATCAACCACGGAGCTGCACATGTTCAAGATCACTCCCAACCCGCCAGAAACCGACACCGACGACGTCTCCCCCTACGAAACCCCCGATTCCAAAAAACTCAACAAAGCCGCCGACCGCGCCCTCGATTACTACCTCAAACCGGTCACTCCCAAAGACACCGCCCGCAAGCCCAGCACGATTTACTTCGTCGGGCCCGACACCAATGATGAAACCCTGTTGGTCAGCGCCTGTGAAACCATGGCGTCGGCGAGTGTGATGCTCAGTGAATTTGCGGGGCAGGTGGAGGGGACGCAGCGCAACACGGTGCTGGGGATTGCGCAGGTTGTGATGCTGGGGGAACTGGCGGTGAACCGGATGCTGGACAGGCTTGATCCGCCTTAGCCGATATTGAGTCAGGTAGACCGCGTCATCGTTCTTCGCGAGCAGGCTCGCTCCCACAAGGGATCTTCAGTGACCACACTATTTGTGAATATCCGAGATCAACTGTGGGAGCGAGCCTGCTCGCGAAGAGGCCAGTCAATTCAACGCAAAAATCAATTCTCCTGCGCGCGATAAGCCCCAGGCGTCACCCCGGTCCATTTCTTGAACGCCCGATGAAACGCCGAAGGCTCGGAAAACCCCAACTGCTCGGCAATCTGCTGCAACGACAAATCCGCGCGCCCCAGGTGATAAATCGCAATGTCGCGCCTTAGCTGATCCTTCAATTCCTGAAAACTCGTGCCTTCCTCGCGCAAATGCCGACGCAAGGTTTGCGGGCTGATGTGCATGTGCGCGGCCACCGCTTCCAGGTCCGGCCAGCGAGCGCTGTCGCGGCTGAGCAAGCGGCGCAACTGGCTGCTCAGGCTGTCGCCGTCATCCGGGCGTGACAGCAGGTCGGCGGGGGAGTGTTCGAGGAAGTGCTTGAGGGTGCGTTCGTCCTGCAACAGCGGCATGTTCAGGTAGCGACTGTGAAACAGCAGGCTGCTCTGCGCCGAGGAAAACACCATCGGGCAGGGGAACAGCAAGTCGTATTCGGCGCCGTGTTCGGGTCTTGGGTAACTGAACGTCGCCTGTTCCAGGCGCATGCGCTGGCCAATCAGCCAGCTGCCGAGCCGATGCCACACCATCAACTGGCTTTCGGTAAGGAAATGGTCCGGGTCCTGGAACTTCGAATCGTCGAGGCTCAGGCGGATCATTTCGCCTTCGTGGCTCAGGGTCAGACGCGGACCGTCGGGGAATAAGCTATAAAACAATAAGCCGCGATGCAGTGCTTTATCCAGATTGCGGCAGTGGATCACGGCGTGGCACATCATGGCGAAGCTGCCGGTTTTACTCGCGACCGGCCCGAATCCGAGGTATTCGTCGTCCAGTGCCAGCCACAGGCCCTGGATCAATCGGGTGAACTGCTCAGGTGCGATACGCGCACGCGGTTCGTCCAGCAGCTCGGGACTGATGCCCAGTTGCTGCAACAGGTTTGAATAGTCATAACCCAGCCGGCGTGCGCCACCGAGAACGGCACGGGCGAAATGACTGGCGATGGTGCGTTCGCGCATAGAAGGCAGGTCCGTCCATTGAACGACGGATGGTAGCCGCGCTGACCGTCGAGGAACAAGGCGGATATCCGCCAAATTGCCGGACGAGGTTGGGTGGATGGGCGGAAATCCGCCACATCGGTGTCACCACTCAGTGACGAAGAAAAACCTGCAGCCCTTGATGTCAAAAGGCTTGCAGGGATTTTGGCGAAGGTGGCACGGGCCTTGCGATACAACGAGCAGATGCCTGCCGTCGCGCAGCTCGAAAAACAAATCCCTCCAGAAGCAGGAGGGTTCGCAATTCAGGTGTCAGGGACAACAGGTGGATGTTGTCACCGGGCACTCTTGAGGAACTTTGCAATGACGACTCGTCAGCCACTGTATAAATCCCTGTATTTCCAGGTGATCGTTGCCATCATTATCGGCGTTTTGATCGGTCACTTTTATCCGCAGACTGGTGTGGCCCTCAAGCCGCTGGGTGACGGGTTCATCAAGCTGATCAAAATGATCATCGCCCCAATCATCTTCTGCACCGTGGTCAGCGGTATCGCCGGTATGCAGGACATGAAATCGGTCGGCAAGACCGGTGGTTACGCGCTGCTCTACTTCGAAATCGTTTCGACCATCGCACTGTTGGTCGGTCTCGTGGTGGTCAACATCGTCCAGCCGGGTGCCGGCATGCACATCGACGTGACCACGCTGGATGCCTCCAAAGTGGCTCAGTATGTGGCCGCTGGCGCTGATCAAAGCGTGGTTGGCTTCCTGCTGAACGTGATCCCGAACACCATCTTCGGCGCGTTCGCCACTGGCGATATCCTGCAAGTGCTGATGTTCTCGGTGATCTTCGGTTTCGCCCTGCATCGCCTGGGTGCCTACGGCCGCCCGCTGCTGGACTTCATCGATCGTTTTGCCCACGTGATGTTCAACATCATCAACATGATCATGAAGCTCGCGCCACTGGGTGCCTTCGGCGCCATGGCGTTCACCATCGGCGCCTACGGTGTCGGCTCGCTGGTGCAGCTGGGTCAGTTGATGGCCTGCTTCTACATCACATGCGTCGTGTTCGTGCTGGTCGTACTGGGCGGCATTGCTCGCGCTCACGGCTTCAGCGTGCTGAAAGTGATTCGCTACATCCGTGAAGAACTGCTGATCGTGCTGGGTACTTCTTCTTCGGAATCGGTACTGCCTCGCATGCTGATCAAGATGGAACGCCTGGGCGCGCAGAAATCCGTCGTGGGTCTGGTGATCCCGACCGGTTACTCGTTCAACCTCGACGGCACCGCGATCTACCTGACCATGGCGGCCGTGTTCATCGCTCAGGCGACCGACACCCACATGGACATCACCCACCAGATCACCCTGTTGGTGGTGTTGCTGCTGTCTTCCAAAGGCGCTGCCGGCGTGACCGGTAGTGGTTTCATCGTGTTGGCCGCTACCTTGTCCGCCGTTGGCCACTTGCCGGTTGCCGGCTTGGCGCTGATCCTCGGTATCGACCGTTTCATGTCCGAAGCCCGCGCCCTGACCAACCTGGTGGGTAACGCCGTTGCCACCCTGGTTGTGGCCAAGTGGGTCAAGGAACTGGACGTTGACGTGATGCACGCTGAACTGGCTTCTGGCGGTCGCGGCATCTCCGACGAGCGCGTAGAAGACGACCTGGGCGTGGCCGAAGGCCCAACCCCAACCAACGTCAAGTAACACGCGTTGCAATGAAAAACCCGCTTCGGCGGGTTTTTTCTTGTCCGCAATTTGAGCGCAACGGTCACCTTTGCTGACACTTCGGGTGATTGCTGCAATGCCAATGGCTGCCTAGGCTGGAGGCATCGTTCACGGAGATCGTTCATGCTCGGGCCATTGGCATCACTCAAGGTTCTGGATTTTTCGACACTGTTACCGGGGCCGTTTGCCTCGTTGTTGCTGGCGGACATGGGCGCCGAGGTGTTGCGCATCGAATCGCCGACCCGCATGGATCTGCTGCGGGTGCTGCCGCCGCATGATCAGGGGGTGTCCGCGAGTCACGCCTACCTCAATCGCAACAAGCGCAGCCTGGCGCTGGACCTCAAGCACCCCGAGGCGCTGGCGGTGATCAAGCAGTTGCTGGCCGACTACGACATCGTGCTGGAGCAGTTCCGCCCCGGCGTGATGGAACGCCTGGGGCTGGGGTATGAAGCCTTGAAGGCGATCAATCCAAAGCTGATCTACGTATCGATTACCGGTTATGGCCAGACCGGCCCCTACAAGGACCGCGCCGGCCACGACATCAATTACCTGGCGCTGGCGGGACTGGCCAGCTACACCGGCCGCGCCGACAGCGGGCCGCTGCCGTTGGGCATGCAAGTGGCGGATGTCGCCGGTGGCTCGCTGCACGGGGTCATCGGCCTGCTCGCGGCGGTGATCGCCCGGCAGCAAACCGGGCAGGGCCAGCATTTGGACGTGAGCATGACCGATTGCGCGTTCAGCCTGAACGCCATGGCTGGCGCCGGGTACCTGGCCTGCGGCGTGGAGCCGGGCAGGGAAGACCAGATGCTCAATGGCGGCAGCTTCTATGACTATTACCGTTCACGGGATGGACGCTGGTTATCGGTGGGCAGCCTGGAGCCCGCGTTCATGAAGCAACTGTGTACGGCGCTGGGGCTGGAGGAGTTGTCACCCTTGGGCTTGTCGCCAAAGCCTGCGGACCAGAAAAAGCTCAAGGAAGCGTTGAAGAGTGAATTCGAGAAACATGACTTTGGCGAGTTGTGCGGCCTGTTTGCTGAACTGGATGCGTGTGTTGAGCCGGTGTTGAATCTGGGTGAGGCGATTGCGCATCCACAGCTGAAGGCGCGGGAGCTGGTGGCCGAAGTACCCCGTGGTGACGGGACGACTCAGGCGCAGATGGCCTGTCCGTTGAAGTTTTCGGATGGCTTGCCTGAGCCCCGGCATATCGGTGCGGCGCTGGGGCAGCATACGGATCAGGTGTTGGGGGAGTTGGGGTTTGATGCGCAGCGGATTGCCGAGTTGCGGCGTGCCAAGGTGGTTGTGTAGTGAATGCCAAGGCCCCTTCGCGAGCAGGCTCGCTCCCACACTGGATTTGTGTCACGCCGAAAATCCCCTGTGGGAGCGAGCCTGCTCGCGAAAGGGCCGGCACATGCACCGCAAATCTTGCTACTCGACCCGCATCTCCCCACTGAACACCAACGTGCTCCGACACCGCCGGCACAGATACCGCCGGCCCTGGCGCACCAAACCATGGCGCTGCGCCGAAAACGGGAAATCGCTGTCCGCGCACGGGCATTTGTAGATATAGCGCGTCACGCTGCGGCGTTTGACGTCGTAGGTGTGGCAGCGATTGGGCGGCAGTTCGTACACGCCGCGCATGATCAGTTGCCACTCTTCACCGTGTGGCTGGATACGGTCGCCAAACAGTTGATGAGCGATCAGGTGCGCGACCTCGTGGGCCACGGTTTGCTTGAGGAAGTCTTCGGTGTTTTCCCGGTACAGCTGAGGGTTGAAGCGCAACAGGTTCTCGTGCAAATGCGCGACACCGGCTTTTTGACCACGCAGCTTGAGGCTCACCACGGGGCGTTTGAAAGTGCGTTTGAAAAAGGATTCGGCGAGTAGGTAACAGTCTTCGACGCGGGTATTGAGTTGCTCGGGCATGCTTGATGGATCTCCAGAGACGTCGAGTATGCCGCAACCCTGGAGTCTTGCGAATCGCCGAGGCGCCGAATGGTCGTCACCCCCGGCATTAGAAGGCCGCCTTGCGGCGGCCTGTATTGGCAGATCTAGTTTTTGGGTGGAAAGCAGCATTAATTCGTATAGACCGGCCCCACGCCGAGTCCCCAGACAATGACTGTGAACGCCATGATGGCAACCAGCACCACCAGGCCTACCGCAAGCACCGAACTTGAAAACAGGAACCCCTCGTCTGATGGAATGTTCATGAAAGTGGGTAGCCCCACGTACAGCAGGTACACCGTGTAGCAGATGGCCGCCGTCCCGACGATCATCCCCAACCACATGTGTGGGTACAGCGCCGCCAGACCGCCGATGAACAGCGGGGTCGCGGTGTAGGTCGCAAACGCAACGCAACGGGCCAGGCTCGGGTTGGCGTCATAGGTGCGAGCCATCCAGTGGATGAACGCCCCCATCACCGCAACACCGCCGAGCATCGCCACGTACGACATGATCGTCATCCATAGCGCGCTTTCCTGCGTCAGCATCACCGGGGCACGGCTGCCGATAACCCAGCCGACTTGCGTGGTGCCGATAAACGCGGACACGGCGGGGATCGCCGCCAGAATCAGCGTGTGGGTCAGGTACATGTGGCTGATGCTTTCCTCTTGGTCGCCACGGATTTCTTTCCATTCCTGGTCGGGGTGGGTGAAGAGCCCCACTACGTGATGGATCATGCCAGTCACTCCTCTTGTTTTTACCGTCGCCCCCCAGTGGAGCGCCTACAGGCCAAAGTGGCCACGTAAGTAAAGGTCTGGATTTGAATGCGACCTTATGTCGCAGTATAGAAAGGACTTACCCGCACAGGTGATAGGGGCTTAGAGCAAATCGCGCTGTAAAGATCTCTGTTAATCGCCGACGGGTCTGTGCACGCAGATCCCTCGCCACAGGGGGATGCTGAACCCAGATAAAGTGAAGCCCCAGGCACTTCGCCCCTGATGGGTTTTTGCGTAAAATGCCGGCCTTTCGTCACACCTCACGGATTCGCGTCATGGGCACTCTCACGGTTAACCAGAACAAACTGCAAAAGCGCCTTCGCCGTCAGGCCGGTGAGGCTGTTGCCGATTTCAACATGATTGAAGACGGCGATAAGGTCATGGTCTGCCTGTCCGGTGGCAAGGACAGCTACACCCTGCTCGACGTGCTGATGCACTTGCAGAAGGTCGCCCCGATCAAGTTCGAGATCGTGGCCGTGAACATGGACCAGAAGCAGCCAGGTTTCCCGGAGCACGTGCTGCCGGCCTACCTCAAGGAACTGGGCATCGAGTACCACATCGTCGAGAAGGACACTTACTCGGTGGTCAAGGAGCTTATTCCCGAGGGCAAGACCACCTGCTCGCTGTGCTCGCGCCTGCGTCGCGGCACGCTGTACACCTTTGCCGACGAAATCGGCGCGACCAAAATGGCCCTCGGTCATCACCGGGACGACATCGTCGAGACGTTCTTCCTCAACATGTTCTTCAACGGTTCGCTCAAGGCCATGCCGCCTAAACTGCGCGCCGATGATGGTCGCAACGTGGTGATCCGTCCGCTGGCGTACTGCAACGAAAAAGACATCCAGGCCTATTCGGATTTCAAGCAGTTCCCGATCATCCCGTGCAACCTCTGCGGTTCCCAGGAAAACCTGCAACGCCAGGTGGTCAAGGACATGCTGCAAGACTGGGAGCGCAAGACCCCGGGCCGTACCGAAAGCATTTTCCGCAGCCTGCAAAATGTGCAGCCGTCACAATTGGCGGATCGCAACCTGTTTGATTTCACCAGCCTCAAGATCGACGAGACGGCGGCTTCGCGCTTCGTCAACGTGGTAAACCTCTGATTAAAACTGTGGGAGCGAGCCTGCTCGCGAAAGCGGTGTGTCATTCAACGAATAGGTTGACTGATACTCCCTCTTCGCGAGCAGGCTCGCTCCCACATTTGGTTTTTTGTTTAATACCTCAGGAGAGGGCATGCGCGATTACAAGTGGCTGCACGAATACTGTCTGAACCGCTTCGGGTCAGCAGCTGAACTGGAAGCCAATCTGCCCGTTCCGAAAACCCCGGCACAATTGCGCAAGATCAGCGACGACCGTTACCTGTCGACCATGGCCCTGCGAGTGTTTCGTGCCGGCCTCAAGCACAGTCTGGTGGACGCCAAGTGGCCGGCCTTCGAAGAAGTGTTCTTCAAGTTCGACCCGGAAAAAGTCGTGCTGATGAGCGCCGAACACCTCGAGCGCTTGATGCAGGACGCGCGAATCATCCGCCACTTGGGCAAGCTCAAAAGCGTGCCGCGCAATGCGCAGTTCATTCTGGACGTCGCGCATGAGAAGGGCAGCTTCGGTGCGCTGATTGCCGATTGGCCGGTGACGGATATCGTCGGGTTGTGGACCTACCTGAAAAAGCGCGGCCATCAATTGGGCGGGCTGTCGGCACCGCGCTTCTTGCGCATGGTCGGCAAGGACACGTTTGTGCCGAGCTACGACGTGGTCGCGGCGTTGAATGCGCAGAAGATCGTCGACAAGGTGCCGACCAGTTTGCGCGATCTGGCCTTGGTGCAGGATGTGTTCAACCAGTGGCATGAACAGAGTGGCGGGCGGGCGATGAGCCAGATTTCGATGATGCTGGCTTACACAGTGAATCATTAAAACCGAGTCGCGGCATTCGCGAGCAGGCTCGCTCCCACAGGGTTCACGCGGTCCTGGTGGGAGCGAGCCTGCTCGCGAAGGCGTCAGATCAGGCGACGGAAATTTCACCTTCACCGGCAAGCTTGCGATTGAGCTGAAACCGCCACCGCACATACAACAACGCCGAGCAAAACACCGCCAGGCTCGCACCCATCTCCAGCAACCCAAACAACTGCCGATTCGGGTCATACGCCGCCAGCGCGCCCTTGATGAAGTACAGGTTCACCACAAAACACATCCACGAATGCCCGCGCGCACTGCCGATGATCATCCCCGGCGCCAGCAACAGCAGCGGCACCAGCTCGATCAGCAGAATCACCCACGGCCGTGCGCCATGCAGATCGGCGAACACCAGGTAGTAGGCACACAACAGCCCAACCAGACCGAAAAAGCACAGCAGGCTGATGACGCGCATCGCCCGCACCCGCGGCTCAAGCCATTCAATGGACGGTAGAATCTTCGGCTTCTTGGCCACGTCAGTTCCCCAGTTTTTGCGCAGTCTTCGCCAACCGCAGGCCCAAGGCCCGGCACAGCGCCACTTCATGTTCATTCAAAGCGCTTTTGCCATCGGCCCCGGCGTGATGACTGGCGCCGTACGGCGTGCCGCCGCCACGGGTTTCCAGCAATGCCGATTCGCTGTAAGGCAGACCGGTGATCAGCATGCCGTGGTGCAACAGCGGCAACATCATCGACAGCAGCGTGGTTTCCTGGCCGCCGTGCAGGCTCGCCGTGGAGGTGAACACGCCCGCCGGCTTGCCCACCAGCGCGCCGGTCAGCCACAGGTTGCTGGTGCCATCGAGGAAATACTTGAGCGGCGCGGCCATGTTGCCGAAACGGGTCGGGCTGCCCAGGGCCAGGCCCGCGCAGTTCTTCAGGTCGTCGAGGCTGGCGTACAGCGCGCCTTCGTCCGGAATGTCCGGTGACACGGCTTCGCATTCGGTGGAAATCGCCGGCACGGTGCGCAGGCGTGCTTCCATCCCGGACTGCTCGACGCCGCGGGCAATCTGCCGGGCCATTTCATTGGTCGAGCCGCTGCGGCTGTAATACAGAACCAGAATGTAGGGCGCACTCACGGCAGCAACTCCAGGATCTGCTCCGGCGGACGGCCGATGACGGCTTTGTTGCCGACTTCAAGAATCGGACGCTCCATGAGTTTCGGGTGCGCCGCGATGGCCGCGATCAATTGCGCTTCGCTCAGGCTGCTGTCCGCCAGGTTGAGGGTTTTGTACTCGTCCTCACCGGTGCGCAGCAGTTGCCGGGCGCTGAGGCCGAGCTTGCTCAGCAGGCTCTGGATTTGCGCGGCGTCCAGTGGGGTTTCGAGGTAGCGGACCACGGTCGGGGTCAGGCCACGGGCTTCGAGCAGTTCGAGCGCACCGCGGGATTTCGAGCAGCGCGGGTTGTGATAAAGCGTCAGATCGGTCATGTGCGGGTCGCTTCTTGCGTAAAGTGGCGGCTATTCTAACTGTGCAGCGCGCAATCCAGAACCTTGCGAGGCGATGGGTCGCAGGCGCATTCAATTTTGAGCAAGGATTACCACATGACAAGGCGACTGGCAGCGGCATTGGCGATTATCGGGGCGTTGATGCTGGGGGGCTGCGGCAATGACTATGGCGTCGACCAGAACGGCCAGAAAGTAGCCTCCGAGCGCCTCGACAAACAATGGGTGGTGCTTAATTACTGGGCTGAATGGTGCGGCCCTTGCCGGACCGAAATTCCGCAGTTGAACGCGTTGGCCGATCAATTGAAGGACAAGAAGATCGGCGTGTTCGGGGTCAATTTCGACAACGTGCAGGGTGAAGAGCTGAAGAGCGCCAGCGAGAAACTGGGGATCAGGTTCACGGTACTGGCTTCAGACCCGGCTGATCTTTTTGAACTGCCACGTAGTGAGGCCCTGCCGGTGACGTACATCATCGATAACAAGGGCAAGGTTCGCGAACAGCTGATGGGTGAGCAGACGGCGGCGGGGGTGATGGCGAAGCTTGAGGCGTTGCAGGCGGTCAAGTGATCGGGTGCAGGTCTGTGCCTGACGGGATTTTGTGGCGAGGGAGCTGTTGTGGCGAGGGGGCTTGCCCCCGTTTGAGTGCGTAGCGCTCACAAGATCTTTGGTATATCAGAGATTTTGGGGCCGCTTCGCAGCTCAACGGGGGCAAGCCCCCTCGCCACAGTTGTTTTCAGGTTGCAGCAGGGTGATCAACCCTCTTCAAGCCACCAACGCAGCGGCTTGCCTTCGGCCGGCCAGAAGCGCATCTGCTCGATCGGGGAAATGTCCCAGCGCTGCACGCCTTCCAGCGCCTGCAAGAAGCGTTTTTCCTGCTCCATGATCGCTGGCGCACACAGCTTGCGGGTGCTGCCGATCTGGCCGAAGCTCAGCTTGTCGCCTTCCAGGGTGTACGGCGCGAACCAATGGTTGCAGCCGCCGTTGCCATAGGCCCGGCCGTCGTCACCCAGGGTGATGGTCAGGTGGCTGTAATCCATCAACGGACGTTCGCCGATCCATTCCAGAATGTAACTACGGTTTTGTTGCAGTTGCACCGGCTCGGCGGCGCAGCCCAGCAGGCTGGCACCGACCAGGGTGGTCAGGGCGAGGCGTTTCATCACGCGGGCTCCTGGCATGTCGGGCACTGGTGCTTCTCACCCACGGTGGTCCAGCCCAACTCGGCGATCCGCGCGGTGGCAGCGGGCTTTTCAGCCTTGTTGCCCAGCTTGGCGTCGACCGCAAACTCGAAGTTCAGCTCTTTGGCGCAGCTGTCGCAGTTGACTTTCCATGTGTGGATCGCCAGTTCACCGAATACCGGACCACTGGCCACCGCGACCCATTGGCCAGGCGGATTGATCAAGTGGCGAACCGTTTCGACGGTCAGGCGCATGGACAAGTCCTTGGCGCCTTTGAGGGTCACAACCAACACGTCGTTGTTACGAATCGAGCCGCCGTTGCCGGTAACTTGATAACGCCCCGGCACAAGGGCGCGGCATTCGGTGAGGGTGTGTTGCGGGTTCATCAGGCTATAGCGGAAATCGTGTTCGACCATGGGTCCTCCAAATATGCGCGGTATGCTATCACGGGCCTGCTCGCAGCATGGGGCGGGGAGATGACCTTCGATCAGGTTCAAATAACCGGTCGACTCATGGCACACTGCCGCTTTTACACCTCTAGGGAACGGACATGGCGTTAATCGAATGTTATGAGTGCAAGCAAAGCATCAGTTCCACGGCGGCTGCTTGCATTCATTGCGGTGCACCGGCGGCAACGGTGCAAGCGGCCACTTCGACAGTAGCGCCCGTGCAGGCACCGATTACTTTCGGGCGTTTGCCGGAGGACGAGAAAGTGGCGAGGGTGACGCCGGCCGCGTTCGGACGTAAGCGAAAAACCCAGGTTGAAACCGAAGCTCCAGCACCGGTACCGATCCCCGTGATGAACGGGACGCGACCGGTAGAACTCTGGCTGAAACTGATGATTTTCTTCCTGCCGCCGTTTTTTGTCTGGTTCCTGCTGCGTCGCGGGCATTCAGTGGGGCAGCGCTTGCTCGGCTTCGGCTGGCTGGGACTGATGATCCTGTTGTCCAAAGCCTGAGAAAAATCAGCCTTCGACCCGGTTCTGCGGCGTTCCAGCGGCCCAGGCGACGATGTTCTGCAAGGTCGTCGCGGCAATCGCGCCCAAGGCTTCACGGGTCAGGAAGGCCTGGTGCGCGGTGATGATCACATTCGGAAAGGTCAGCAACCGCGCCAGCACATCGTCCTGCAGCGGCAGGTCCGAGCGGTCCTCGAAAAACAGCTGCGCCTCTTCTTCATACACATCCAGCCCCAGATAACCCAATTGGCCGTCCTTCAAGGCGTCGATCAATGCCGGGGTGTCCACCAGACCGCCACGCCCGGTATTGATCAGCATCGCGCCGGGTTGCATATGCGCCAGTGATTCGCGGTTGATCAGGTGTTTGCTCTGCTCGTTGAGCGGGCAATGCAGGCTGATGATCTGCGACTGCGCCAGCAGTTGCGGCAAACTAAGATAGCGAGCGCCAAGGGCTTCGACCTGCGGATTGGGGAACGGGTCGTAGGCGAGCAATTGGCAGCCGAAACCGTTCATGATCTTGGCGAACGTTGCGCCGATCTGTCCGGTGCCGACCACGCCGACGGTCTTGCCCACGAGGTCGAAGCCGGTCAGCCCGTGCAGGCTGAAGTCGCCTTCGCGGGTGCGGTTATAGGCGCGGTGCAGGCGGCGGTTGAGTGCCAGGATCAACGCCACCGCGTGTTCAGCCACAGCGTGTGGCGAGTAGGCCGGGACGCGCACGATCGCAAGGCCCAGGCGCTTGGCTGCGGGCAGGTCGACATGGTTGTAACCGGCCGAGCGCAGGGCGATCAGGCGCGTACCGCCCGCGACAAGACGTTCCAGCACCGGGGAGCTGAGGTCGTCATTGATGAAGGCGCAGACCACCTCGTGATGTTCGGCCAGCGCCACGGTATCCAGGCTCAGCCGCGCCGATTGAAAGTGCAGTTCGATGCCGGCGGGCAGCTCGGCGCCCAGAAAACTGTCGCGGTCGTAGGTCTGGCTGCTGAAAAGAATCGTGCGCATGAATCCTCCTGGATAACTCGGTCAAGCTTTATGTAGCAGCTTAGCGCTGATGGTGGTCAGCGCCGTTGCGCTGCATCAAGCGTTGATACGGGCATGCGCGGCCAGGCGATTGATCGCCCGGTCGAGGTCTTCAAGTGCGCCGGGCGCTTTCGGGTCCTGTTGCTTGAGCAGGGTTTCACTGCGCTGGCAGGCGGCGCGCAGTTGCGGGACGCCGCAATAACGGGTCGCCCCGTGCAAGCGATGGACGCGTTCGATCAGTGCATTCTGGTCGTTGCTTTCGCGGGCAACCCGAATGGCTTCGCGGTCGGCTTCGAGCGAGGCCAGCAACATCGCCAGCATGTCCGCCGCCAGATCCGCCTTGCCCGCGGCCAGGCGCAAACCTTCTTCGGGGTCGAGCACCTGCAAATCATGCCCGCTGCCGTGGCTGTCGCTGGAACGTTCCGGCCCATGGTTACGCAGGGCGAGGCCTGTCCACTTCAGCACCACCTGCGCCAGTTGCCGCTCGCTGATGGGTTTGGTCAGGTAATCGTCCATGCCGCTTTGCAGCAGTGCGCGTTTTTCATTGGCCATGGCGTGAGCGGTGAGGGCGACGATCGGCAGCGGCGTGCAATGCCGCTCGCTTTCCCACTGACGAATCGCCTCGGTGCTTTGACGTCCGTCCATGCCGGGCATTTGCACGTCCATCAGCACCAGGTCGAAGGTTTCGTTCTGCACGGCTTTGACCGCCGCGTAACCGCTTTCAACCGCAAGCACTTTGGCACCCATGTCTTCGAGCAAGGTCTGCACCAGCAACAGGTTGGCCGGGTTGTCGTCGACGCACAGTACTTTCGGGGCACGACTCGACACCGGTTCGCCGGGTTCGCTGCGCTGCTGGCGCGGGTTGACCAGATCGGACAAGGCCCGACGCAGTTTGCGCGTGCAGGCCGGTTTGGCCTGAAGCTGACTGTGCGGGTTCGGCACCGAAAGATGGAACAGCGTCTGCTCGGTGGTCGGGCACAGCACCAGGACTTTGCAGCCCAGGTGTTCGAGGTCCCAGATGTGCTGGTTGAGACGCTCGGGCGGCATGTCGTTGCTGGTGATGCCGAGCACCGCCAGGTCGATGGCCTGATCGGTCTGATGCGCGCCGGTCACGCCATTGGCCAGGTTTTCCAGGGTATTGAACGGCGTGACGCTCAGGCCGCAATCTTCCAGTTGATGCTGCAAGGCCTGCCGCGCCAGTTCATGGTTTTCCAGCACCGCCACGCGGCGCCCGAGCAGGGGCGCGCTGGGCAGGTCTTCGGCGTCATCGCGGGTCTTGGGCAGGCTCAGGCTGATCCAAAACTCCGAGCCTTCACCCGGTGTACTGTCGACGCCAATCTCGCCGCCCATCTGTTCAATCAGTCGCTTGGAAATCACCAGCCCCAGACCCGTACCGCCGGGTTGCCGGGACAGGGAGTTGTCAGCCTGGCTGAAGGCCTGGAACAGTGCGCGCACGTCCTGGCTCGACAGGCCAATGCCCGTGTCCTGAATGCTGATGCGCAGTTGCACGCTGTCTTCGTGTTCTTCTTCGAGCATGGCGCGGGCGACGATGGTGCCTTCGCGGGTGAACTTGATTGCGTTGCTGACCAGGTTGGTGAGGATCTGCTTGAGTCGCAGCGGGTCGCCGACCAGCGACAACGGCGTGTCGCGGTACACCAGGCTCACCAGTTCCAGCTGTTTGGCGTGGGCGGCGGGGGCGAGGATGGTCAGAGTGTCCTGCAGCAAGTCGCGCAGGTTGAACGGAATATTGTCGAGCACCAGTTTGCCGGCCTCGATTTTCGAGAAGTCGAGGATCTCGTTGATGATCCCCAGCAGGCTGTCGGCGGATTTTTCGATGGTGCCCAGGTAGTCGAGCTGGCGCGGCGTCAGTTCGCTTTTTTGCAGCAAGTGCGTGAAGCCGAGAATGCCGTTGAGCGGCGTGCGGATTTCATGGCTCATGTTAGCCAGGAATTCGGATTTGATCCGGCTCGCTTCCAGGGCTTCCTTGCGCGCCAGGTCCAGCTCGATGTTCTGGATCTCGATGGTTTCCAGATTCTGGCGCACGTCTTCGGTGGCCTGATCGACGCTGTGCTGCAATTCTTCCTGGGCATTTTGCAGGGTGCCGGCCATGCGGTTGATGCCGGACGCCAGTTCATCCAGTTCCTGGCTGCCGAGGGGCGGCAGGCGGGTTTCCAGATGACCGTCCTTGAGTTGCGCCACCGCCAGTTTGATCTGGCTGATCGGCCGGTTGATGGTCCGGCCCATGCGCAGGGCCAGCAGCGCCGCACCGGCCAGTCCGGCAGCAATCATCATCAGGCTGGCAAACAGGCTGCGGTAACCGCGCAGCAACATACCGTTGTGCGACAGCTCCAGTTCGACCCAGCCCAGCAGGCGGTCGGCTTCGTCGGGAATCAAGTCGCCGGCCAGGTTGCGGTGTTTGCCGAATACCGGCAGCAGATAGCGCGTTGCATCGTTGCCGCTACGGCGCAACATCTTCGAACTGTCGCCCAGCGGCGGCGCCGGATTGAGCATGGTCGGGCCGGCATGGGCCACTGGCGTGCGGTCGGGGGCGAGGAAGGTCACGGCGCGCACGTCGGCTGTTTCCAGCGACTGGGTGGCGATGCGTTCCAGCAGCTCATTGTCCTGGTGAGCCATGGCCGGGGCCACCAGCGGTGCAAGCTGTTCGGCAATCATCTCGCCGCGTTGCATCAGTTGGGATTGCAGGTCGGACTGCTGCATCCAGGTGAAATAGCCGCCCAGGACCAAGGCCATCAAAGTGGTCGGCAAGAGGGTCAGCAACAGCACGCGGCCTTTAATTCCCAGTTTCTTGAGCACGCATCTCTCCTGCATCCAGCGATTGATTGACCTGCGGGTACATCCGGTACGCGCCACCCGGGCAGTGTAGCGATTTGCAGGCAGGCAATCTTCGTAAAATTGATGTCGTCATTCGTCGGCCGGCGGGCTGCTTTTGCGTCTTGGGCAAACCTTGGGTTGCCCATCGGCAGGCAATCTTGAATAATCGCCCAACTGAGAATTATTTGCAGATACTGATGACTCCCATCCCGATTGGCCATCCCCGAATCCTTTCCATCGAAGACGACCTCGTGCTCGGTGCCTATGTGCACGAGCATTTGGGCCGTTGCGGTTTTCAGGTGACCTGGTGCCAGGACGGCCAGGAAGGCCTGGCCATCGCGCGCCAGCAAGCTTTCGATGTGGTGTTGATGGATATTCTGTTGCCGGGCCTGGACGGGCTCAATGTGTTGACGCAATTACGCCAGAGCCACGCCACGCCGGTGGTGCTGATGTCCGCACTGGGGGCCGAGGAGGACCGCATCAGCGGCTTTCGCCTGGGCGCCGATGACTACCTGCCAAAACCCTTCAGCATGGCCGAGTTGCGCGTGCGCATCGAAGCGATCCTGCGGCGGGTGGCGCTCGACCGTCGACCGGCGCCGCAGCCGTTGGCCTGCGAGGTGCACAGCCTGCGGTTCGACGATGAGCTGTGTGAGGTTTTCCATGGCGAGCACGCCGCCGGCCTGACTCGCAGCGAATATCGGTTGCTGGAAACGCTCAATCGCAATGGCGATGAAGTGTTGAGCAAAGCCTTCCTTTATCAGCATGTGCTGCAACGCGGTTACGCCGCGCATGATCGCAGCCTCGACATGCACATCAGCCAGATCCGCCGCAAACTCAAAGGCATCGGCTATACCGAGCGCGAAGTGCGCACGGTCTGGGGCAAAGGCTACGTCTTGAGTGCTGCCGATGAAATGGTCTGACCTGCCTGGGCGGTACTCGCTGTTCTGGAAACTCGCCTGTTTGCTGGTAGCGTTTTGTCTGCTGATGATCTGGCTGAGTTGGTCCTGGGGTCGGTACATGGAACAGAAAAACCTGTTCTTGTCCGAAGAGGCGCGGATCACGCTAACCGGCTACGCCGCCGAAGCCGAGCAAGCCTGGAGTCAACACCAGAGTGCTGGCGTCGATGTCTGGCTGCAGGGTATCGGCAAGCACGAAACATCCTGGGTCGGCGTCATCGGCGCTGATTTGCAGTCGCTGAGCAGCTATCCGCTGACGGATAAAGAAATTCAGCGCCTGACCTTTTTGCGTGGGCTGGATTGGCCAACGAGTCGCCATACCAAAGGCTTGCCGTGGTTGAGAATCCCCTTTCCCAAAGACCCGGCGGCGGGCAGCCTGGTGATCGAGTTGCCCCAGCGTTTTGTTCCGGGGCAATACCGGCTGTTCTGGCGCGTGATCACCAACGGCATCATTCCGGGATTGTTCACGCTGTTGTTATGCGTCGGTCTGTATCGACTGCTGGTCGTGCCGTTGAACAGTTTGCGCGAACAGGCGAATGCCTGGCGCGCGGACCAGTTGAACGTGCGCCTGTCGAGCAGCACCACCAATCGATCAGATGAACTCGGCGAGCTGGGTCGGGCCTTCGATCACATGTCCGAGCGCCTGCAAAGCACCGTGGCCTTGCAGCAGCAGTTGCTGCGCGATCTGTCCCACGAACTGCGCACACCGTTGAGCCGCTTGCGGGTGGCCAGCGAAAGCGAGCAGGGGCTGACGGCGTTGCGCGAGCGTATCGGTCGGGAAGTCGATGGCATGCAGCGTCTGGTCGAGGACACGCTGCAACTGGCCTGGCTCGATACCGAGCGTGCGCCGTTGCCCGACGAAGCGATTCAGGTTCAGGCCTTGTGGGAAATGCTCACGGAAAATGCCTGCTATGAAAGCGGCTGGCCGGGCAGTCAATTGCGCTGCACGGTGGACTCGTCGTGCTGGGTGCGCGGCAACCTCAATACCCTGGCCCAGGCCATGGAAAACATCCTGCGCAACGCCATTCGTCATTCGCCCGAGGGCGGTGTGGTGAGTCTGGGCGGGCAGCGCGATGGTGATTTCTGGCATGTGTGGCTGGAGGATGAGGGCGGCGGGGTGGCCGAGGCTGATCTAGAGCGGATCTTCTGCCCCTTCATTCGGCTCGACGGCTCGCGACCGGGGAACGGCGGGTTCGGGTTGGGGTTGAGCATTGCGAGGAATGCGGTGCGGCGTCAGGGGGGGCAGCTGTGGGCTGAGAACACTGGGGTTGGGTTGCGGCTGAATATGCGGTTGGTGGCTGAAGTTGATGGTGTGAGCGATGACGCCTTCGCGAGCAGGCTCGCTCCCACAGGGGATGTGGGTCGCCCACAAATGGTGTGATCAACACAGCCCCAATAATGAAATGGCTACCCCCGCTGCCCCCTATGATTGCCCACTAAGCTTTCACAGGGGGCCCATATTTCGGTCATCTCCAGGCAGAATAGTCCCTGTCCAGGCTGCTTATTCCCATAAGCCATAAGCACCGCACTTTGCGTGATATGGCCTGCGAACGTTTGCCGGTATGATAGGCGCCCCCGCAGTCTGGATTGCGAATACGCCATGACCTTGCAGTACCCAACCATCGCCGATTGCGTCGGCAACACTCCGCTGGTCCGTTTGCAGCGCCTGCCTGGCGCCACCAGCAATACCCTTTTGCTCAAGCTCGAAGGGAATAACCCGGCGGGTTCGGTCAAGGACCGTCCGGCGCTGTCGATGATCACCCGCGCCGAGTTGCGCGGGCAGATCCACGCTGGCGACACGCTGATCGAAGCAACTTCCGGCAACACCGGGATTGCGTTGGCGATGGCCGCCGCGATCAAGGGTTACAAGATGATCCTGATCATGCCGGACAACTCCAGTGCCGAACGTAAAGCCGCGATGACGGCTTATGGTGCCGAGCTGATCCTGGTCACTCAGGAAGAAGGCATGGAAGGCGCCCGCGACCTCGCTCAGCGGATGGAAGCCGAAGGCCGTGGCAAGGTGCTGGACCAGTTCGCCAACGGGGACAACCCGGAGGCGCACTACACCACCACCGGCCCGGAAATCTGGCGCCAGACCGAGGGCACCATCACCCATTTCGTCAGTTCGATGGGCACCACCGGCACCATCATGGGTGTCTCGCGCTACTTGAAAGAGCAGAGCGACAGCGTGCAAATCATCGGCCTGCAACCGATGGAAGGCTCGGCGATTCCGGGCATCCGTCGCTGGCCGCAGGAATACCTGCCGAAGATTTATCAGGCGGATCGTGTCGACCGCATCGTCGACATGGCGCAAAGCGAAGCCGAGGACGTGACCCGTCGTCTGGCCCGCGAAGAAGGCATCTTCTGTGGCGTGTCCTCGGGCGGTGCAGTGGCAGCGATGCTGCGCCTGTCCAAAGAAGTTGAAAACGCGGTGATCGTCGCGATCATCTGCGACCGAGGCGACCGTTACTTGTCGACCGGCATTTTCGACGCGCCCAACTGATGGCCAAGCACGAGAGAGGCCTGCGCTTCCAACCCACGGGCGGCAGCAAGGCCCCACAAATCCCGACCGGCAAAAAGCAGCGCTTGAGCATCGAGCGCCTGGCCAATGACGGTCGCGGTATCGCTTTTTTTGAAGGTCGCACCTGGTTCGTCATCGGCGCCTTGGCCGGTGAAGAAGTCGAGGCGCGAGTATTGGGCGCCCACGGCAAAGTGGTCGAGGCGCGCACCGAGCGCGTGTTCCAGGCCAGCGAACTGCGTCGCCCGGCACCGTGCCCGCACGCCGGTCGCTGTGGCGGCTGCAGCGTGCAACATCTGCCTCATTCTGAACAACTCGCCCTGAAACAACGCATGCTCGCCGAGCAACTGTCGAAAGTCGCCGGTGTCGAACCGCAAGAGTGGGCAGCGCCGTTGAGCGGTCCGGAATTCGGTTACCGCCGTCGCGCCCGTGTGGCGGTGCGCTGGGACATGAAAGCGAAAAAACTCGACGTCGGATTCCGCGCTGCGGGCAGTCAGGACATTGTCGCGATCAACGAATGCACGGTGCTGGTACAGCCCTTGCAACCGATCATGACCCACTTGCCGGAGATGCTCCGTCGCTTGAGCAAACCTCAGGCGCTGGGGCATGTGGAATTGTTCAGCGGTTCGTCGTTGGCCGTATTGCTGCGGCACATGGCGCCGTTGTCTGACGCCGACATGACCCTCCTCAAGGAATTCTGCGCCGCCCATGAAGCCCAATTGTGGCTGCATGGGGACGGTGAGCCACAACCGGTCGAGGCCGATGCGTCGCTGGGTTATCGCCTGGAGCAGTGGGACCTGGAACTGGCCTACCGGCCGGGGGATTTCATTCAGGTCAATGCCGGGGTCAACGAAGCGATGATTGCCCAGGCGCTGGACTGGCTGAAACCGCAGGCGGATGAGCGGGTTCTGGATTTGTTTTGTGGCTTGGGTAACTTTGCCTTGCCGCTGGCCAAGGCCGTTCGCGAAGTCGTGGCGGTGGAAGGTGTGCAGGCCATGGTCGAGCGCGCCGCTGCGAACGCGGCTAGCAATAATCTGCATAACGCGAAGTTTTTTCAGGCCGATTTATCCCAGCCTTTGACCGACGCTGAATGGGCGCGCGAAGGCTTTTGTGCGGTACTCTTGGACCCACCGCGTGACGGTGCCTTCGAGGCCGTGCGCAAGCTGGCGTCCCTGGGCGCCAAGCGGTTGGTGTACGTGTCGTGCAACCCGGCAACGCTGGCGCGCGACACGGTTGAATTGATCAAGCAGGGCTACCGGTTAAAACGTGCCGGGATTCTCGATATGTTTCCTCAAACGGCACATGTCGAGGCCATGGCGTTATTTGAAGCGAGCTAGGACGGCTCGTCTGGTCCGACTGTCCCGCCCGTGCAGCGCTCGCATGAGCCCCGCGAGCGCAAGCGGGCAACGAAGGTCAGCGATTTGACGCATTGAATCTGCGTCGTAGGGAAGGTAAGCAAGATGGTACAGGTGAGAGCACACCAGCCGATCAATACAGACGGCAGTATCAATCTCGAGGCTTGGCTCGATCATGCGGTCAGTGTCGATCCGGCACTGGATCGCGAAGCCTTGAAGGAAGCGTGCGAGTTCGCTCGTACGTCTGAACAGCAGGCCAATGCGGCGAAGAATCTATGGTCCGAAGGGACGTCGAGTTTCCGCACGGGCCTTGAGATCGCCGAGATTCTCGCCGACCTCAAACTCGATCAGGATTCACTGGTCGCCGCGATCTTGTACCGTGGCGTGCGCGAAGGGCAGATCCTCTTGCCTGCGATCAGCCAGCGCTTCGGCCCGGTGGTGGCCAAGCTCATCGACGGCGTGCAACGCATGGCGGCGATCAGCGACAGCCTGAGCCCGCGTAAATCCCTGGTGCTGGGCACTCAGGGCCAGGTCGAAAACCTGCGCAAAATGCTGGTCGCCATGGTCGACGACGTTCGCGTCGCACTGATCAAACTGGCTGAACGCACCTGCGCGATTCGCGCGGTGAAAACCGCCGACGACGAAAAACGCAATCGCGTCGCCCGTGAAGTCTTCGACATCTATGCGCCCCTCGCGCACCGTCTCGGTATCGGTCACATCAAGTGGGAACTGGAGGACTTGTCCTTCCGTTACCTTGAGCCTGACCAGTACAAGCAAATCGCCAAGTTGCTGCATGAACGGCGCCTGGATCGCGAGCGGTTCATCGCCGACGTGATGAGCCAGCTGAAGAACGAATTGCAGGCCACCGGCGTCGATGCCGACATCAGCGGCCGGGCCAAACACATCTATTCGATCTGGCGCAAAATGCAGCGCAAGGGTCTGGAATTCAGCCAGATCTACGACGTGCGCGCCGTTCGCGTGCTGGTGCCGGAAATGCGCGATTGCTACACCGCGCTCGGCATTGTCCACACCTTGTGGCGGCACATCCCGAAAGAATTCGACGACTACATCGCCAACCCGAAAGAGAACGGCTACCGCTCGCTGCACACCGCGGTGATCGGTCCCGAGGGCAAGGTGCTGGAAGTGCAGATCCGCACCCACGCCATGCACGAGGAAGCCGAGCTGGGCGTATGCGCGCACTGGCGCTACAAGGGCACCGACGTCAAATCCGGCTCCAATCACTACGAAGAGAAAATCTCGTGGTTGCGTCAGGTCCTCGAGTGGCACGAAGAGCTGGGTGATATCGGCGGCCTGGCGGAACAGCTGCGGGTCGATATCGAGCCGGACCGGGTCTACATCTTCACGCCGGACGGTCATGCCATCGACTTGCCGAAAGGCTCGACGCCGCTGGACTTCGCCTATCGCGTGCACACCGAGATCGGCCATAACTGCCGTGGCGCTAAGATCAACGGGCGCATCGTGCCGCTCAACTACAGCCTGCAAACCGGTGAACAGGTCGAGATCATCACCAGCAAGCACGGCACCCCGAGCCGCGACTGGCTGAACCCTAACCTGGGTTACATCACCACCTCGCGGGCGCGGGCGAAGATTGTCCACTGGTTCAAATTGCAGGCGCGTGACCAGAACGTCGCGGCCGGTAAGACCCTGCTCGAGCGTGAACTCAATCGTCTGGGCTTGCCGGCGGTGGACTTCGAAAAGCTGGCCGACAAGGCCAACATGAAGACCGCCGAGGACATGTTCGCCGCATTGGGCGCCGGTGATTTGCGCCTGGCGCAATTGGTGAATCTGGCGCAGCAACTGGTCGAGCCGGAACGCGGCAACGAACAGCTGGAGCTGATCCCGCGCAAAGCCACCGGCTACAAACCGGGCAAGCGTGGCGACATCCAGATCCAGGGTGTCGGCAACCTGATGACGCAAATGGCCGGCTGCTGCCAGCCGTTGCCGGGGGATGCCATCGTCGGTTACATCACCCAGGGCCGTGGCGTGAGCATTCACCGCCAGGACTGCGCTTCGGTGCTGCAACTGGGCGGGCGCGAGCCAGAGCGGATCATCCAGGTCAGCTGGGGCCCGGTGCCGGTGCTCACGTATCCGGTGGACATCGTCATCCGCGCCTACGACCGCTCCGGTTTGCTGCGTGACGTGTCGCAGGTGCTGCTCAACGAGCGGATCAACGTGCTGGCGGTCAACACCCGCTCGAACAAAGAGGACAACACTGCGTTGATGTCCCTGACCATCGAGATTCCGGGGCTGGATGCGCTGGGGCGGTTGCTGGGACGGATTTCCCAGTTGCCGAACATCATCGAAACCCGCCGTAACCGGACGCCTTGATGACCCCCGATCAAATGTGGGAGCGAGCCTGCTCGCGAAGAGGGCGTGTCAGTCGACATCAATGTTGTCTGACCCACCGCTTTCGTCGGAACGCCGCCCGGAGCCGGCTCGCTCCCACATTGGTTTTGTGTAGAGACTGATTGATGTATTCACTCGAAGACTTATTGCACTTGATGGCCCGTCTGCGCGACCCGCAGTTCGGTTGCCCGTGGGACATCAAGCAAACTTACGCCACCATCGTCCCGCACACCCTTGAGGAAGCCTATGAAGTCGCTGACGCCATCGAGCGCGGTGACTTCGATCACTTGCAGGGTGAGTTGGGGGATTTGCTGTTCCAGGTGGTTTATTACAGCCAACTGGCACGGGAAGAAGGGCGCTTCGAATTCGCCGGTGTCATCGACAGCATCACCCGCAAGCTGATCCGTCGCCATCCTCACGTGTTCCCCACCGGTGATCTGTATGCGCCCATGGACATCCCGCGCCTGAGTGAAGAACAGGTCAAGCAGCGCTGGGAAGAGATCAAGGCCGAGGAGCGCGCCGAGAAATCTGCCGCGCCGCAACAACTGTCCTTGCTCGACGATGTGCCCGCCGCGCTGCCGGCATTGTCGCGTTCCGCCAAGTTGCAGAAGCGCGCCGGGCAGGTCGGTTTCGACTGGCCGGACGCTTTGCCGGTGCTGGACAAGGTTCGCGAAGAGCTCGATGAAGTGCTCGAAGCGATGGCCGACAATGACTCGGCGGCGATTGCCGATGAAGTGGGTGACTTGCTGTTTTCCGTGGTCAATCTGGCGCGTCATCTCAAGGTTGATCCGGAAACCGCGCTGCGTGGCGCCAACAGCAAATTCGAAAGACGCTTCCGTTTTATCGAACAGGCATTGCGCGACACCCACCGTCCCATAGAAGATTGCACCCTCGAAGAGTTGGACGCCTTGTGGGGCGAAGCCAAACGTCAGGAAAAGAATTTGACCAGCTGCGGTTGAGCAGTTGCCTAAGTGAGAAACAAGCACCATGAGCATTTCCCTTCGCGACCAGTTGCTCAAAGCAGGGCTGGTCAACCAGAAGCAGGCCAAACAGGTCGGCAAAGACAAGCAGAAACAACAGCGCCTGGCCCACAAAGGCCATATCGAACTGGATGACTCGCAGCAGCGTGCGGCGCAGGAAGCGCAGGCCGAAAAGGTCAAGCGCGACCAGGAGCTGAACCGTCAGCAGCAGGAAAAGGTCGAGGCCAAGGCCCGCGCCGCGCAGATCAAGCAATTGATCGAAGTCTCGCGTCTGCCGAAGCTGACCACCGAGGACTACTACAACTTTGTTGACGACAAGAAGGTCAAGCGTCTCTGCGTCAACACGCTGATGCGTAACCAGCTCAGCAATGGCTTCCTGGCCATCGTGCACCACGCCGGCGGTTACGAAGTGATCCCGCGTGAAGCGGCGCTGAAGATCCAGGAGCGCGATCCACAACGCATCGTGCAGATGAACGTGAAGACTGAAGAAGTGGCCGCCGAGGACGATCCGTACGCCGCCTATCAGATTCCGGATGATCTGATGTGGTAAGCCGTTAACGGCCGCAACAACGACAAACCCCGCTCATGGCGGGGTTTGTCGTTTTCAATGCTGTAGTTGCTCAAGCGGAGCGCAACGCCCTTTGCTGCTCCAGTGTTTCCAGTTCGGATTTGTAGTTGTGCGCGTCAGTCTCGGAGTGAAACATCCCCACCAACAGGTCTTGTTGATGGACATCCCAAATGCGGATACCGGCGGCTACACCTTCATGGGATTTATGTGAATCGTCGCGTTCAGTTACTTTTACAGTCATCTGCTAGCTCCAATCTCAATTACCTGCACCAAGGCGTGTGCAGGTCTTTGTTATACGTTTTGTTAGCTTGCTAAGTAAACGCTCGGGATTGGTAACGAACAATTGCCGATTCTGCAAAAGTCCTGCAGCCCGCGTAACACGCGACATTCGGTCGCAGGGCGTTGAGTTTTATGACAAAAGATTCATGTTTGCATTGATGAAGATGACTGTCTTCACACAAAACCTGTGGGGGCGGTGTTCAATCTTTCACGGGCACAAAAAAAACGCCCCGAACCAGTCGGGGCGTTTTTGTGTGCAGCGAAACGGCGAGGTATTACTTACCTGCCCAACGCTTCAGTACCAGCGTGGCGTTGGTGCCACCGAAACCGAAGCTGTTGCTCATCACGGTGTTGATGGTGGCGTTTTCGCGAGTCTTGGTCAGGATCGGCATGTCTGCCACTTCCGGGTCCAGTTCGTCGATGTTGGCAGAGCCCGCCATGAAGTTGCCTTCCATCATCAGCATGCAGTAGATCGCTTCGTGAACGCCGGCGGCGCCCAGTGAGTGACCCGACAGGCTCTTGGTGGAACTGATGGCCGGAGCCTTGTCGCCGAACACTTCACGCACACCTTTCATTTCCGCGACGTCGCCGACCGGAGTCGAGGTGCCGTGGGTGTTCAGGTAGTCGATCGGAGCATCAACGGTGGACATGGCCATCTGCATGCAGCGGATGGCGCCTTCGCCGCTTGGGGCGACCATGTCGTAGCCGTCGGAAGTTGCGCCGTAGCCAACGATTTCCGCGTAGATCTTCGCGCCGCGGGCCAGAGCGTGTTCCAGCTCTTCGACCACGACCATGCCGCCACCGCCGGCGATGACGAAACCGTCACGCTTGGCGTCGTAGGCACGGGAAGCCTTGTCCGGGGTTTCGTTGTACTGGCTGGACAGTGCGCCCATGGCGTCGAACAGGAACGACTGGCTCCAATGCTCTTCTTCACCGCCGCCGGCGAACACGATGTCCTGCTTGCCCATCTGGATCTGTTCCATGGCGGTACCGATGCAGTGAGCACTGGTGGCGCAGGCAGAAGCGATGGAGTAGTTCAGGCCCTTGATCTTGAACGGGGTGGCCAGGCAAGCGGAAACGGTGCTGCTCATGGTCCGCGTTACACGGTACGGGCCAACGCGCTTCACGCCTTTTTCGCGCAGGATGTCCAGCGCTTCCATCTGGTTCAGCGTGGAGGCGCCACCGGAACCGGCGATCAGGCCGGTACGCGGGTTGGAGACTTGCTCATCGGTCAGACCGGAGTCAGTGATGGCGTCTTTCATGGCCAGGTAGGCGTAAGCCGCCGCGTGGCCAACGAAGCGATAGATCTTGCGATCGATCAATTCTTCGAGAGGAAGGTCGATGGAGCCGGAAACCTGGCTACGCAGACCCATTTCGGCATATTCCGGGTTGAACCGGATGCCAGGGCGACTTGCACGCAGGTTAGCGGAGACGGTCTCTTTGTCATTGCCCAGGCACGAAACGATGCCCAGACCAGTGATAACGACGCGGCGCATGCGGATAACCCTTAGAAGTTGTCAGTGGAGGTGAAAACGCCGACCCGAAGGCCTTCGGCGGTGTAGATCTCGCGGCCGTCGACGCTGACCGAACCGTCGGCAATGGCCAGGTTCAGTTTGCCTTTCAACACGCGCTTGATCTGAATGTTATAGGTGACTTTCTTGGCGGTCGGCAGGACCTGGCCGAAGAACTTCACTTCGCCCGAACCCAGCGCACGGCCACGGCCCGGCAGACCTTGCCAGCCGAGGAAGAAGCCGACCAGTTGCCACATGGCGTCAAGGCCCAGGCAGCCTGGCATCACCGGATCACCTTCGAAGTGGCAGGCGAAAAACCACAGGTCCGGAGTGATATCCAGCTCGGCGACCAATTCACCTTTGCCGTACTTGCCACCCTCGGCACTGATATGGGTGATGCGATCCACCATCAGCATGTTCGGGGCGGGCAGTTGTGCGTTACCTGGGCCGAACAGCTCACCGCGACTGCAGCGCAGCAGGTCTTCCCGAGTAAAGGCGTTTTGTTGGGTCATGCGAGCTCCTCAATAGTCCCATGCGGCAGGGTGGGGCAAATCTCCCGGCCGATCGAGGCGTTCATGCCTCGAGTCAGCAGCCTACTCATAGACTATTGCGTTGTGGTGAAAGTCACAGCACCAAGGACATGAATGTACACTTGTGCACTGAAATTATTATTCAAGCCCCTTTTCGGGCCTGTTCGGGTGCCTAAGACTGCCGCACTTTCGCCTTTCACGCCAGTCGCAGATGGTCGAAAGGCCTGTACTACTGCACCCAGCGCTGCAGAATTTGCTGCAAATCAGTTCGTTTGAACGGCTTGGCCAAGTAATCGTTCATGCCCGCCGACAAACAGGCTTCGCGATCACCCTGCAACGCATTGGCGGTCAAGGCGATGATCGGCAAGTCCGCGCAGCCGGGCAATTGGCGAATCTGTCGGGTTGCTTCGTAGCCGTCGATGATCGGCAGTCGGCAGTCCATCAGGATCGCTTCAAAAATCAGGCTTTCGGCGCTGCGCACGGCCTGCGCGCCATCGGTCGCGACGCTGACAGTAAAGCCCAGGCTGCGCAACATTGCTTCGATCACGGTCTGATTCACCGGGTTGTCTTCGACCAGCAACACGTTATGCCCGGCGCCATCCTCATTGCCGGTCTGCGCCCTCGGGGTCAGCACCGGCAGCGTCTGTTTATAGAGCGCCAGCGGGATTTCCAGGGTAAACACCGAGCCCAGGCCTTCTTCACTCTGCGCCCGCAAGGTGCCGCCCATGCGTTCCGCCAGGGTGCGGGCAATCGGCAGGCCCAGGCCGGTGCCACCGTAACGGCGTGAAATGGAACTGTCGGCCTGCTGGAAGGCATTGAACATCAGCTCCAGGCTTTCAGCGGAGATACCAATGCCGCTGTCGCGCACGGTGCAGGTGAACCACAGCAGTTCGTGGTCCAGCGATTGCCACTGCGGTTCGATGCTGACGCGGCCGTGTTCGGTGAACTTCAAGGCATTGCCGACCAGATTCACCAGGATCTGCCGGATGCGCGTCGGGTCGCCTTGAACCTGAAGGGCGCGCAGGTCATCTGGGATCACCAACTGCAGATCGAGCCCGCGTTGCGCCGCGCTGTGCTGGAACGATTGGGCGCAACTGACGATCAGGTCCGCGAGGTTGAACGGGATGTGCTCCAGTTCCAGTTCCGAACGCTCGATGCGCGAGAAGTCGAGAATGTCGTTGATGACCTTGAGCAGGTGTTCGGTGGACTCCGAGGCCAGCGCCGCGTATTCGACCTGCTCTTCGGTCATGTCGGTGGTTTCCAGCAATTGCAGCATGCCGAGTACGCCATTCATCGGCGTGCGCAGTTCATGGCTCATCATCGCCAGGAAATCAGACTTGGCGTTGTTGGCCTTTTCCGCTTCCTCGCGTGTCTGGATCAACTGCGCCATCGCCTGATGCTGTTCGCGACTGGCTTGTTCGAGGCCGCTGGCGAGGTTGTTGATGTGTTGCGACAGCGCGCCCAACTCGGTGTCATCCACAATGGGCAAGGGCCGTGTGTAATCGCCTTCCTGGATCGCCTTCACCGCATTGCCAATGTCGCGGATCGGTTGCGACAGGCTGCCCGCCAGGCGCCGTGCGACCAGAAAGGTAAACAGCAGGGCGAACAGGGCGAGGATCGCGGCTTTCAACAGGATTTCCTGCTGACGCTGGTTGAAGGCGTCATTCGACAGACCGACGATCACCCGGCCCAGATAGTCCTCGGAGGGGCCGATACTCGCGGCTTTGGAGCCCTGGAAAAAATCATTGTTGAGCGCAATCCGCTGCAACCGCACCGGTGCCTGGAACACTTCCACCTGTTGCGAGCGGCGGTGGGTTTCCGACGGTTGCTCGACGTACACCAGAATCCGGTTGGCGTTGTCCTGGACCTCGAGGAAGCGCACGTTCGGCGTGGCGAGTGTCGCCTTGAGCAAGCTTTCGAGCACCTCGTTGTTACCCGAAATCACCCCGTATTCGGTGGCGGGAGCCAATTGGTTGGCGATCAACTGCCCGGTGTGGTTGAGCTCCTGACGCAGGTCCTGAATCCGTACGAAGGTAAAAAAGCTGATCAGCAGCAGTGTCAGCAACAGGGCCGGGCCAAGGCTGATCATCTGTGTGCGGGTGTTGATGTCCCAAGGGCGTCGGAAGGTCATGGGCGGCTTTCTCCTTCAGCCAACTGCAGGGCGGCAGACGCGTCATCAATCTGCTCAATACCTAATGAACGAGCCACTTGCGGGTTACTTGAGACTTTGAAGTGTTGCGGGTAAAGCGCGCGCGGCCAGCTCGCCGGTGGCAGGTCGAGCAATTCGTCGAGCACCTGCAGCCAGTCGCTCTGATCGCTGTACGTGCTGGCCAGGCTGCCGGCCTTGACGAACGCGGCATTCGGGCCGACCAAGGCCAGTTGCCGGGAGTAGCTGCTCAATAGCAGATTCTTTGCGGTTTTCGGGTTGTACAGGTCGGGATCGTCGAGGCCCAGCAGCACGTCGCAGTTTTTCAGCAAGTCCTGCAAGGGGCGACTGTCATTGGTGTTGTCCCAACGCTCGGCAACCACATCAAGCGATTCCCCCAGGGCGGCCAGGCGCATTTCTTTCAACAGGAATTCGCTGTGATCGTCGTACAGCACGCCGACGCGCCGCGCCTGGGGCAGGACCAATCGAGTCAGGCGCAATTGCCGATCCAGTGGCGGATCACTCCAGAGCAGGCTGAGCTGCGGTGGAAAGTTCACGCCGAAACGTTGTTGGGCTTGCAGGCGACTGATGCGCAGTACCAGCGTCGCCGGGCCTTGGGCCTCTTGCTGGCGCCAGTCGAGGCTTGGCAGATCGAGCAGGATCAAGCGCGTGGCGGCGGGCAGTTTGCTTGGCAAGGGGAGGCTCGCCAGTGGCTGGAAACGCACGTTGTCGGTGGGGCGCATCTCACTCAATGCATGGACGAAGGATTGCACGCCGGGGCTGTCTTCGGTGCCCGTCAACAGAATGTCCGCAGCCTGTATCGGCAGGGCGCCGAGCAGGCAGCCAACCGCCAGGCACAACCCGGCCAGCAGGCGGCCCAGTGGCGGCGACTTCCATGACAGGCAACGGCGCATTTAAAACGTCAGCTCCGCGCTGAAATAAACTACTCGGCGCTCGTCGTAGTTGTTGTCGACGAAGGTGGTGGGTTGGTTGTCCAGGCGTTGCTGAAGAATGCCGGCCAGTTCCAGATGGACCTTGCCCAGGCCGATGCGTTTGGCAATGCGCGTGTCTACCCGCTCGAAGCGGTAACCATTGAGAGCATCGTCGCCATAGTAGAAGAGCGCGCTGTTCCAGCCCTGTCCCCAGTTGCGCAGCCAACCGGCGGAGCCGCTGTTGCGCGCGGTCTGTTGCTCATCCAGCGGGTTACTGGCGTCGGCGTCCACGTAGGCATAGGTCAGGCGCAGGCGGTCAGCGCTGCCGAGGCGCCAGTCCAGTTGTGTTTCCGCCCCGGTGAAGCGCGAGGTGTTGGAGTTGCTGGCGATGTACTGATTGTTGCGCAGCGGTTCGCTGATCATGCCGTTGATTTCGTCGTAGAACAGCTTCACATCGACGCTCAGTCCCAGCTCGACGAAGTAGCCGTTGTAGCCCAGCTCTCGCGAGCGCATGCGTTCCTTGTCGAGGTCGCCGGGGCCACGGGTCTTGACGAAATAGCGGGCGCTGCTCTGACCGTAAGCGGTGGGCCGCAGGTTGGTCACCTGGTAACTCCAGTTGACGTTGTTCTCGAACATGTCCGGTGAGCGGATGGCTTCCGAGTACACGGCACGTAAACCATGGCGCGGGTTGATCAGGTAATTGACCGCGACACGCGGGGTCAACGAGCTGCCGGTCAATTGCGTGTCTTCGAACATCGCCCCGCCCTGCAACAACCAATGCTCGGTGGCTCGCCACTCCAGCTGGCCGAACGTGCGCCACGTGGTGTCGTCGAGCGTGCCATTGAAGTAGGTCTCGGAATCGGCCCGGTCGTAACGATAGTTCATGCCACTGACCAGTCGCAGGCTGTCGGACAGGCTGAGGGTGTCTTGTACTTCGAGGTCGTAGCGCGATTCCCGGGCGCTCTGGTCGATGTCGCCACAGAGCGTTTGCCGCGCGCCACTTTTCCATTGCCCCAGCACTTGATTGGCCAGCGCTTGTTCCGCCGGCGTGCCGCGAGGCGCGCCGGGACCGGTGAAGCGATCCATGTTGCGCGCCAGGCGTTCGGTGTAATTGGGGTTGAGCTGCCAGAGTTGGGTCAGCTCCGGGCTGAACGACACTTCGGCATCGCAGGCGCGCCAGGTTTGCTGGCGATCCCAGTGTTGGGCCGAGCCCTGGACATAAAGGCTGTGATCGGGATTGAGGTCCAGGTTCCAGCGCAGCGAGCCGGCGTAATCCTTGGCGGCGACGTCGGAATTGTCGCCGGCGGCGGTAATCCCCGGGAACACCGGGCGGTAGGTATACGGCCGTTGGTTGGTGCCTTCCTTCGCATTCAATTGCCAGTCGATGCTCTGGTTTTCGGCGAGCGTCTGGCTGACCGCGAGGTTGAAGCGATTGAGGCGACGGCTGTCCCGATAATTGGCACCGTTGCGGTCCGAATCGAAACCGTCGTCTTGCTGGCCGGACAGTGACAGACGCAGGTCACCGCCGTCCCAGCCGGTGCCCTGGCTGGCGTAATAGTCGTTGATGCCGCGTTGGCCACGGGTGACTTTGACGCGGGTGCCATGGCTGTTGGCCGGGTTGCGCGTGATGATGTTGACCACGGCCATCAGCGCGTTGGCGCCGTAGCTGACGGTGTTCGGGCCACGAAAGACTTCGATGCGCTCGATATCTTCCATGGCCACCGGGATATCACTCCAGTCCACCGTGGCCAGGCCGGCGCGGTACACCGAGCGACCGTCGATCAGCACCTGCATGCGCCGGGCGGCGGTGGCGTTGGTGCCGTGGTAGTTCACGGCGGCCTGGTTGCCGCTGATGTTGCCGACCATCATGCCCGGCACCAGTCGCAGCAATTCGCTGATGTCGCGGGCGCCGCTGGCGTTGATCAATTCGCTGTCAATCACCGTCATGCTCCCCGGAACTGCGGCCGGCGATTGCTTCAGGCGTGTCGCCGTCAGCACTTGCGGGAGCGGTTCGTTGTCGAGGAACAAGTCGTCGGCCAGCAAGGACGGGCTGAACATCAGCACCAGGACCAGCGGCGAGCGGGGTGATGGAGAACCAAGCGACACGTCATACCCTTTGATCGTGAGGAGTTGGCGCGCATGTTAACCGAGCGCGGGCACTTTTCCATTCACGATGCCGGCATTTTCCTCGTATTTATTGGTCTTCTTCCTACAAGTGTTGGTAATTGATGCGGGGGCTGGCCGCCACGGGGGCGCTCCGTATAATGCCGACATCGCCACTGGTATGGATTAACGGATTGCATATGACTGAACAGCGCCCAATTGCGGTCCTGGGAGGCGGAAGTTTTGGTACCGCCGTGGCCAATCTGTTGGCCGAAAACGGTCATCAGGTCCGGCAGTGGATGCGTGACCCCGAACAGGCCGAGGCCATTCGGGTCAATCGCGAGAACCCGCGTTACCTCAAAGGCATCAAGATTCTCCCGGCGGTAGAACCGGTGACCGACCTGCAAGCCACGCTGGATGCCTGCGACCTGTGTTTCGTCGCGTTGCCCTCCAGCGCGCTGCGCTCGGTCCTGGTCCCGCATGCCGCTCAGTTGAGCGGCAAACTGCTGGTCAGCCTGACCAAAGGCATCGAAGCCCACACCTTCAAGCTGATGAGCGAAATCCTCGAGGAAATCGCTCCGCAAGCGCGCATCGGCGTGTTGTCGGGACCGAACCTGGCCCGTGAAATCGCTGAACACGCGTTGACTGCCACGGTGGTCGCCAGTGAAGACGAAGAGCTGTGCCAGCGGGTTCAGGAAGCGCTGCATGGCCGGACCTTTCGCGTGTACGCCAGCGCCGACCGTTTCGGCGTCGAGTTGGGCGGGGCGCTGAAAAACGTCTACGCGATCATTGCCGGCATGGCCGTGGCGCTGGGCATGGGCGAAAACACCAAGAGCATGCTGATCACCCGCGCACTGGCGGAAATGACCCGTTTTGCGGTGAATCAGGGCGCCAACCCGATGACCTTCCTCGGCCTTGCCGGGGTGGGCGATTTGATCGTCACCTGCTCGTCGCCAAAAAGCCGCAACTACCAGGTCGGGTTTGCCCTCGGCCAGGGCCTGAGCCTGGAAGACGCGGTGACACGTCTGGGCGAAGTCGCCGAAGGCGTAAACACGCTGAAAGTGCTCAAGGCCAAGGCTCAGGAGGTGGGCGTCTATATGCCACTGGTCGCCGGGCTGCACGCAATCCTGTTCGAAGGGCGCACGCTTAATCAGGTAATTGAGCTGTTGATGCGCGGCGAACCGAAAACCGATGTCGACTTCATTTCTACCAGCGGTTTCAACTAAGCACGCTTTGTAAATAAGCAGGGGAGCACGACATGAACGATCCAAAAATGGAAACCAAGTACGAGTCGATCCTGCTGCGGGTGCTGTGGATGATCGTATTCGTGCTGGTCTGGCAAGTGGCGCAGTTCATCCTTGGCGCGGTGGTGCTGGTGCAACTGATCTATCGTTTGTTCTATGGCGCTCCGAGCGCCAGCCTGATGAACTTCGGCGACAGCCTGAGCCAGTTCCTGGCGCAGATCGGTCGTTTCGGCAGCTTCCACAGCGACCAGAAACCCTGGCCGTTCGCCGACTGGCCGACGCCGCGTACACCGGAAGGTGAAGCGCCGCATGTTGTGGCGCCCGCGCCGCATCCGGCCCGAGATGAGGAACCCAAGCTATGAAACTCTGGGTATTGCGTCATGGTGAAGCTGAACCGTATGGCTCGCGTCCTGATTCCGAGCGAGCGCTGACCCCTCATGGTTGTGAAGAAGTGCTGCGCAGTGCGGCCCAGTTGATCGGTCAGCCGATTACCGCGATCTACGCCAGCCCTTACCTGCGGGCGCAACAGACCGCGCAATTGGTGCGCGAAGCGCTGGGGTTCGAACCGGACATCCGCACCGTCGAGTGGTTGACACCCGACAACCGCCCGCAAGCGGTGTCGGAGCAGTTGGTGTCGGTGGATTACGCGCTGTTGGTCAGTCACAACCCGCTGGTGGGCAATTTGCTCGGTTATCTGCAGCACGGTCACGTGCAAGAGCCGGAAACCGTCAAAACCGCCAGCCTGGCAGAGCTCGAAGGCGACTTGCCGCTGGCCGGCGCCATGAAACTCAACGGCATCAAGCACCCCTGATCGTTTTGCTCCCACAGGGGACGGCGGTGTTGCTGATTTTTGTAATGAAATAGTCAACCAAGCAACCGCTTGGTTGACTACGCTTGCTCCAGACCAAAAATTCAGGAGCGAGTCGCATGTCTGCTGCTTTTCGTTTGCCGCTGGATGTCTTTTACGAGCGTGAGGCCCGTCATCCACGCCAGCGTTTTCTGGTCCAGCCCACGGGCGGCGGGCAGGTCGAGACCTTGACCTGGGCCGACGTCGGCCATCAGGCGCGTTGCGCGGCACATTGGCTGCGCGCTCGCGAACTGCCGCAAGGCAGCCACATCGCGCTGATATCGAAAAACTGTGCCCACTGGATCATCGCCGACCTGGCGATCTGGATGGCCGGGCATGTCTCGGTGCCGTTGTACCCCAACCTCACCGCCGAATCGGTGGCCCAGGTACTCGACCACTCCGAAGCGGCGCTGGCGTTTATCGGCAAGCTTGATGACTGGCCGAGCATGTCTCGTGGCGTCAGCCCTGACTTGCCGACGATCAGTTTGCCGCTGCACCCACCCGGCACCTTCGATTTCAGCTGGGCCGACCTGCAACGCAGCTCGCCCATCCAGGATAACCCCACGCCGGCGGCCGATCAGTTGGCGACCATCATTTACACCTCCGGTACCACCGGCCTGCCCAAAGGCGTGATGCACAGTTTCGGCAATCTGGGTTTCGCCACCACCCGCGGTACGCAGTTGTTTGGCCTCAACGAGTCGGATCGATTGCTGTCCTATTTGCCGCTGTGCCACGTGGCCGAGCGGATGTTCGTCGAACTGGCGTCGATTTACACCGGGCAGACGGTGTTCTTTGCCGAGAGCCTCGATACCTTCCTGACCGATTTAAAGCGCGCCCGGCCTACTGCCTTGTTCGGCGTGCCGCGAATCTGGACCAAATTCCAGATGGGCGTGTACAGCAAGATCCCGGCAAAGCGCCTGGATTTTCTGCTCGGGCTGCCCTTCATCGGCAAACGGGTCGGGCATAAAGTCCTCGTCGGGCTGGGGCTGGATGCATTGCGTGTCGCCTTGTCCGGCGCTGCGCCCGTGCCACAAACCTTGCTGCTGTGGTACCGCAAACTGGGGCTGGACGTGCTGGAGGTCTACGGCATGACCGAGAGCTGCGGCTATTCGCACATTTGCCGGCCCGGCGAGAACAAACCCGGCTGGATCGGCAAGCCGTGCCCTGAGGTAGAAGTGCGGATCGACGAATCCGGCGAGGTCATGGTGCGCAGCGGTGCGACCATGCTCGGCTACTTCAAGGAACCGCAGAAAACTGCTGAAACCATCACCGAGGACGGCTTCCTGCGCACCGGCGACAAGGGCGAGGAAGACGCCGAAGGCAACCTGCGCCTGACCGGGCGCCTGAAAGAAATCTTCAAGACCAGCAAGGGCAAATACGTCGCGCCGGCGCCAATTGAAAATCGCCTGGCGGTGCATTCGCGGATAGAACAAGTGTGCGTGGTCGGTGATGGTTTGAGTGCACCGCTGGGGCTGTGTGTGTTGTCGGCGGTCGGGCAGCAGGACGCCAGCGGCACGGCGAGGGCAGGGTTGCATTCAAGCCTGGAAAAACTCCTGGATGAGGTCAACGGCGTCCTCGACAAG
The DNA here is from genome assembly GCF_059415465.1 of Pseudomonas sp. GW821-FHT10C09. NCBI lineage: Bacteria > Pseudomonadati > Pseudomonadota > Gammaproteobacteria > Pseudomonadales > Pseudomonadaceae > Pseudomonas > Pseudomonas sp. GW821-FHT10C09. Next base: position 99,895 of record NZ_JBWKNG010000024.1, read on the forward strand.
CATGAGCGCTTGCGGCGTCTGGTGGTGGTCAAGGACAGCTGGGCCGTGGAAAACGGCTTCCTGACGCCGACCCTGAAGATCAAGCGCAATGTGATCGAAGCGGCTTACGGCGACCGCTTCGAAGAATGGAGCGAGCGCAGCGAGGCGGTGCTGTGGCAGGATTGAGCCACGAACAAAACCAACATAGGAAAGCAGCGATGAGTCTGTGGCGTACCACTCCCAACATCGAGCAGTTGAACGCGATCCAGAAAAACACCATCGGCGAAGTGCTGGATATCCGCTTCGAAGCGTTTGACGAAGGCTCCCTGACCGCAAGCATGGTCATTGACCATCGCACTCACCAGCCTTACGGCCTGCTGCATGGCGGCGCGTCGGTGGTGCTGGCCGAGTCGGTCGGTTCGATGGCCAGTTATCTGTGCATCGACGCCAGCAAGTTTTACTGCGTGGGCCTGGAAATCAACGCCAACCATTTGCGTGGCCTGCGCAGTGGGCGGGTGACAGCCGTGGCCACGCCAATCCACATCGGTCGCACGACGCACGTCTGGGACATCCGCTTGACCAGCGATGAAGGCAAGGCCAGTTGCGTGTCGCGCCTGACCATGGCGGTCGTGCCGCTGGGCGAAAATCCGCCAGCCCGCTGACATCCCAGGCAAACTGCCTGGTCTTTTGTGGCGAGGGAGCTTGCTCCCGCTGGGCTGCGCAGCAGCCCTAATCTCCGTCACGGATGACCGCATTGGAAGAGCGACGACTGCTGGGCAGCCGAACGCGAGCAAGCTCGCTCGCCACTATGGCTCCACTGCATAGTCTTGACCGGACTGTCATCATTCCTGTCACTTACAGTCATTGCTGTCAGCCGTTGTCTTACGGACAATCAACGCCTGTTCTCGCTCATGGATTTGCCGGTATGTCGCAACAGATATTTTTCGCCCACGCCAATGGCTTTCCTTCCGGGACCTACGGCAAGTTGTTTGCGGCGCTGGCGCCCGAGTATCAGGTGACGCATCTGGAGCAGCACGCTCATGACCCGCGTTTTCCGGCGGACGACAACTGGTACAACCTGGTGGACGAATTGATCCATCACCTCAAGCAGCAGGCGGAACCGGTGTGGGGCGTCGGCCATTCCTTTGGTGGCGTGCTGCACCTGCACGCGGCGCTGCGTTGCCCTGAGTTGTATCGCGGCGTGGTGATGCTCGATTCACCGGTGCTGACGCGCGCCGATCAATGGGTCATCCGCGCCGCCAAGCGATTCGGCTTCATCGACCGCTTGACCCCGGCCGGCCGTACCCTGGGACGTCGCGAAGAATTCGCCGACCTCGAAAGTGCCCGTAGCTACTTCTCGGGCAAAACCCTGTTCCGCAGTTTTGACCCGGAATGCTTTGACGCCTACCTGCAACACGGTTTGCACAAGGTCGGTGACAAGCTGCGCCTGCGCTTTGATCCTGCGACGGAAATCAGCATCTACCGTGGCGTGCCCCACACCAGCCCCGGTCGCACGCGTCAGCTGCAAGTGCCGCTGGCGGTGGTGCGCGGGCACAAGAGCCGCGTGGTGATGCGTCATCACGCAAGCGCTGTCGGACGTATGCCGCAGGGTGAATCCCTGACGCTGCCCGGCGGTCACATGTTTCCTCTCGAACGTCCACATGACACGGCCACGCTGCTGAAAACCCTGTTCAGCCGATGGGACGGTCGCAGCCAAAAGGATTGCGCATGAGCAATGCCGTCGAAGAAGTCCGTCTGAGCCTGCCGCACATCGAGTTGGCGGCACACTTGTTCGGTCCTGAAGACGGCTTGCCGGTGATTGCGCTGCATGGCTGGCTCGACAATGCCAACAGTTTTGCCCGTCTGGCGCCCAAGCTCAAAGGCCTGCGCATCATCGCCCTGGACATGGCCGGTCACGGTCACTCCGGGCATCGTCCGCCTGGTGCCGGTTACGCGATGTGGGACTACGCCCATGACGTATTGCAAGTCGCCGAGCAACTGGGCCTCAAACGTTTTGCGCTGATGGGGCACTCCATGGGGGCCATCGCCTCGTTGATCATTGCCGGGTCGATGCCGGAGCGCGTCACACACCTGGCGTTGATCGACGGCATCATTCCTCCTACAGACAAAGGCGAAAATGCGGCCGAGCGCATGGGCATGGCCCTGCAAGCGCAGCTGGATTTGCGGGAGAAACAAAAACCGGTCTACAACACCCTCGATCGCGCCATCGAAGCACGCATGAAGGGCTTGGTAGCGGTCAGTCGCGAAGCCGCCGAGCTGCTGGCCCAGCGCGGTTTGATGCCCGTGCCGGGCGGTTACACATGGCGCACCGACAACCGCCTGACGCTGCCGTCGCCGCTGCGTCTGACCACCGAACAGGCCATGGCGTTTGTCCAGCGGATCAGTTGTCCGGCCAAACTGGTGGTGGCGGCCGACGGCATGCTCGCCAAACATTCCGAGTTGCTGGAACGTCTACCCTTTAGCCGTGAACAGCTGCCAGGCGGTCATCATTTGCACCTGAATGACGAAACCGGCGCCGACCTTGTCGCAGACTGTTTCAATCGGTTCTTCGCCGTTCCTTGACTTGCGCCGGGCAACTGTCGAGGCTGGGCGGGTTGAAATGGGAGACAACCATGATAGATCGCTCTACCGCTGCGACCCCGAATGGCCACAAGGTCTCTATCGTGCTCGAGAAACCCGGCCTGCCCTGCACGGAGCATGCCCCGGGTTTCGATAACAAGGAACGGAAGTTAAAAGGGGCCCAGGCCATGCTGATCCGATGAGCCTGTCCATGCGTTCACTCAGTCTGCTGGCGCTGTGTTGTTTCAGTCCTTTATCGTTTGCCGCTGATGTCCCGGGCAGTCAGGACTTGCCGATCCTGCCGCGCATGGAAGATGCGCAGATCGTTGATTATCGTCCGGCCGTCGAGCTTGAACGGATCTACCCCCTGGGTTCTATCCGCAAGATCAGCGGCCAGCTGCGCTTTGACGGTCAGGTCACGGCACGCGGGCAGACCACCTCGGTCACCTACGAGTTGCCGCCGGAGCATTCCTCCACCGAAGCCTTTACTGCTGCGCGGGAAGCCTTGCAGAAGCAGGGCGCCGAGTTGCTGTTCTGGTGCCAGGCCCGCGATTGCGGCGAAAGCAGCCTGTGGGCCAACGAAGTTTTCGGCAACGCCAAACTCTACGGTGCCGACGATCAACAGGCGTATTTGCTGCTGAGACTGGCGGCGCCACAGGACAATTCGCTGGTGGCGCTTTACAGCATCACGCGCGGTAACCGCAAAGCCTACCTGCATGTCGAGCAATTCGACGCGGCGGCGCCGTTGGGCGACTTGTTGCCGACGTCCGCCACTCTGCTGCGTCAACTCAAAAGCACTGGTGAACTCGATTTCCCGAAACTGAACGCTGATCCCGACGACACGTGGCTGCGTCTGATTTCACGCGGACTGAACCTGGACACCACCTTGCGAGTCAGTGTTTCCGGCACCAAGGCTGAGGCCTGGCGTCAGGCATTGATTGCTCAGGGTGTGCGAGCGGCGCGACTGGAAGCCGGCACCGTCGAAGGCTCTGGCCTGCACATCGAGCTGTTGCGATAAGCTGCACAGGCGAATGCGCGCGACGCGTTCGTCTACCCTTTGTTGACTGACTTTTTGAGACTTTACATGCCCAATAACGATCGGCTGTTGGTGCAGATTCTGCTCCTGGTGCTGTTTGGCGCGAGCTTCTGGGTGATGGCGCCGTTCTGGTCAGCGCTGTTCTGGGGCGCGGTGCTGGCGTTTGCCAGTTGGCCGCTGATGCGTTTGTTGACCCGTTGGCTGAATGGCCGTGAATCCCTGGCGGCAGCGCTGCTGACCCTCGGCTGGATGTTACTGGTAGCCGTGCCGCTGGTATGGCTGGGGTTCAACCTGGCCGACCATGTGCGTGACGCCACGGTGTTTATCAAGGATGTACAGGTCGAAGGCCTGCCGCAGGCGCCTGACTGGCTAGGCAGTGTTCCCTTGGTAGGCGCACGGCTGGTGGTGATCTGGAACAGCATCGATGAGCAGGGCGCGGCAATGATGATCTCGCTCAAGCCTTATCTGGGTCAGGTCGGTAACTGGCTGCTGGCGCGCAGTGCGCAGATTGGCGGCGGGATTCTCGAGCTGACGCTGAGCATCGTGTTTGTGTTCTTTTTCTACCGCGACGGCCCGCGTCTGGCGATCTTTGTTCATGGTTTGCTGGAGCGTCTGATCGGTCAGCGCGCCGGGTATTACATTGATCTGGTGGCGGGCACGGTACAGCGGGTGGTGAACGGTGTAATTGGTACGGCGGCGGCGCAGGCCGTGCTGGCACTGATCGGGTTCCTGATTGCCGGGGTGCCGGGCGCCTTGGTGCTGGGCATCGTGACCTTCCTGCTCAGCCTGATTCCGATGGGGCCACCGCTGGTGTGGATTCCGGCCACGGCGTGGCTGGCCTGGAAAGGCGAGTACGGGATGGCGGTGTTCCTGGGGATCTGGGGCATGTTCATCATCAGTGGCGTCGACAACGTGCTCAAGCCGTACCTGATCAGCCGGGGCGGGAATCTGCCGTTGGTGATTGTGCTGTTGGGGGTGTTTGGCGGGTTGATTGCGTTCGGGTTTATCGGGCTGTTTATCGGGCCGACCTTGTTGGCGGTGGCGTACAGCTTGCTGACTGACTGGAGCAAGAGTCAGGCGCGGGTAGAAGATCGCCGGCCTTAAAGTTTTGTATTGAGGCTTAAGGCCCCTTCGTCGGAACGCCGCCCGGAGCAAGCTCGCTCCCACACTGGATCTGTGTCGTTCACAAATCCCCTGAAGGAGTGAGCCTGCTCGCGATAGGGTCGCTGCGGTCTACCGGGCTTGACGCTTGGCTCAGGTAGCAACGTTCAGGTACTTGCCCACCGTCGCCACGTTATCGAGCGAATACTGCTTGCTCAGATTGGCGATCATTTTGTGCAGCGCCTCGTTGACGTTGAACTGATCGGTCGAGCTGTCACTAGTCTTCTCACGGCCTGCTTGCAACGCTGCTGACAATTCATCACTGCTGACACCGCCGCTGCTGTCACTGTCCAGTGCCTTGAGCAGTGCGGCGCTGGTGTCGGTGCTGGTCGATGACGTGCTGTTGCTCGCCTGCAGCGCACTGCTCAGTTCGGTGGCGGTCACGCTGCCATCGCTGTCGGTATCGAGCTGGCTGAACAGCTCCTCGCTGGACACCTGCTGTGGTGGTGGCGGCGGAGGGGCCAGGCTGGCGGCGAGTTCGTCCTTGCTGACGGTGCCGTCCTGGTTCTTGTCCAGGGCCGAGAAGATTTCCTTGCTGTCGGCAGTGCTGTCGGCGCTGGTCAGGCCGGTACTCAGTTCGTCGCTGCTGATGGCGCCGTCACCGTCGGTGTCCAGCGCGCTGATCATGGCATCGGCGAGCTCAGTGCTGGGTGGTTGATCATGTTGCGGTGGTGGCGGGGCCATCGCGGCCATTTCTTCGCTGCTCAGGTTGCCGCTGTTATCGCTGTCGAGGTCGGCGAAGTTTTTGCTCAGGCTGACCAACAGGCCGTCGTCGGATTTTTGCGACAAGGCACTTTTCAGCTCGTCCTGATCCACCGCGCCGTCGCTGTTGGTGTCGAGCTTGGCCAAAAGTTCTTTCTGGAACTGCTGGTTGCGGGCGGTGTTGGATGTGGTGCTGCTGGTGCTGGTATAGCTCGTGTAGTTGCTGACGCTACCGATCATTGTGCTCACTCCCTGGAATGGAAAACCGGTGGGGACACCGGCTTATGCAGCCTCAAGGGGCAAGGTGTCGTGGGTATGTGAGGTTTGTACCGGTCAGTACACACAGCTCTCATGCCTGGCATGACCCCTGTAGGAATTTATGTGTGGCTCAGGTGCGGGGCAGGTGAATGACGGCGGTCAAACCACCGCCGGGGGTTTCTTCCAGGCTCAATTGCCCGCCCAACCGTTCCGCAGCCTCGCGGGCGATGGTCATGCCCAGGCCGACACCGCCGGAGTTGCGATTGCGTGAACCCTCCAGCCGAAAGAACGGTTCAAACACCGCCTCACGCTTATCCGCCGCAATGCCCGGACCCTGGTCAATCACCCGGATCACCAGGGTTTCGCGACTGTCTTCGAGGGTGATCAACGCTTGTCCGGCATAGCGCAACGCGTTATCCAGCAGATTATTGATACACGAACGCAACGCCATCGGCTGGACGTGCAGAGGGGCGCAGTGGCCGCTGGCCTGCACTTCGGCACCCTGGTCCTGGGCGTTTTCACACAGCGACTCCACCAGCGCCTGCACGTCCATCCATTGCCGGGCCTCGCTGGTGCGCTGTTCGTGCAAATACGTCAGGGTGGCGTCGAGCATGCTGATCATGTCGTCCAGATCCTGACGCATCTGACCTTGCAGCTTCTCGTCGTCGATCTGCTCCAGACGTAATTTGAGCCGCGACAGCGGCGTGCGCAGGTCATGGGACACCGCGCCGAGCATCCGCGAGCGCTGCTGCACCTGTTCGATGATGCGTTTCTGCATCAAGTTGAAGGTGTAGGCCGCTTGCCGCGCTTCCCGTGGGCCCGACTCATCCAGTGGCGTGCTGTCGAGGTTTTCGCTCAAGCGCTCGGCGGCATCGCTCAGGCGCTGGATCGGCCGGCTCAGCAGTTTGGCGCCGTACCAGGCCGCAATGACCAGCGAGATCAATTGAAAGGTCAGCGGCACCAACGGCCCGCCAAACCATGGCCGAGGCGGGCGGTTTTCAAAGCGTGGGTCCATCGGTGGGCGCTGTCCGTCAACGCCTTGGGAAAACTCCGGCGGCGGTGGAGGAGGGGGCGGGCCGTAATGGTGAAACCAGGCAAATGCCAACAGGTGCGCAAGGAAGATCGCCAGCAACAGCACGCCGAACAGGCGGCCGAACAGCGTATCGAAGCGCGCACGCATCAGCCGATGTCTCTGGCGTCGAACAGATAACCCTCGCCGCGAACGGTCTTGATCAACTGCGGGGCTTTGGGGTCATCACCGAGTTTCTGGCGCAGGCGCGAGACCAGCAGGTCGATGCTGCGATCAAAGGCTTCAATCGAACGGCCACGAGCCGCGTCCAGCAATTGCTCGCGGCTGAGCACCCGACGCGGACGTTCGATAAACACCCAGAGCAGGCGGAATTCGGCGTTGGACAGCGGCACCACCAGGCCGTCGGCGGCAATCAACTGGCGCAACACGCTGTTCAGGCGCCAGTTGTCGAAGCGAATGTTGGCTCGCTGTTCGGTGCGATCATCGCGCACCCGACGCAGAATGGTCTGAATCCTCGCCACCAGTTCACGGGGTTCGAACGGTTTGGCCATGTAGTCGTCGGCGCCCAGTTCCAGGCCGATGATCCGGTCGGTCGGTTCGCAGCGGGCCGTAAGCATCAGGATCGGAATGTCCGATTCGGCACGCAGCCAGCGACACAACGACAAACCGTCTTCGCCCGGCAGCATCAAGTCCAGCACCACCACGTCGAAATGTTCGGCCTGTAGCGCCAGGCGCATCGCCGCGCCGTCGGTGACACCGCTGGCGTGGATGTTGAACCGGGCGAGGTAGTCGATCATCAGTTCGCGAATCGGGACGTCATCGTCGACGATCAGGGCGCGAATGCTCCAGCGTTTGTCATCGCCGGGCGCTTTTTGATCGTCGTTCAAAGGGGCTAGGGTGTTGTGCATGCGTGCGTTCATCTGCCAGAGAGGCTGCCAACCACAAAGATGGGCTGCGAGGTTGTGGCTTCAGCATAGGCGTCCGGCCCGGAGGCGGGAAGTGCTGTAAGGACGTGTTGCGGCTGCCGACGGTAGCGATGAAGGATGTTGTGAGCGTGTCATGAGTGTATCGGCCTCGACACAATTGGCCAAAGGACTAGTCTTGCCTGAGCGCCGATGACGAATTACCGATCATCGGGTCCCGCAGCGCCGCTGGTTCCGCTACAATGCGCGCCGATTTCGTCCTGCCTGAGAGCCCGCACATGTCCGTCTGCCAGACTCCTATCATCGTCGCCCTGGATTTCCCCACCCGTGACGCCGCACTGAAGCTGGCCGACCAGTTGGACCCGAAGCTGTGCCGGGTAAAAGTCGGCAAGGAATTGTTCACCAGCTGCGCGTCGGAAATCGTCGGCACCCTGCGTGACAAGGGTTTCGAAGTGTTCCTGGACCTGAAATTCCACGACATCCCGAACACCACCGCCATGGCCGTCAAGGCCGCTGCGGAAATGGGCGTGTGGATGGTCAACGTTCACTGCTCCGGCGGCCTGCGCATGATGGCGGCCTGCCGTGAAGTGCTGGACCAGCGTACCGGACCCAAGCCGCTGCTGATCGGCGTGACCGTGCTGACCAGCATGGAACGTGAAGACCTGGCCGGTATCGGTCTGGACATCGAGCCACAGGAGCAAGTGTTGCGCCTGGCCGCGCTGGCGGAAAAAGCCGGGATGGACGGTCTGGTGTGCTCGGCGCTGGAAGCCCAGGCCTTGAAGTCGGCTCACCCGTCGTTGCAACTGGTGACCCCGGGCATTCGTCCGGCGGGCAGTGCGCAAGACGATCAACGCCGCATCCTGACCCCGCGCCAGGCCCTGGACGCCGGTTCCGATTATCTGGTGATTGGCCGTCCGATCAGCCAGGCGGCTGATCCGGCCAAGGCACTCGCCGCGGTAGTCGCCGAACTCGCCTGAACACCGCTAACCCTGTGGGAGCGAGCCTGCTCGCGAAGACGGAGTGTCAGTCGACATCAATGTTGACTGATACACCGCTTTCGCGAGCAGGCTCGCTCCCACAGTGGTTTTTGGTGACTTCAAAAAATCGGGTTAAACCTTCAACACCAACTTCCCGAAATTCTCGCCGCTGAACAATTTCATCAGTGTCTCCGGGAATGTCTCCAGTCCATCAACAATGTCTTCCTTGCTCTTGAGTTGCCCCTTGGCCATCCAGCCGGCCATTTCCTGCCCGGCGGCGGCGAACTGGGCGGCGTAGTCCATCACCACAAAACCTTCCATGCGTGCGCGGTTGACCAGCAGCGCCAGGTAATTGGCCGGGCCCTTGACCGCTTCCTTGTTGTTGTACTGGCTGATCGCGCCGCAAATCACCACGCGTGCCTTCATGTTCAGTCGGCTCAGCACGGCGTCGAGAATGTCGCCGCCGACGTTATCGAAATACACGTCGACCCCTTTCGGGCATTCGCGTTTAAGACCGGCGATGACGTCCTCGTTCTTGTAGTCGATGGCACCGTCAAAACCCAATTCGTCGATCAGGAACTGACACTTGTCCGCGCCGCCGGCAATCCCGACCACGCGGCAACCTTTGATCTTGGCGATCTGCCCGGCAATGCTGCCCACTGCACCGGCTGCGCCCGACAACACCACGGTGTCACCGGCCTTTGGCGCGCCGACATCGAGCAGAGCGAAGTAGGCGGTCATGCCGGTCATGCCCAGGGCGGACAAGTAGCGCGGCAATGGCGCCAGTTTCGGATCAACCTTGTAGAAACCGCGCGGTTCGCCGAGGAAGTAATCCTGCACGCCAAGGGCGCCGTTGACGTAGTCCCCGACCGCAAACCCCGGGTTGTTCGACGCAACGACTTTGCCTACGCCCAGGGCGCGCATTACTTCACCCAAACCGACCGGCGGAATGTAGGACTTGCCCTCGTTCATCCAGCCGCGCATGGCCGGGTCCAGGGACAGGAATTCGTTTTTCACCAGAATCTGACCTGCCGCCGGCTCGCCGACCGGTACTTCCTGATAGGTAAAAGTCTCGCGGGTCGCTGGACCCACCGGACGTTTGGCGAGCAGAAACTGGCGATTGGTCTGGGTAGTCATGACAGGCACTCAAGATGAATGAAGCCTTGTTGATAGCCCTTCAAGCTCAATGCCGCAAGTTTGGCTGATGCGGCGAATGCACATCGATCCAGTGCAGTGATAGTTGGTACGGTCGTTCTATCACTGCCACGCATGGGCGCCCAACCGGCCACCTGATAGTGCTGCCGCGGCATGACCCTCTGTGGCTAGACTGAAACTACGAAATCCCCCGTACTCGAGGACATAACAATGAGCATGACGTTTTCCGGCCAGGTCGCCGTGGTGACCGGCGCTGCCAACGGTATTGGCCGTGCGACGGCCCAGGCATTCGCTGCCGAAGGGCTGAAAGTGGTGGTGGCCGACATGGACACCGCCGGCGGCGAAGGCACCGTGGCGCTGATTCGTACGGCCGGCGGCGAAGCGACCTTCGTGCGTTGCAACGTCACGCTGGAAAGCGATGTAAAAAATCTGATGGATGAAGTGGTGAACACCTACGGCCGTCTCGACTATGCCTTCAACAACGCCGGCATCGAGATCGAAAAAGGCAAACTCGCCGACGGCACACTGGATGAGTTCGACGCGATCATGGGCGTCAACGTCAAAGGCGTCTGGCTGTGCATGAAGTATCAGTTGCCTTTGTTGTTGGCCCAGGGCGGCGGCGCGATCGTCAACACCGCTTCGGTGGCGGGCCTGGGGGCTGCACCGAAGATGAGCATTTACGCGGCGTCCAAACACGCGGTTATCGGCCTGACCAAGTCGGCGGCCATCGAATATGCCAAGAAAAAGATTCGCGTGAATGCGGTCTGCCCGGCGGTGATCGACACTGACATGTTCCGCCGTGCCTATGAAGCAGACCCGAAGAAGGGCGATTTCGCCAACGCCATGCACCCGGTGGGTCGCATCGGTAAGGTGGAGGAGATCGCCAGCGCGGTGTTGTACCTGTGCAGCGACGGTGCCGCGTTCACCACCGGTCATTCGCTGGCCGTGGATGGTGGCGTTACCGCGTTTTGAAGTCATTCGCCGCTACGTAGGAAAAAGCCCGCACCTTTGCGGGCTTTTTTACAGTTCCGGGACGGGACTGCTCAATGTGTTTCAAAGGGTTAGAACCGAGGGTTTTGGCGGCTTTGTCGCACATCCCCTCCAGCGCTCCTGTGATTAACTGTTTCCCGCAAAACGGACAGGAGTTTGCTTGCTCATGGAATTGAGAATCGATCGACAGGCATTGGTGCCCGTCGTGCAGCAAATCGTCGACGCGTTGGCTGGCTGGCTCCGTCAGGAAGGGGTGCTGCCGGGGACGCGTTTGCCTTCAGCGCGGCAAATTGCACGGGTCAATCTGCTCAGTCAATCCAGTGTCGTCGAAGCCTGTGAGCGTCTGGTGACGCAAGGCATGCTGGCGCCGCGTCAGGGCACCGGTTTCATGGTTGCCCATCCTGCGCAGGGGGCTGGGCGGCGACAGGGTTGCCCTTGGTTCGAAGGAGCTGATGTAACGCAGAAGGGCCTGCCCGGTGAACTCCAGTTGGGCTGTGGCAGCCTGCCCGAAAGCTGGCGTGAAACCGACGACTTGAGCTACGCCATTCGCCAGGTGAGCCGCACCGACATGGCCGGTTTGTTCAGCTACAGCACGCCACTGGGTTTGCCTGCCTTGCGTGAGCAGATCCTCAAGCGTCTCCAGCCACTCGACATCGAAGTGGATGAGCGGCGGATTCTGACCACCACCGGGGCGACCCATGGGCTTGATCTGATCGTGCGTACCTTGCTCAAGCCGGGGGATTGCGTGGTGGTTGAAAACCCGGGGTATTCGCTGTTGTTCGATCTGCTCAGGCTCAACGGCATGACGATGATCGAGGTGCCGCGGACCCCGCGCGGGCCTGATACGCAGGTGCTGGAGGCGTTGCTGCTGAAGCACAGGCCCCGTGCGCTGTTTATCAATAGCTTCTACCACAACCCGACCGGCAGCAGCCTGGCACCCGCGGTGGCGCAGCAGGTGCTGCAACTGACCCGAGACCACGGTGTGCTGGTCATCGAAGATGACGTCTTTGCCGATTTGCACCGCGGCCCCGGCACTCGCCTCGCGGCGCTGGGGATCGACGACAACGTCATCTACGTCGGGAGCTACTCCAAAACCCTCAGCAGTTCATTGCGCGTCGGCTTTGTCGTCGCCAGTGTCGCGGTTGTTTCGCGACTGGCCGAGGTCAAGATGACCAGCAGCATGGGCGCCTCAAGGTTCTGCGAATCGGTGCTGGCTTGCCTCCTGGCCAGCGGCGCGTATCGCAAATTGGTCCAGCGTCAGCGCCAGCGCTTGAACACCGACAGAGAGGCCGCTTTGCAGATACTCGAAGATGCCGATTGGGAAGTTTTCGGCAAACCGGTGGGCGGGCTGTTCATCTGGGCGCGATCGCGAATGTCCGACTACGCTCAGGTGCGCACGCAGGCCCGACGCTTCGGTGTGTTGCTGTCTTCTGCCACAGCATTCAATCCTGGCGGTGAGGCCACGGACTGGCAGCGCATCAACGTGGCTTGCGCCTGTGATCCACGCGCCCGGGCATTTTTTCAGGCCACCACTCTGAATCGACCTCAAGCGTTCTGAAAACGACGCGGGCGTAGCTTTTTGCCATTATTCCGACGCCAGAGACTTGTGCTGGCTCAGGCCCGTTGCGAATCTGCGTCAACAGACTATGTCAGGGGACTAAGTGCAATGATTTCGGCCGTGCAAGGACGTTTTGCCAACCTCGGTATGGCAAAAAAAATGGTTCTTCACGGATTACCGGGAAAGACGCTCTTGATCTTCATGAAAAAGAATTCGCTATCCCGGTAACCGTACGC